>NZ_JAADJV010000003.1:0-300000 GCF_011684115.1 Rahnella aceris | reverse complement strand
CTGACGTATGGCGTGATCTTGTTTATCGCCCTGGGTATGTTGTATCTCTCTTCCTGGGAACGCCCGGTAGAAGAAACCACGCCGGTCGATGAGAAGAAAATGACCCTCGGCAAAACCATGCTGACGCTGGTTCGCGACATGAAATCGACATTCCACCTGCGTGTGTTCCGTAAGCATCTGGGCATGTATCTGTGTGGCTTCGGGGCAGAATGGCTGTTTGCTTCCGTTTTCACCTACTTCATCATTTTCGTGCTGCAATATGATCCGACGATGGTTGCCGGCCTGAGCAGCCTGAACTCGATGCTGCAACTGTTCTCTACCGCGATATTTATCGGCATCTGCGTCAGGCACGGGTTCAGCAAGCCTTACATTCTGGCGCTGGGCATCGTGATTTTCTCGGTCATTTGCTACAGCCTGCTGCACGTCCTGCATCTGCCGCAGCAATATGCCACAGCGGCCATGCTGACTATCACGGTCATCTTCGGTATCGGTACCGGCGGCGTGTATTACATTCCGTGGACGGTTTATACCTTCCTGGCGGACATTGACGAAGCCTTCACCGGTCGTCGCCGCGAGGGGATTTACGCCGGTGCGATGACCTTCTCCGGCAAACTGATGCGCTCGGTGATTGTTTTCGTGATGGGTGCCATTTTGAGCTTCTACGGCTTCCAGTCTAAATCTCATACCCAGCCTGAAAGTGCGGTGATGGCGATTGCGCTGGTGTTCTGTATCGGTGTTATTGCGCTGGCGCTGATGGCTATCGTGTTCAGTAATCAGATGAAACTGAACCGCAAAACTCACCTTGTGGTGCTGGGCGAAGTAGCACGTATCAAAGCGGGCGGGCAGATTAGCCAGGTTCAGCCGGAAGTACGGGCGGTGATGGAAGAACTGATTGGTTATCCGTATGAACAGTGCTGGGGTAACAGCGTCGTCTGCCGCAAAATTTTCGATACGCCTGCCGTTGAGGTCACCGAACCCAAACCGATGGTGAGTACCACACAACAACCTTAACACCTGATTTAACTCTATTTTTCCACTTTTCCGACTGGCCGGGTCACCGGCCAGTGACCCCTCACGTTTTTAGGATAAGAACGATTATGTGGGCATCAAAATTTGTCATTGTCGCGCTGTCCCTCGGAATGAGCGTACAAAGCCTGGCCGCTGCATTGCCGGATACCGGCAAACTGGTCTGGCACAGCATCACATTTGGTCAGTCAACCGACGTCAATTTCGCCACCAACGTTCTGCCGGAGAAAATCGGCATGAACGAAACCTTACTGGCAGATGGCAAAGCAGTTCCGGCGGCGGGCACCGTGCTCAGCACGCCGTTCACACTCGAAAGCCGTGGCGGCAAAGTCGGTAACAGTCACGACGGCTTAACTTATTTCTATACACGCTTACCGGCGGAGGTGAATTTCCAGCTTGAAGCGGAGATCACACTCAACCAGTTCGGGCCGGAAAATGGTGCGAAACCCGCCGGGCAGGAAGGGGCCGGATTACTGGTACGCGATATTCTGGGCAATCCGCGTGAGCCGGTGACCAAACCGGGCATTGAGGAGTTACCGGCAGCATCAAATATGGTGATGAACAGCGTCATGGCCATCGGCGATAAACCGCCGGTGCTGGCGATGATTGCCCGTCAGGGCGTACAGCAACCCTGGGGAAATACAGGCATCAGCATGGTACGTGAAAGCTATCATCCGCTGAGTACGCCAGCCCGTTTTTCGCTGCGACTGACCCGCACGGACAACGGTTTTACCGTCGCCTATGCGCCACAAGGCAGTGATCAGTGGGTAAGCAAATCCGTGCAGCGCGCGGACAGCGTGACACAACTGGATAAAACCGGGTATTACGTCGGTTTTTTCGCCTCACGCAATGCCAAAATGACGGTAGATCACGCAAAGCTGACACTCAGCGAAGCGCATACTCAGCCCTCTGCGCCGTATGTGACACCGTCACTTAATGCGCGTATTGAGGTGATGTCATCGCCGGTCATTACCCGCCGCGACAGCGTGTTCCAGTTACGTACTAACGGTGACGGACAGGTGCAGGTTGTTCAGAATGGCAAACCGCTGTTGCCGCAAAAAGCGGTACGCGGTGGTGAAGTGGTCGCCGTTGCGTTTCATGCTGAACAACCGGTGACAGCGCTGAAAATAACCTACACACCGGCAGACGGCAAACCGGTGACGCAGGAATTTGCGGTGAGTATGGCGCTGGTCAGCAATCCTGACCAGTTGTATGTTTCACCGGCTGGCGCGGCAGGTAATGACGGCTCGGCTGAACATCCGCTGGATTTTAACAGTGCCGTTAATCTTTTAGCACCGGGCGGCACGCTGTGGCTGAAAGAGGGTGATTATCCGGAAAGCGTGATCCCGGCAACCGCCAGCGGCACCGAAAAAAACCGGAAAACCCTGCGTTCCCAGGGCGACAACGTAGTGTTTAACGGCCTGACACTCAATGCCAGCTACTGGAATATTCAGGGCATTACCGTTACGCAAAAAAGCTTTCATATTGCCGGAAGCTATAACCATATCGACCGCGTTAAGGCGCATCACGCCGATGATACCGGCATCTGGGTGGCATCGCCGGACGGCATCGGGCGGGCATTATGGGCCAGCCATAATCTCATCAGCAATGCTGAATCCTGGGGAAATCAGGATCCGGGGCGCAAGAACGCCGACGGATTTGCCGTCAAAATGCGCGTGGGCGAGGGTAACCGGCTGGTGAACTGTTATTCCCACGACAACATTGACGATGGTTTCGACCTGTTCAACAAAATCGAAGACGGCCCGAACGGCAGTGTGACCATTGAGCACAGCCTGTCAGTGAACAACGGCAGCAATGGCTTCAAACTGGGTGGTGAAGGATTACCGGTCAGCCATGTGGTGCGTCACAACGTCGCGGTAGGCAACGGCATGGACGGCTTTACCGACAACTTCAATCCGGGTGCGCTGGTTATCGAAGACAACCGCGCAGTCGATAACAAACGCTTCAACTTCCTGTTCCGGCCTTCGCCATACACCACGGCTGACAAGCAGGGCACTTTTAAGGACAACATTTCGCTGCGCACCACCGCAGGAAAGTATGACGATGCCGTGACCGGTAATGTGGATAACAGTAATTATTTTTACGCTGACCACAAAACGGTGAATACAAAGCATCAGGAAATTAAACCGGGAGATTATATTTCTCTGCGGTTGCCGGATCCGATTACCCGTCTTTCAGACGGCGGATTTAATTACGCTGACTTTTTGAAAAACAAATAAAGCGGCGTTATTAACAGTCAATACTTTATATAAAACAATACTACTCAATATCTCTGGGACTTATAAAAATGAAAAATAGCAGACTGATGATCTGCGGTTTACTGCTGGCCAGCGCCAGCAGTCAGGCCGTCACAATTGACCTTCGCCACGAATGGCTCGATGACAGTAAACAACATAAAGACAGGGCGCTGGTCTCCCACCGCTTCGCCAACGGGTTCGGTTTCTCGCTGGAGGCCAAATGGAAATCCGGCGGCGACAATGAGAATAAACCCTTTAATAATCTGGTAGATAATGGTACAGAAAGCACCATCAGCTATCAGGTTAAAGTGACGCCAGAAGTGTTCGTCCAGCCGGGATTCACGCTGGAGTCCAGCTCTGACAGCAGTATCTACAAACCATTTTTAACTGCGGGATATACCTTTGACAGCGGCATTTATTTCAATGCCCGTTATCGTTATGAATATACCCGTTATACCAAAGAAAATACCGAAGACCGTAAAACCAATCGCGGCGAAATATGGCTGGGTTACCGTCTGGCAGACTGGCGATTTGAATATAACTATATTTATAAACACAGCGATCAGATCCTGTATGACAACGACAAATGGGATTATGAGCAGGATTTAAAGGTCGCGTATAATATTAACAAGCAATGGACGCCTTATGCCGAGATCGGTGATGTTTCGGTCAGGAAAACCACCGACGAAAGGCAAACCCGTTTACGCCTGGGGATCCAATATAATTTCTGACGTTATCACA
This sequence comes from Rahnella aceris, assembly GCF_011684115.1. Classification (NCBI taxonomy): domain Bacteria; kingdom Pseudomonadati; phylum Pseudomonadota; class Gammaproteobacteria; order Enterobacterales; family Yersiniaceae; genus Rahnella; species Rahnella aceris. Next base: position 295,975 of record NZ_JAADJV010000003.1, on the reverse strand, counting down.
TTACGGTGTGACGTCTGTCAGCCGGTCAGCGCATGCTGTCCGGCTATTTCCTCACTGAAATATAAACGAAACATATTAAGCAGTTTTTGCGGGTTGACAATAATAGGGCGCATGGGTAAATTGCACGAGCCGGAAGTAGCGGCCTTTATTAACTTTACATAAGAGACTAATGGACACTGTAACCAGTAACTTGCCGGATGACGCTGAAATAGCGCACCGGAACAGTAAACATAAAATCGATTGTGATCATTTCACCGTTTGGGTGCGCCTCACCAGAGCCTGATGCTCTGGTGTAATCTCACCTCAACCTGAATGTCACGGTCCCGAGGTGTGTTATGAAGTTCAAATCTACCCTTTTTTCTGATGTCAAAACCCTGACATCCATTTTGCGTGTACGCCCGTCCCGCGACCGGACGCTGGCTGCGCATAAGAAAGACTCTCCATCCATTTTTTCTTCTAAAATCAGCAGGGTGAACGCACGCATCACCACATGGCGTGTCAGCCCTGTCACCGGTCAACTGGAGCAACGTTGCATCGTTTCTGACAGCGAAGAACCCCAAAGTCGGTTATCCCTCATCTGATTCAGTCCCGGCATTACGCTGCGCTGAACATCGTCCTGACTGATGCCTGACGGCACTGTCTTTTTATTATCCGCGAAATAGAAATTCTTCGCGTAATAAAAAACACAGAAAAGTTACGCGTCAATAAAAGACACACTATCGGTTTCACTCTGTTTAGGCCCTTTTTAATTAAAGGATAATAAACGGCGGGGAATTCTGCGCGATATGAATTTAATACCGATCACTGAAATGACGTGAAGGGTTTTTACTGCCTGAAATAACAGGCGACATTATTCCCCTGCACGTTATCCGGTGACAGGAGCACCACCATGACTGTACAAAACAACAATACACTCGAAAGAAAAACAGCAGAAAGAAAGAAACAGGCGCTCTCCATGCGCGCGGCTCAGGAAGCCAAAAATGGCATCGACGTGACGCTGATTAATGTTAATGCCAGCCGCGCGGGCCTCACGCATGGTGAAGCGGCGAAACGGCTGGAGAAAGAAGGCTACAACGAAGTGGCACACGACAGGCCACCTCACGCGCTGGTTCAGTTAATCAAAGCATTCAACAACCCGTTTATTTATGTGCTCGCCGTGCTGGCGATAATCAGCTTCTTTACCGATTACTGGCTGCCGCTGCGCGCCGGAGAAGAAACGGATCTGGTGTCGGTTTACATCATTTGCGCGATGGTCGGCCTCAGCGGGCTGGTGCGTTTCTGGCAGGAATACCGTTCGGCAAAATCCGCCGAAGCGCTGAAAGCCATGGTTCGCACCACTGCCACCGTGTTGCGCCGCGACATGCCGGGCAGGCAGGGCAAACTGTGTGAAATCCCGATGCGTCAGTTGGTGGTCGGTGACATCGTGCAGCTTTACGCCGGGGATATGATCCCGGCCGATGTGCGGCTGATCGAATCCCGTGACTTATTTATCAGTCAGGCAGTGCTGACCGGTGAAGCGTTGCCGGTCGAAAAATACGACACGATGGGCGATGTTGCCCCTAAATCGGCCAGCGCCCTCAATGAGGAAAACGAAAACCTGCTGGATATTCCCAACATCTGTTTCATGGGCACCAACGTGGTCAGTGGCACCGCGCAGGCGGTGGTCGTGGCGACCGGCGCACGGACGTATTTCGGATCGCTTGCCAAAGCCATTGTCGGTACCCGCGCTCAAACGGCCTTTGATCGCGGCGTGAACAGCGTCAGCGGGTTGCTGATCCGTTTCATGCTGGTAATGGTGCCGGTGGTGTTCCTGCTCAACGGCATGACTAAAGGTGAATGGTGGGATGCGCTGCTGTTCGCGGTGGCGGTAGCCGTGGGTCTGACGCCGGAAATGCTGCCAATGATCGTCAGCGCCAATCTGGCGAAAGGCGCAGTGGCAATGGCGAAGCGCAAAGTGGTCGTAAAACGCCTGAACGCTATCCAGAACCTTGGCGCCATGGACGTGCTGTGTACGGACAAAACCGGCACGCTGACGCAAGATAAAATCATTCTTGAGCACCACATCGATACGCACGGTCAGAACAATGATTCCGTGCTGCAACTGGCGTGGCTGAACAGTTTTCATCAGAGCGGCATCAAAAACCTGATGGATCAGGCGGTGATTTACTTCTCCGAAAACACACCGGGCTTCGTCAGGCCGCAGGGCTACCGCAAGGTCGATGAAATGCCGTTCGATTTTATCCGTCGTCGCCTGTCGATCGTGGTGAAGGATCCGCTGGAGAATCACCTGCTGGTGTGCAAAGGCGCGGTGGAAGAAATGCTCAGTATTTCCACCCATATGCATGAAAACGGCAAAGTGGTGGCACTGAATCCTTCACGTCGTAACGCGTTACTGGCGATGGCCAACGACTACAACCAGGATGGCTTCCGTGTGCTGGTGGTGGCGACCAGGACGATCCTGAAAGCCGACGTCAAAAAACAGTATGGCACTGACGATGAGCATGATCTGATCATCAGCGGATTCCTGACCTTCCTTGATCCGCCGAAAGAATCTGCGGGTCCGGCGATTGCCGCACTGCGTGATATCGGTGTGACGGTGAAAGTGCTGACCGGCGATAACGCCATCGTGACCAGCCGTATCTGCCGTCAGGTCGGTCTGGAGCCGGGTGAACCGTTACTCGGCTCGCAGGTTGAACGCCTCGATGATGCCTCACTGCGCCAGCTGGTGGAAGAACGCACGGTGTTTGCCAAGCTGACGCCGCTGCAAAAATCCCGCGTGCTGAAAGCGTTGCAGGCCAACGGCCACACTGTCGGATTTTTGGGCGACGGGATCAACGACGCGCCTGCGCTGCGGGATGCTGATGTCGGCATTTCCGTCGACAGCGGCACCGATATCGCCAAAGAGTCAGCCGATATTATCCTGCTGGAAAAAAGCCTGATGGTGCTGGAAGAAGGCGTGCTGAAAGGGCGCGAGACTTTCGGCAATATCATGAAATACCTCAATATGACGGCCAGTTCTAACTTCGGCAACGTGTTCTCTGTGCTGGTCGCCAGTGCGTTTATTCCGTTCCTGCCGATGCTGGCGATTCATTTGCTGCTGCAAAACCTGATGTATGACATCTCACAGCTGGCTCTGCCGTGGGACAAAATCGACAAGGAGTTCCTGAAAAAACCGCGTAAGTGGGACGCAAAAAACATCGGCCGCTTTATGGTATGGATTGGCCCGACCTCATCGATTTTCGATATGACCACCTTTGCGCTGATGTGGTTTGTGTTCAGCGCCAACAGTGAATCGATGCAGACGCTGTTCCAGTCTGGCTGGTTTGTGGAAGGGCTGCTGTCACAAACACTGGTGGTGCATATGCTGCGCACCCGGAAGATCCCGTTCATTCAGAGCACTGCCGCCTGGCCGGTGATGCTGATGACCGGTCTGGTCATGGCGGTCGGTATCTACGTGCCGTTCTCTCCGCTCGGACCGATTGTCGGATTGCAGGCGCTGCCGTGGGAATACTTCCCGTGGCTGGCCGGTACGCTGCTGGCTTACTGCTGCGTGGCACAAGGTATGAAAACGATTTATATCCGCCGTTTCAAACAGTGGTTCTGATCTGCTGAACTGTTATACGCAGAAACCGGGTGCCGTCGCGATGACGGCACCTGCACCCGCTGTGATGCGCGTTAACCGCTGTAACGAATAACAATGACAACCCTGAAAAAGGGGAGCCGCTATGTCTATGACCCACACTGTAACAACCATGACCTCCCAATCCGGCACTACGCTGCTGGTCAATCTGGCAGGCGCTATTGCGCTGCTGCTGTGGGGATCTCACATGATTTCGACCGCGCTGCAACGTGGCTTCGGCACACCGTTACGCCACTGGATGGGCCATCATCTGTCCAGCCGCTGGATGGCGTTGCTCGCCGGGATCGGTATTACCGGTTTGCTGCAAAGCAGCACCGCAGTCAGCCTGATGGCCACCTCTTTTACCGCCGCGGGCACGCTCAGCCTGGCGCCCGCGCTGGCGGTCATGCTCGGCGCAAATGTCGGTTCCACCCTGGTGGTGCAACTGATGAGTTTCAACACCGCGATCGCCATACCGTTGCTGATACTGAGCGGTTTTGTCGTGTTCAAAATGCGCGACCATTCCGGGTTTGAAAGTGCAGGCTGCGCGCTGATCGGCCTCGGACTGATGTTGCTGGCACTCAGCCTGCTGAGTGCCATACTCGGACACATCGAAAACACGGAAGTATTCAGCGCTGTGATGCAGGGATTAGAAGGCGATACGCTGATTGCCCTGATGGTGGCCATCATTCTCACGCTGGTGTGTCATTCCAGCGTGGCAGTGATTTTGCTGATTGCCTCACTCGCCGCCACGGGCGTGATGACGCCGGTGACCGCCATGGTGCTGGTGCTGGGTGCCAATATCGGTGGCGCACTGCCGCCGGTGCTGAACGCCGGTTCGGCGGTGGCGCGCCGTCTGCCGCTGGGTAATCTGCTGGTGCGCGGCGCGGGCTGTGTTTTCGCGCTGGCCCTGATGCCGCTGCTCAGCCATGTTGCCGCGGGTCTTGCGCTGACCACGCCGCAACTTGTTGTGTGGTTTCACACCGCGTTCAGCGCCGTGCTGGCCGGGGTATTTATCGGGCTGACCGGCCCGCTGGCCCGTGTGCTGGAAAGGGTTTTCCCGGAGGAACAACCTGCCGCTGATGCAGAAATGCCGGTGTATCTCGACGAAACCGGGCTTGATGTGGCTTATATCGGGCTTTCCAATTCAGTGCGTGAATCCCTGCGGCTGGCCGACATGCTTAACCTGATGCTCGAACGGCTGCGGACGTTATTCAAGACTGCAGATAATCAGTCTGCGGCTGAAATCCGCCGGTTAGATCATTCGCTTGACGGTCTGAGTGCGGCAATCCGCGCCTATCTGGCGGATTTAGGACAGGAAGGGCTGAGTGACAGCGATGCCGACCGCGCGCAGGAAATCCTGATGTTTGTGATTAACATTGAGCACGCCGGAGACATTCTTTCCACCAGCCTCACCGAGCTGGCGACACGCCGTGCCCGCCGCAATGTACCTTTCAGCGACGTTGAACTGCACAACATGGGTTTGCTGCACACGGAGATCCTGAACAGCCAGCGCCTGGCGGTCACCGCATTCCTGGGTGAAGATCTCTCAGCCGCGCATCAGCTGGTTTCGCGCAAAGAGGTGATCCGCCAGATTGAAGCCAGGGCAAGCCGCGAGCATTTCAAAAATCTGCGTGATGATAAAAATGCCTGGGCGGAATCCGGCGATATTTTCCAGCGTGTGCTGCGTGATTACCGGCGCGTTCATCATCATATCGCTGCGGTGGCGTATCCGGTGATTGATCGCCTGAGCGATGACGCCACGGACACCCGGAAGTAAAAACAAAATGATAAAAACAGAAGGATAGAACATGAGGGTACTGATTTGCGCGGGGCGCTTTTATGCAGATATCAACAGGGTACAACGGGCACTGGATGCGTTTTCGCAATCACACCCGATAAGCGTGCTGATCCACGGCGGACATCAGTCGCTGGGCGCGATGATCGAACGCTGGGCACGCACCGCCGATGTGCACATTGTCCGTTATCCCGCTAACTGGTCACTGCACGGTAAATACGCCGAAATACGCCGCAATCTCTTTATGATGAAAGACAGCCAGCCGGATGTGGTGCTGGCTTTTTCCGGCGGAGAGGACACGCAGGATTGCATAAAACTGGCGCAGCATTCCGGCATCAGTGTGATAGTCAATGCGGCAGAAACCGGCCCCGGTTCTTAACCCCCGGACGGGCAGCCGGCAGGGATTTTTTGCCGGAAATGCCCGCCTGACGCGGTCTGGATTAATCTGATAATCGCTGCAACTCTCCTGTTCAGAGCTATATTTACCTATTGATAATTCATTTCAGAGGTTTTCAACGCAATGACGCGTTGAGCTGTAACTCATTAAAAGGAGAGTCACTTTGACTGCAGAAATTCAGGAAAATACAACCGAAACACCGCTTCTCCCTGTATTGGACAGTCGCCAATACGCCTTCTTTTTCGATGTCGATGGCACACTTGCTGAAATCCGCGCTGAACCGGATGCCGTCACCATCCCCGCTGAAGTTCGTGATCATCTGCAAACGCTGTTTGCGGCCTCTTCCGGCGCGCTGGCGCTGGTGTCGGGGCGTCCGGTGGAACAGCTTGATCAGTTGGTCAGCCCGCTGGTTCTCCCTGCTGCGGGCGTTCATGGGGCTGAAATGCGCGACGGCAACGGCACTCTGCACCGTGTCACCTTACCCGATGATGTGGCGCAAGCGGTGCAACAGACCCTCGAAGCGGGCATGGCCGCACTGCCGGGTACCTTGCTCGAAACCAAAGGCATGGCTTTTGCTTTACATTATCGTCAGGCGATGCTGCATCAGCAGCAGGTATTAGCACTGGCTGAATCCGTGGTGGCAAAATTCCCTGAGCTTGTTCTTCAGCCGGGTAAATGCGTTCTCGAGATTAAACCCCGCGGAAAAGATAAAGGTGCAGCGATTTATACGTTTATGCAACAGACGCCATTTTCCGGGCGTATTCCGGTATTCGTCGGCGATGACCTGACCGATGAAAAAGGGTTCGAAGTGGTTAACGCCATGCAGGGGATCACGGTGAAAGTCGGCGAAGGTTCAAGTCTGGCGCATTATCGCGTCAAAACCGTTCGCGATGTTTACCGTTGGATCGAGGCGTTACAACGTCACACATTAACATTTAACAAGGAGTCTGAATTATGAGTCGCCTGGTGGTTGTCTCTAACCGAATTGCCATTCCTGACGGTTCCAAATCCGCCGGAGGACTGGCCGTGGGCATTCTGGATGCGCTGAAAAATACATCAGGCCTCTGGTTTGGCTGGAATGGTGAGATAAGTGAAATATCGGGCGAAGAAGAGGATGACCTGAATCTGATGGAAGATGACGGCATTACTTACGCTTCGGTTCCGCTTAATCAAAACGATTACGATCTGTATTACTGCCAGTTTTCCAATGCCGTACTTTGGCCAGCACTTCATTATCGTATTGATCTGGTGGATTTCCAGCGTGAAGCCTGGGACGGTTACTGCCGGGTCAATGACATGCTGGCGAAAAGATTGCAGCCGCTGATCAAAGCAGACGATATCTTGTGGATCCACGATTATCATTTACTGCCGTTTGCCGCTGCGCTGCGCAAACTCGGCGTAAAAAACCGCATAGGTTTCTTCCTGCATATTCCGTTCCCGACCCCGGAAATTTTTAATGCGGTGCCGACGCACGATGAATTGCTCAAGATGATGTGTGAGTATGATTTACTGGGCTTCCAGACCGAAGGGGACCGCCTGGCGTTTCTGGATAATCTCAAGGCACTGACCGATATTGAAGATTGCGACGCGCATCAGCATCAGGCATTTGGCAAAACCTTTGCCACTGGCGTATACCCGATCAGCATTGCGCCGGAAAGCATAAAGGAAATGGCCGAAGGCCCGCTGCCACCGAAAATGGCGGCGATGGAACGTGAACTTCGCGAAGCGAAAAACATCATTTCCTGCGAGCGTCTCGATTACACCAAAGGGCTGCCGGAACGTTTTCTGGCCTTTGAGGCATTGCTGGAAAAATTCCCGCAGCATCGCGGTAAAGTGCGCTATTCGCAAATCGCTCCGACATCACGCGGCGACGTGCAGGCTTATCAGGAACTTCGTCATCAGCTGGAAACCGAGGTGGGGCGCATCAACGGTAAATACGGTGGCATCAACCAGACGCCGCTGTTTTACCTCAACCAGCATTTCCAGCGCAGCCTGCTGATGAAATTATTCCGTCTGACGGATGTCGGGCTGGTAACGCCGCTGCGTGATGGCATGAATCTGGTGGCGAAAGAATATGTCGCCGCGCAGGATCCGCAAGATCCCGGCGTTCTTGTTTTGTCACAATTTGCCGGTGCGGCGAATGAACTAACGTCGGCGCTAATCGTCAACCCTTATGACCGTGATGACGTGGCGGCGGCGCTGGATAAAGCGCTGACCATGCCGCTGGAAGAACGGCTTGAGCGTTATAACGACATGATGGCGGTGCTGCGTAAAAATGATATTGCGAACTGGGGCGAAACCTATTTGCGCGATTTATACGCCATTTCGCCACAGGGAGAAAAAAACAACGCTGTCGCATAAACTTTCTAAGCAAGAGGCTTGCTGCATATGCAAAATGCGAATTACCAGACGAATGAAAACGCGCTGTTTGACAGCGAAAACGCTGATAGCGAAGAGACGCGTCTGAGCGAGCTCGAGCCCATTGAACTGATCCTTGACCGGATGATGGATGCGGAACCGGAACCGGGGATGATCGAAGGTTTGCCGCCTTCTGATGCCTTAACGCCTGCCGACCGTTATCTGGAATTGTTTACCAGTGTGCAATCTTCAGGGCTTTTCGAGGACAGCAAAACCTTTCCCGACTGCCCGCCGAAAATGGATCCGCTGGACATATTGCTGCGTTATCGGCGGATAAAAAACCATCCGGGCTTCAACCTGAAACGATTTGTGGACGCGCATTTCTGGCTGCCGGAACATCGTGATGATGAATACGTCTCCGACCCCGGCGATTCGCTGAAAGAGCACATCGACAAACTGTGGCCGGTGCTCACGCGCCAGCCGGAAGACCACGTGCCCTGGTCGTCACTGATGCCGTTGCCCCAGGCCTATGTGGTGCCGGGCGGGCGTTTCAGTGAAACCTATTACTGGGATTCTTACTTTTCGATGTTAGGGCTGGCGGAAAGTGGCCGTAATGATCTGTTGCGCACCATGGCGGATAATTTCGCCTGGATTATCGAGATGTACGGCCATATTCCTAACGGCAACCGCACGTATTATCTCAGCCGTTCCCAGCCACCGGTGTTTGCGCTGATGGTCGAACTGTTCGAGGAAGACGGCGTGCGCGGTGCGCGGCGTTACCTTGACCATCTGAAAATGGAATATGAGTTCTGGATGGACGGCGCGGATTCTCTGGCCCCGAATCAGGCTTACCGGCATGTGGTTTGCCTGCCGGATGGCACGCTGCTCAACCGTTACTGGGATGACAGGGACACACCGCGCGATGAATCGTGGCGCGAAGATGTCGAAACCGCGAAACTTTCGAGCCGCCCGGCGAATGAGGTTTACCGCGATTTGCGCGCTGGCGCGGAATCCGGCTGGGATTATTCGTCGCGCTGGTTGCGTGACGGGCATCGTCTCGCCAGCATCCGCACCACGCAATTTATCCCGGTGGATCTGAATGCGTTTCTGCACAAGCTGGAAAGTACCATTGCCAATATTTCCGGACTGAAAGGGGATAAAGTCACCGAAACGTTATTCCGCCGGAAAGCCGAAACACGCCGCGAGGCCATCAACTGTTATCTGTGGGATGACAACGAAGGTTGTTTCCGTGATTACGACTGGCACCGTCAGCAAATGGCGCTGTTTTCCGCCGCCAGCGTGGTGCCTTTGTATGTCGGACTTGCCAGCCATTATCAGGCCGAACGTCTGTCAGACGCCGTGCGTACCCGCTTACTCACTCCCGGCGGCATCATGGCGACAGAGTATGAAACCGGTCAACAGTGGGATAAACCCAACGGCTGGGCACCGCTGCAATGGATGGCGATTCAGGGCTTTAAGCAATACGGCAATGATGTGCTGGGCGATGAAATTGCCCGTAACTGGCTGAAAACCGTGAATCAGTATTATCAGCAACACCATAAACTGATTGAGAAATACCACATTTCAGGCGACACATCCCGCGAAGGCGGCGGCGGGGAATATCCGCTGCAGGACGGTTTCGGCTGGACCAACGGCGTCGTGCGGCGGTTGATTGGTTTATATGGTGAGAATTACGACTGATTGCCGCATTCCACCTGGGCCACCAGCCAGCGTTCAAACGCCTGGTGGAGCAGGGTTTTCTGCACGCCCACTGGCGTCAGGGCGTGGTAATGGCAGGGCGCGACGGTAATCTGCGGGAACATCGGTATCAGATTCCCGCGACGGATTTCCGCCGACAACGTACTGACCGGCCCCAGCCCGACGCCAATTCCTTCCAGCATCGCATGCAACGAAACGTGAAAATGATCGTAACGGCGAAAGCCGCTGACCGGCGGTTTCTCCAGCCCTGCCGCCGCCAGCCATAAATTCCAGTGTCCGGGACGGGTGAGGGTTTCAACGCGCGGACATTTCAGCACGTCCTCCGGCGTCTCCAGCGGAAAACGTTTGAGCAGCGCCGGTGCGGCCATCAGGCAATGGGTATCGGCCAGAAAAGGGATCGCGGAATATTCCGTGGCACCGGTTTCACGACGGATCAGCAAATCGTAATGCCCCACAATGTGTAACTGCTCGGTATTGGCCGTAGAGATTTGCAGATTTGCCTCAGGAAATTGCGTATAAAAATCATCAAGGCGAGGCAGCAGCCATTTCAGGCTCATGGTGGTTGGCACGCTGACATTGAACACGTTATTCCGCCCGCCATTACCGTAGCGCAGGGCGATATCCGACAGGGTATCGAACGCACCGCCCAGCTCGCGTGCCAGCGTCAGCGCATAAGGTGTCGGCACCCGCCGCTGGCCTTCTTTACGAAATAAATTCACCCCAAACCACTTTTCCACCCCCTGAATATGGCGGCTTACCGCGCCGTGCGTAATGCATAACTCCTGTGCTGCGGCGGTAAAACTCCCGGCATGACAGGCGACAAGAAAGGCGCGGAGGGCCGTTATCGGGGGAAGGGCATGCATGGTCGTTCCTTTTTAATCACGATTATGTGACTTTTTATCACGGGTTACGCCATTTCCTAAACGCTATCATCGCCCGCATTCCCCCTGAGAAAAGGAAATGTGACGTGATGTATGTGGTGATTGCTCTGACGGGCATACTGGCGGGTGTGATCAGCGGCGTTGTCGGCACCGGCGGTTCCATCATGCTGTTGCCGGCGCTGACGTATACTTTCGGCCCGAAAACTGCGATTCCGGTGATGGCGATTGCCGCTATTGTCGGCAATATCTCCCGCGTGCTTCTCTGGCGCAAAGACATCAACATTCGGGCATTTTTGCTGTACGCCATGCCCGGCATTCCCGCCGCCGTTCTCGGCGCAAATACCCTGTGGGAAATGCCCGCCACGCTGTCGAATATGTGTATCGGCGCGTTCTTCTTGTTGCTGATCCCTTTGCGTCATTACGCCCGTTGCCGGGCTTTTACCCTCAGCAGTGCGCAACTGGCGATGGCAGGCGCGCTGACAGGGTTTCTGACCGGTGTGGTATTTTCAACCGGCCCGCTGACCATTCCGGTTTTCGCCGGTTACGGGCTGGTGAAAGGCGCGCTGCTGTCCACCGAGGCTGCCGCCTCGTTCGCGATTTATTTCGCCAAAGCCTCAGCGTTCAGCGTGATTGGTGCAATGCCGTGGCCGGTGTTTTTGAGCGGCTTGCTGGTGGGTGGCGCACTGACGACAGGGATGCTTATTGGCAAAAAATTTGTTATTAAGATGTCAGAGACATCCTTCAACCGCCTGATCGACATCATGTTATTTCTGGCGGGTATCTCTTTACTCTGGAACTCAGCAAAAGGACATTAACGGATGAGTACACACCCGATCCGCCAGGTTATCGAAGCCTGTGACAAAGCCATATCCGTCAGGGATTTTGACGCACTGATGGCGCATTATGCCGAAGAGGCGGCGCTGGTAATTAAACCGGGCATGATTGCCCGCGGCAAAACCGACATCCGCAAAGCCTTTATCGCCATCTCGGATTATTTTCAGGATCAGCTGGTGGTAGAACAGGGCGAAATGCAGGTGATTGAAGGGGCAGAGGATGCGCTGGTGATCATGGAAACGGTGCTGCATTTTCCCGACGGACAGGGCGGAAAGGTGACCACTACCCGCCGTGCCACCTATGTTTTCCGCCATGAACCGGACGGTCGCTGGCTGTGTACCATCGATAATTCATATGGCACATCGCTGTTGGATCAGGAATAAGGCTCCGCAAGGAGCCTTTTTCGCTTCATCCATCCACGGTGATTTAGCGTTTTGGGATCCCCGGTAATTCCTCAGAAAAACGTGCCGTCATTGCATCCCGCTCATAGCCCTGATATTCAGTCAGAATATGATACAAATCGGGTCTGCGGCCTGCCATCCAGCGCCTGCCGGTACTCATCGGGATCAGCGATAAATCCAGATCCGCGCTGACCATCGCATCCGCAGCAACCCAGGTTTCATCGACGATCCGGCCATAAGGGTCGAGGATCATCGCGTTACCGGTGCGTACTTCATCATCATCCGCACCGACGCCGTTACTGAACAAAATAAACATGCCGTTATCGTGAGCGCGTGAGGGCAACCAGCGCATCAGCCATTCCCGGCCGCTGGGACCTTTAAACGCTGCGGTAATCTCTTCTTTGCGTTCAGCACGCTGCTGCCACAATGCCAGCGGTATCGGTTTCATGCCGTGCGGGCTGCGTGAATGTGTGCCGCCTGTCTGATGCGGTGCCAGTAAAATATCTGCTCCCAGCAGGGCGGTGGCACGGGCATTTTCCACCAGATTGTTGTCCCAGCAGATGAGGATCCCGACCTTCACGCCCCAGGGGGTCCCGAACACGGTATAACTGTCGCCGCAACTGAAAGCCTCATGCTCAAAGGCGTGCATTTTGCGGTGGATGTGTAACGAACCGTCAGGCATGCAGGCGGCGTAGGCATTATACAGACGCCCGTCAGCGGCACGTTCGATAAATCCGGCGCCAATCAGCATCTGATGTTTCACGGCCAGCGAGCGGATCAGCGCAACAGAGGGGCCGGTGTCGGCTGGCTCCGCCAGTGCCTGAACGCCAGCAGCATCGAGTTTGGGCACGTGCCAGTAACCGGTGATACACATTTCCGGAAAGGCCAAAATATTGACGCCTTCAATAGCCGCTTTTTCGATAAAACGCTCCATAATTAACAGGTTATATTTTTTGTTACCCGCCTGATGCTGAAATTGAATGACCGCTGCTTTGAGTGTTTTGGGGTCCGACATGATCTTCTCCATACGTCTTCAGGGATTTCGGTTGACGCTGGTATTAGAGCAATGCGACTGATAACTTTATAATGAAATGATTTCCAAATCTGATAACCCAATGGAATATATAAAGTGAACACACGTTTGCTCAGGGCTTTTGTCACACTGGCTGAAAAAGGGAATTATGCGCAGGCAGCGCAGGCGCTTTCCGTTTCACAACCGGCACTCACCAAACAGATCAATCTGCTGGAATCGACGCTGAACGTGGCGCTTTTTGCCCGCGGACGACAAGGCAGTGCGCTGACAGCCGCAGGCCAGCGGCTTTTGCCGGAAGCGGAGAAAGTATTGCGACAAATGGCCGCGTTTATGCAACATGCCAGCCAGGTTGAAAAGGGGGGAGAAGGGCTGCTGGCTGCCGGATTCGGCCTGTCGAGTTTCATCCTGGCGCCACAATGTATTGCGAAATTCCGCGCAGCATATCCCGGCGTGGATATCACGCTGGAAGATCTGCCTTCCGCGCAGCAATACGACATGCTGCAACGCGGGGAACTGCACATTGGTTTTGTGCGTGTCCCGCCGCCTGCACCGCTCAGTTACCACGCGCTGTTTGAGGATAAACTGGTGCTGGTGGTGTCTGAAGATAACGGCGAGGATATGAGTGAAAGGCTCAGGAACCGTCCGTTACTGCGTTTGTATACTGAGCGGGCGGGGGGGCTGAATGCGCAGACAGACCGTTTTTTACAGGAGAATCTGTTTCATGTTTCATCGGTTCAACTGGCGGAGGATATCCAGACTATTGTCGCACTGGTAGCGGCCGGGATCGGCGTGGCGTTGCTACCCGAAAGCGTCGTGCATATTGCGCCGCCGGAGCTGAAAATACTTCCGCTCACCGGCCCTGCGACGCGCTGGCAGGTGGGGATTGCATGGGACGCCCGGAATGAAGATGTCATTCGCGATAACTTTGTGCGGATGGTGACTGAAAATCTCAAAGCCGCTGCCTGTATATAGAACGGTCCGGAATGTGGCCCGCGCCATCAGGCCGACGGCGATAAGTTCACCAATGCGAAAGACCCTGACCAGAATTCAGTTTCTGTTTCCAGCCGTGCGTTCAGGAAAGCCTGAACTACCCGTCTTTGTTCAGGTAAATTCCTGGCCGGGTGATGACCCAGGTGTAGTCAGGTTCGTTAACCGGTGTGTAACCAAACTTTTGATACAACCACGGCGCGGTAGAAGTAAAGAGTGCCATCCGGCGAAGTTTTGCTGTGACCGGATGCGACTGCACACATTCGATCAGCCATGCGCCCAGATTTTTCCCCTGATAATCTTCCAGCACATAGACATCACACAGGTAAGCAAAGGTGGCGTAGTCCGTGATAAAGCGGGCGTAACCGATCTGTTTTCCGTCGTCGAACAACCCGAAGTTCAGGCTGTTTTCTGCGCCAGCGCGCACCGTCTGTTCGTCAATGCCCGGCGCCCAGCTTGACCGGGTCAGGTAGGCGTGAATTGCCGGAATATCCAGTTTTTGAAAATCGGTAGTGATCAGATAAGTGTCTTTGGTCCAGTTGCATACAGCTTTCAGGTTTGTCACGGGAACCTCACAAGTTCGTTGAAAACAGGTCGTTTTCTACCTTACCGGCTAACGCTGAGAAATTCACCCGCGTTATAGTTGCCAGGGTATGTGCCCGGCCTTTGACGCGCCGCACTATAAAAATCAGGCCGGATGATGTATCCTGCACTGATTATTGGTATGCTGTATATAATTACAGTATAAGGAGCGAATCATGGCTGTTGAAACAAAATTTGTTGTGGTCAGAAAAGGTGAAGAGAAAATGACTTTTGCCAATAAGAAAGAAGCAGACGCTTACGACAAGATGCTGGACATGGCGGATGCTTTTACTGAATGGCTGTTACAGAGCAATATCGGGATGGATGAAGCACTGGCGGAAAACATTGCACTTCACCTCGCCGAGCAGAAAGACACCGTCCAGCATATTCTGCGCACCAGCAAATTGCCGGAAGCAGAAATCGCACACCAGCCCGCTGCTGAAACGCCAGCAGAAGCAGAAGCAGAAGAAGTGGTCGCAGAAAACGTGGCTGCTGAAGAAAATGCTGCCGAAGAAAATGTTGCCGAAAAACCTGCCACTGCCAAAAAAGTCCGTGCGGTAAAAGCCGCGTAACTGAGAGAACAGCGTGCGTAACGGCACGCTTTCTTCCCCCCTGATACCACGCTCAGTATTTCAGTGGCAAACGGATCACTTCTTTCAGAATACCGTTGTGGAGCCTCACATATCCCCCCTGTTTCAATTGTGAAAGCACTTTCATGATCGTGCTGCGTGAAAGGTGCGTCTTAAGCTGAATGTAATGGGCAGCAGGAATATTTTCGCGTATTTCCGGCGGTTCTTTCATGAGTTCCATGAGCTGGTGGCGCAGAATTTCATAGGATGTTGGTGCCGTCAGCATTGTGCTTTTGACATAGAGATTGTTGGTCATCCTGAAAAAGTGCTTTGCCATTGGCTCCCACAACTCCAGACGATCAATCAGGGCATGCATCTCCGCCACGGTGGAGACGGCAATCTCAGATTCATCCTGCGCCTGAATAAACATTCTGGCCTCTGAGGGCACCGCACCGCCAATACCAATGATGCCCGGCACTGACAACGTGCCTATCAGCACAGGTTCGTCGTTATGAAAGGTTTTAAACCAGCCTTTGCGAATGAAATAACAATAAAATTCCCCCCTCTCATACAGATGGAAGCGCGAGCCCGCGGGGACAGTACGGAACTGGAGATAGGGAATAAGTTCGGCAAATAGCTCAGCGGTAGCCTGACTGAGGTCTTTGCCCTTATCACTCTCGGTAACCATCGTTATTAACCTCGTCAGGCAGCAACAGCAGGGAATTACCTTAAATTTAGCAGAGTTCCCTGTCCGGTGAATGCGGCCTTAAGAGGCCGTTTGGGGCATAATCCTCTTTCCCCCGCCATGCAAAAGGACACGCAATGAAAGCTGAACATGAGTATTCACTGAAAACCCTCCCGGCTCCCGCGACTTACCCTCACATTCCCACCCCGGTATTATCCGATGAAACCATGGCGTCACGCCTGCGTCATATCCTTCACGCGATGCAACAGCATCAGCTCGACAGCCTGGTGATTTATGCCGACAAAGAACACGGCGGCAATTTCGAATATCTTGCGGGTTTTATCCCGCGCTTTGAAGAAGCCTTGCTGGTGGTGCGCGCGACCGGTGAACTGACTTATGTTATGGGGAATGAAAATCTGAAACTGGTTCCCCATGCGCGCAACGCGGGTCGCTGCCTGCATGCGCCGGTGTTTTCCCTGCCCAACCAGCCGATGAAACATCATCAGCCGCTGCACGATTTGCTTAAATCTGCCGGTATTGCTGACGCGCAGCACGTTGGCATTGCAGGCTGGAAACTGTTCAGATGTGACCCTGTCACGGATAAAACCACCTTTGATGTGCCCGCGTTTGTCCTCGACGCAGTCCGAAAGGCCGCGGGCGTGGCTGGAGATGTGGTCAACGCCACCGGTCTGTTTACCTCGCCAGAAAATGGTGCGCGGCGGATTAATACCGCTAATGAAGTGGCGTTTTATGAATACGGCGCCAACCTGGCCTCCACTCAGGTGCTTGCGGCGCTGGATACGATTGCACCCGGCAAATCAGAAAAAGAAATCGGTCAGTTACTGGCAGGAGAAGGCCAGCACGGGAACGTGATTATGATTGCCGCGACGGGCGAGCGTTTCGCCCATGCGAATCTGTATCCTTCCGACAAAACTATCCGGCATGGCGATAAGTTTTCGCTCACCGCCGGATACAAAGGAGGCCTCACCAGCCGTGCGGCGTATGTGGTGGCGGCGGAAAATGAATTACCGGAAGAGGTTTCGGACTGGTTGCAGCGGCTCGCGATACCCTATTACCACACGGTAGTAACCTGGCTTGAAGCACTGCGCATCGGGCTGACCGGCGGCGAGCTTTATCAGCTTGTTGAGCAAACGCTGCCACAGAGCATCTATCACTGGCATCTCAATCCCGGCCATCTGGTTGCAGATGAGGAGTGGTTGTGTTCTCCGGTATACGGTGGCTCAGTGATCCCGTTTGAAAGTGGCATGTTGTTTCAGATTGATATTATTCCGTCATTACCCGGCTATGGTGGCAGCAGCATCGAAGATACGGTAGGGCTGGCAGATGAATCACTGCGAAAAGAGCTGGAAACGCAGTTCCCGGAGGTCTGGCAGCGTATGGTCACCCGTAAAAAATACCTGACGGACGTGCTGAGTATTCGCCTTTCCGAGGACGTGATTCTGCTTTCCAATACTGTCGGTTACCTGCGGCCTTTCCTGCTGGATAAGTCGCGGGCTTTGGTGCGGACGTAAAGCAATTTTCCTCATCATTAAACCCGGTGAAGTTCTTCGCCGGGTTCTTATTTTCCTCTGAATTTTTTGCATTCATAATTTGTTACTTATTAAGATGAATCCTCTGCGCGACAGGGTTAATGTTAATAATTACTATTCACATTCTCATTTCGAGCTGTTCTGGTTAAAACAATAAATAGAAACAGACTCGCCCTTAAAAAAATTGCTATGGGAATGTGTTATGTCTTTGAATGGCAGGGTATATGACGTGCAGCAGGGTGCGTTAAAGGTAAGAAAAACATTTACGGTTTCCACACTGGCGCTGGCGATTTTTGTTCTGGTGAATCCGGCGCAGGCCGCTGAAACCGGCAGTGGGACGACAGGCACCGCGAATACCGCCGCATCCGGCTCGCAGCAGGATATGGTGATTGAAGGTTCGGCGACCGCCGCTGCCAGCGACGGGCAGGATTACGCGGTCAAAACCACCACTGCGGGCACCAAAATGAACCTGACGCCGCGCGATATTCCGCAGTCGGTCAGTGTGATCACCAAACAGCGCATGCAGGATCAGAACCTCCAGTCGGTGGGCGACGTGCTGAATAACACCACCGGCATCTCGACGGAAGTCATCGACAGCGAACGCGTATCCTATTTCTCCCGCGGTTTTTACATCAATAATTACACTTACGACGACATTCCAACGTCCGTCAGCGACACCTGGAATTTTGGTGATGCCGCCGAAGACACCGCGATTTATGACCGCATCGAAGTGGTGCGTGGCGCCACAGGCCTGATGACCGGGGCGGGCAATCCGGCCGCCTCTGTCAACATGGTGCGTAAACACGCCGACAGCAAAGAATTCACCGGCGATATCAGCGCCAGTTACGGAAGCTGGAACAAACAGCGTTACGTGCTCGATGCTTCCGGCCCGCTGAATCAGGAAGGTTCGGTGCGCGGGCGCGTGGTAGCCGGTTATCAGGATCAGGACAGCTGGCTGGATCGCTATCACAAGCGTAAAAAATTCTTCTACGGCGTGGTGGATGCCGATGTGACCGATAACACCACCGTGTCGCTCGGTTACGATTATCAGGAAAATAACACCGGCAACCCGACCTGGGGCGGCCTGCCAACCTGGTACACAGACGGCTCGCGCACGCATTATGACCGCAGTACCAACACTTCCGCCGACTGGACGAATTATGCTATTCAGTCGCGTAAAGTGTTCGCCAACGTTAAACATGACTTTGATAACGGCTGGACATTCCGTGTAAACGGCACACATGGCGAGCAAACGTTTAATGATAAATTGCTGTATCTGATGGATTTCCCGGATCACACGACGGGCACTGGTCTCAGCGGTTTTGGCAGTAAAGACCGTGGCACGCGCAAAGTGGATTCCCTCGACACTTACGCCACCGGGCCGTTTGAACTGTTTGGCCGTCAGCACCAGATGGTGGCTGGCGTCAGTTACAGCCGCCAGCACAACCAGACTTACAGCGCAGACGGTTCTCTCGACAGCGACACAATTGGCAGTTTTGGCAACAGCTGGAACGGCAATGTCAGCGAGCCGGAGTGGGGAGACTGGTATCTGAATGCGGACGATGTCATCCGCCAGAAAGCCGGTTATTTCGCCACCCGCTTCTCACTGGCGGATCCGCTTTCGCTGATCGTTGGCGCACGTTATACCCAATGGAGCACCAATGGCAGCAGCGGCAGCATGAGCAAGAACAACATCACGCCATACGGCGGTCTGGTGTATGACATCAACGACACCTGGTCGGCATACGCCAGTTATACGTCCATCTTCCAGCCGCAGACTGACCGCGATATCAACGGCCATTATCTGTCCCCAACCACCGGGAAAAATTACGAAACCGGGCTTAAATCCGCGTGGATGGACGGTCGTCTGACCGCCACAATGGCAGTATTCCGTATCGAACAGGATAACGTGGCACAGGAAGATGGCAGCAATTACGTTAACGGCTCCAGCGAGCAGGCGTATGTCGCGGTCAGCGGCACCGTCAGCAAAGGCGCTGAGTTTGAGATCAACGGCGCGGTGACCGACAACCTGCAAATGACCTTTGGTGCGACGCGTTATGTGGCGAAAGACGAAACCGGCAACCGTCTCAACAGCAATATGCCGCAGACCCAGCTGAAATTGTTCAGCCGCTACCAGCTACCGATGATGCCGGATCTGACCGTCGGCGGCGGTGTAAACTGGCAGAACCGCACCTTCCAGGATGCCACCGGGCCGGACGGCGAAACGCATCGTGTATCGCAGGGCAGTACCGCGCTGGTGGACCTGTTCACGCGTTATCAGGTGACAAAACAGCTGTCCGTGCAGGCCAACATCAACAACCTGTTTGACCGCACGTACTACTCGTGGCTCAGTGATTACGCCGTTTACGGTGAACCGCGCAATGTCTCGGTCAGCGCAAATTACACGTTCTGATATGAAGGTTTAACGCGCAATAAAAAAAAGGCACCGCCTGCGTGTTCAGGCGGTGCCTTACTGTCTTATTTCAGCTTCCCCAGCGGCTTTTCAGGTAACGGACCGCGTCCAGCGTCTGCGGCTGGTTGAGGTAGTTTTCGCGGAACAAAATCGTGCCGTTAATTTGCGGTACGGATTCATTCATATCGAGCTGTTTCTTCAGCTCCGGCACGCCGCCGCTGACCATCCAGTCCGGTTCATTTTTGGATGGTTCACCCACTTTATACAACGCCACACCAATGTAGAGCCGCGTATGTGTGGGCTTGACCACATTTGCCCACCAGTTTGCCAGCACGTCATAACGCGCCGCCTTGCGGGAGAATGGCCAGTACAGTTGCGGTGCAATATAATCGAGCAAACCTTGTTGCACCCATAGGCGGGTATCCGCATAGGCTTCATCGTAAGCCGCTGCGCCGGAAGTTTGTGAACCTGCCGGATCATGCGACACGTTACGCCAGACACCCGCCGGACTGACGCCAAATTCCACACCCGGTTTCAGCTGTTTTATGGTGCGTGAAACCTGCTCAATCAGCATCTGGGTATTGTGACGCCGCCAGTCGGCTTTAGAAGCGTAACCCTGACCGTACTTCCGGAACGTCAGGCTGTCATCCAGCGAGGAACCCGGTGATTCGGAATAAAAATAGTCATCAAACTGCACACCATCGACAGGATAACGCGCCACCACTTCCGCCACGATGCTGGTGATCCAGTCGCGCGCCTCAGGAATACCAGGGTCCACCACGAAACGATCCCCGGAGGTTCGGATCCAGTCGCGGTGCAGCACAAACACGCTGGCAGGGTGCAGTGGCAATGTCTGATTCAGTTCCGCCACAGTCGAAGGTTTGGTGTTCACAGACACACGGTAAGGGTTAAACCACGCATGAACTTTCATCCCGCGCTTGTGCGCTTCATCGAGCATAAACTGCAACGGGTCATAACCCGGATCCTGACCAATTTTACCCGTCAGCATATCTGACCACGGCAAAATTTTTGAAGGCCAGAACGCAGTACCGTCAGGTTTTACCTGGAAGAAAACCGTATTGATGCCCAGACTTTTAAGCTTATCCAGCTTGGCAGTCAGCGCTTGCTGCTGCTGGCTGATGCGCAAAGACGCACTGCCAGCATTCACCGAATTAACCGGTGGCCAGTCGAGGCGGGAAACGGTCGCCAGCCAGACGCCGCGCACGGGTTCATGACTCTGCACAGGTTGACCAGGAAGAGGGTGCTTCGCCACTGGCGGCAGCGGCGTCACCAGTGATTTTGGCGGTGTCGAGGCACAGCCAGCCACCAGTAACAGCGCAAAAGCCACAACGGCACCAGGGTGTTTGACGGCGGTGACGCAAGGAAAATGACGGGAAAAAGCGATGATAAACTCCGGTGATGTCTGGTCGTCGCGCGAAAAGAAACATTTTCTTATTATTGAAATTAAAGTCAATCACTCATGCACTTAGCGCTGACGTCAGCGCAATCTGCAAACCTGCCAGGATTCCGATTTCTGGAATCTGATATTATATTTAACATAATCATGATTATGCGCACCTAAAGCAGGCGCCATATTTCCCTGAGTTCATTTCTGAAATCTGTGCTTTGAAAGCCATCATATATGGATTAGCATATGTTTTACTAATCCACAACGGGACTCAATATGTTACAGCCTGCGCAGCTTTTTAAACTGCTTGCCGACGAAACGCGCTCGACTATTGTGATGCTTCTCAGGGAATCAGGAGAACTTTGCGTTTGCGATATCTGTGCCGCAACAGCGGAATCACAACCCAAGATCTCCCGTCACATCGCGCTGTTACGTGAAGCCGGACTGGTCACAGACCGCCGGGAAGGAAAATGGGTACATTACCGCCTCTCACCACAAATGCCTGCATGGTCAGCGGCGATTATCGATTCTGCATGGAACTGTGACCGCGAAAACATACGCCGCAAGCTGAATAATAAGTCACCGGTTTCATGTTAAAACCATAAACACATTCACTATAAAAAATATGTAGGGAGTCGATCATGTTGCTGGCAGGTACTATTTTTTTACTCACCCTGATTCTGGTTATCTGGCAGCCCCGCGGGCTGGGCATTGGCTGGAGCGCCATGCTGGGTGCGGGTCTGGCATTACTGACGGGTGTCGTTCACCCGGGTGATATTCCGGTTGTCTGGCAAATAGTCTGGAACGCAACGGCCACTTTTATTGCCGTTATCATTATCAGCCTGCTGCTGGATGAATCGGGTTTCTTCGAGTGGGCGGCACTGCATGTTGCACGCTGGGGAAACGGACGCGGGCGTCTGTTATTTACCTGGATTATTTTACTGGGCGCGGTGGTCGCTGCCCTGTTCGCCAATGATGGTGCCGCACTGATTCTGACGCCGATTGTCATGGCGATGCTGCTGGCTCTGGGTTTCAGTCGCGGCGCGACATTAGCCTTTGTCATGGCAGCCGGGTTTATCGCGGATGTTGCCAGCCTGCCGCTGATCGTCTCAAATCTGGTGAATATTGTCTCGGCTGATTTCTTCAACCTGGGATTCACGGAATATGCGTCCGTCATGGGCCCGGTTAATCTGGCAGCCATTGCGACAACACTGGTCATGCTGCACCTGTTTTTCCGCAAAGACATCCCGCCGGTTTACGATATTTCTCTGCTGAAACAGCCTGCTGAGGCTGTCCGCGATGCCAGCACCTTCAAAGCAGGCTGGCTGGTTCTGATCCTTCTGCTGGCGGGTTTCTTTGGTCTTGAACCCCTCGGCGTACCGGTCAGCCTGGTCGCCGCTGTCGGCGCACTGATCCTTTATATTATCGCCAGGAAAGGTCACATCATTAATACCGGCAAAGTGCTGCGCGGCGCGCCGTGGCAAATCGTCATTTTCTCGCTGGGTATGTATCTGGTGGTTTATGGTTTACGTAATGCCGGGCTGACGCACGCCCTGTCTGCCGTGCTGAATCAGCTGGCAGAACAGGGTTTATGGGCCTCTACGCTGGGAACCGGCTTTATCACCGCCTTCCTCTCTTCCATCATGAACAATATGCCGACCGTGCTGATCGGGGCGCTGTCGATTGATGGCAGCACAGCCACGGGAGTCATTAAAGAGGCGATGATTTATGCCAACGTGATCGGCAGCGATCTGGGGCCAAAAATCACCCCGATTGGCAGCCTGGCAACACTGTTATGGTTGCATGTGTTGTCACAGAAGAATATGACGATTACCTGGGGATATTACTTCCGGGTGGGTATTGTCATGACTCTGCCTGTGCTGTTTGTCACGCTGGCAGCTTTAGCGCTGCGGTTGTCTGTGGCGCTGTAACGGATGTTTAACGCCTGACCTCACACTAAGATTGAAAAAGAGAACCTCCTGATGAGCAATATCACTATTTATCACAACCCGGCCTGTGGTACATCGCGCAATACCCTTGAGCTGATCCGCAACAGCGGCGCTGAGCCAACCGTGATTTTTTATCTTGAAACCCCACCGGCCCGTGAAGAACTGGTAAAACTGATTGCGGATATGGGTATTCCCGTGCGGGCCTTGTTACGCAAAAATGTCGAGCCGTATGAGCAATTAAAACTGGCAGACAATCATTTCAGCGACGATCAACTGATCGACTTCATGTTGCAGTACCCGATTCTGATCAACCGGCCGGTGGTTGTCACGCCGCTGGGCACCCGGTTATGCCGCCCTTCTGAGGAGGTATTAGCAATCTTGCCTGATGCGCAACGTGGCGCGTTCACCAAGGAAGACGGTGAAGCAGTTATTGATGAAAACGGCAAACGTATAACGAAAATCTAAAAAAAATAAGGCCGGTCATCAGACCGGCCTTATTGATTCTTAGCGGTATTCGACAAACACCTTACCCGCCATCAGGCATGTGATACCGGTTTTTGTTCTGTCTTAGACTGGGCGTTTTCCAGCATTCTGCGAACCGGAATGATCAGGACGAACAGCACCGCAGCGCAGATCAGCAACGCAATGGAGCAACGGGCGAACAGGTCAGGCAGCATATCCAGCTGATCGGCTTTTACGTGTCCGCCAATCAAACCGGCCGCCAGATTCCCCAGCGCACTGGCACAGAACCACAGGCCCATCATCTGACCGCGCATTCTTTCCGGCGCCAGCAGCGTCATGGTCGCCAGACCAATCGGACTCAGGCACAGCTCACCGAGCGTCAGCATCAGAATGCTGCCCACCAGCCATAATGGCGATACACCTGCCCCGCCGCTGTTCAGCACGTTCTGGGCAGCCATCATCATGATCCCGAAGCCCGCCGCCGCGCATAAAATGCCGATGATGAACTTGGTGATGCTGCTCGGGCGCACGTTTTTACGCGCCAGCAACGGCCATGCCCAGCTGAATACCGGTGCCAGCAGGATGATAAACAACGCATTGATGGACTGGAACCAGACGGCAGGAATTTCAAAATCACCGATCATGCGGTTGGTGTAGTCGTTGGCGAACAGGTTGAACGAGGTCGGTTTCTGCTCAAACGCAGACCAGAAGAAAGCAGCCGAGACCAGCAAAATAAAGCACACCAGCAGTCGGGCGCGCTCTTTCCGGTTCAGTCCGGCAAACAGGAACAGATAGATAAAATAGAGCGCAACGGACGCCGCAATCACATACACCAGCACGCTGGCGACGGCAACCGGGTTAATGACGATCACGCCCTGCGAGATCAGCGCAACGATGATTGCCACACCGGCGGCCAGCGCCAGCAGCCAGACACCTACACCGTTTTTCTTAGCAACCGGACTGTTCCAGGTGGAATCCAGTCCCACTTCGCTGTCGTAACGTTTCATGGCCGGCACGGCGTACAGACGGAAGATAATCAGCGCCACCAGCATACCGATCCCCCCGATACCAAAGCCCCAATGCCAGCCATGCGTTTTTATCAGCCAGCCGGAAATCAGCGGCGCGATAAACGACCCCATGTTAATGCCCATATAAAACAGTGAGAAACCGCCATCACGACGCGCATCACCTTTTTTATACAGCGTGCCCACCATGACCGAGATGCACGTTTTGAACAGGCCGGAGCCGAGAACAATAAACATCAGGCCGATAAAGAACAGGCTGTCGCCCATGAAAGCGGAAAGCGCAATCGACAGGTGGCCGAGCGCAATCAGAATCGATCCGTACCAGACCGCCCTCTGCTGCCCGAGCCAGTTATCTGCCAGCCAGCCGCCCGGCAGCGCCGCCAGATACATACAGCCAGCAAATATACCGACGATAGCTGATGCGTTTTCACGCGCAAGCCCCATACCGCCGTCGTAAACCGTCGCCGCCATAAACAGGATCAGTAAAGGACGGATGCCATAAAACGAGAACCGCTCCCACATTTCAGTGAAGAACAATGAGCCGAGCGGATAAGGATGGCCGAAGAAGGTCCGGCTTTCGTTTTTATTAACAGAGGAATGCATAAATTCTCCAGAGAAAGTCTGTCGTAATCGTTGTGAATACCCTTGCCCGGCGGCTGTCTTGCAGCCGCTCTTAAGCATTCAGCGCTTATTATTTGATTGCCGAATACCGGTATTGTCTGGCATTAACCGCAGAAGTTTTAGAGGAAAAGTCGACTAATGTCCACTTTTACAGATTTTATAGCGGCAGAAAACCGGACATGGCAGGTGAATTTACGAAGAAAAAAGCCCCTCAGGATAAAATATGCATTCAGAACAACGCCCCTTCACCGGTTGCCGTTGGCAAAATATGTGCCGGTATAGGGGATTGGCAGGTAGTCATGAAAGATCTGTTTTAATGTCTGCTCAGGTTCGATATCCGCAAACACATCAGGATAAAGGGTTTTTGCCATGAACTCGGTCGCGGCAACATGCCACGGGCTGAGGTAGAAATTATGCCATATCATCCCGGTGCGGCCGTTATGCAACGCTTTAAGTTCACGCAATCCATTCTGCCTGGCAGTCAGTTCCCGCAGACTTTGTTGTGCCATTTCCGGTGATATGGCGGGCCCCAGTTTCAAATCATTCTGATCATCAGGAGAACCTGCACCCGTGGCGAAATAAACCTCAGGTTGCGCCATGATAACCGTTTCTTCATTCAGCTGGCCAAAGACACCCTGCACCGTTTTGCTGGCGATATTATCCCCTCCGGCAAAATTCAGCAGTTCACCAAGACTGCCTTTCACGGCAGTCACGCAACATTCATTGCGACGTCCAAGATGTAACTGAAGCAGCACCGTCGGTTTGTGGCCGGAATAAGCGGCCAGACGATCATGGATAACCTGCATATGAGTATCGTAAAAGTGATTAAATGCCTGGGCGCGTGCAGTCTGGTTAAGCACCTCGCCCAGAATACTCACACTGCGCGTAGTATTTTTCAGCAGATGGACACGAAGATCGATTTTCACTATCGGGATATGCGCAGCGTTGAGCATTTCTTTAAGACGCAAATCGGCATCGTCATAGCGCGCAAGGCTGGGCAGGATCACCAGATCTGGTTTCAGCGCCAGCACCTTTTCAGGGTTCATATCATTTGTTCCCCCCAACCCCAGCGACGGAATCGTCAATATATGCGGAAAACGCTGCGCAAAAATGTCCCAGGTCTGGCTGTCATACTTCTTCAGATCGAGTGGCCAGCCGACAATCCGTCTGACAGGATCACCCGTTTCCAGAAGGGCCAGCGTATAAAGCATCCGGCTTTCGCCCAGCACGATACGTTGCGGATTATCGGGAATGTCCACATGATTACCGTCGATATCGATCACTGTGCGGGCCTGTACGCCAAAGCCCGTCAGCAACAACATAAACAGCACAGTCATAACAGAATATCTACGCGCTCGCGGAGTCAACCGCAGATCAGAATTCAACACTTGCCTGCACCATAAGATTACGGGTTTCACCTTCGCGCACGCGCAGGTTACCGCCGCTGGACGTGTAATAATGTTTGTTGAACAGGTTATTCAGGTTGAGTTTCAGCTGCGTCTTCTCCCCGAACAGACGGTTGTTCCACGCAACAAAACTGTCAGCCACAACATAATCAGGTAACGTGAAACTGTTCTCCGGGTCTCCCGCACGGGTGCCGACATAACGCGCCCCGCCGCCGACACGGAAATCACCCGGCAGGCCGTTAATCACCAGATTATGGCTCAGATAGAGCGCGCCCGAATGGCGCGGCGCATTCTGCAAACGGTTGCCGTTATTCGCAGAGTTTTCACCATCATCCACAATTTCGGCTTTGTCATAGCTGTAATTGGCACTGACTTCCCAGTCAGGAAGGATCTCACCATTCAGCTCAAATTCCGCCCCGCTGGAGCGTGCTTTATCAATGGCGCGTGTTTCGCCGTTAATGCTCAGTGACATGTCCCGCTCATCGATACGGTACAGCGCCACGCTGGCAAACATGCGTGGCGTAATCTGCCATTTACTGCCCACTTCCCAGGTAGTGCCTTGTTCAGGTTTTCCTACGTTGCCGTCATCGTCTACATCCGTTGAGGGTGTAAAGGATTTGCTGACGCTGCTGTAAAGAGACACCTCTGGCGTGACTTTATAAATCAGACCGGCCTGAGGTAAAAACTTATTCCCTTCGGAATCAAGCGTCTGAACGACGGGATCAAAGCCTTTTGAGGCTCGTTGCTCATAATGTTGATAACGGCCGCCAAGCACCGCAATCCAGTCCGGTGTCAGTGAAATGCTGTCTTTGGCATACACCGAACGACTGTGTATCCGGTTCAGGTTATTGCCGTTAGCCGTATTCTCAGTCGTGCTGTCGGCGACCGGGGAGAGAATGTCGTATTGCGGATCCATAAAGTTAAAGCTGCTGTTGGCTTTGCCCTGGTATTGATGCGCACGATAAGTCTGGTTCATCTCATAATCAGTGCCCAGCACAAGATCATGATTCATAGCCAGAATGTCCTGTGAACCCAGCAGATCCCAGGAAACATATTTGGTCTTGTGATTAAAACCGCGATTGGCATCCGCCCTGCGCGTCACGGCGCCGGTTGTCGCGTTAACCGCTGTCACCCTGACTTCGTCATTATTGTAGCGGCGCTGGTTCCATCCCAGCGTCAGGCGGGTGCTCCAGTCATCGCTGAACTGCCAGTCATAATGGGCGTTCAGCGTTTTATTATGACCCCAGGCGCGGTTTGACTTGTCATCCAGCCGGTCCTTATAGCCAATATCGATCGGTTTACCGTTAATAAAAGCGGTTCCGCGATCGTATGGAATGTCGTAGCGGTAATCAGAATAGCTGATCAGGAAACTGGCCTTTTCGCCGTACCACTGCAGTGAAGGCGAAATCAGGGTGTGTTTATCACTGCCAAAATTACGCCAGTAATCCTGATCCTGTTTTTCCGCAATCATGCGAAAAGCAAAACCATTACCCAGCGGGCCGGTGACATCCACTGTCCCTGCTCCGCCACCTTCACTGGCGTAACGTCCGCTGACTTTGGTGTGCCAGTCATACTGCGGTTTTTTACTGACCAGGTTGATGACACCCCCGGGGTTTTGGATCCCGTAGAGTAATGACGCGGAACCTTTCAGCACTTCAACCCGCTCGGTGGTGGCATCAAAATTGAGACCCTGACTGCTGCGGACGCCGTCGCGATAAATGGACCCATCAGAGTTGGAACCAAAACCACGCCGGACAAATCCATCTTCCGTGCCCGCGAGCGTATTCCCCTCACTGACACCGCTGACAAAACGCATCGCATCAGAAAGACTTGTGGCCTGATAATCGTCAAGTTGTTGTCGGGTCACGACGCTGACCGATTGTGCCTCGTTAAGGCGCGGTGTGGGCGTTTTACTGGCAACAGAACTGGTGCCTGCGCTGTATCCCTGATCGTTCGCCTCATTTCCTGTGATGGTCAGCGTGTCGCTGTCTGCGGCTGAATACCCTGTAACAGGCGCCAGCATCGCAACGCCATAAATAGCAGCAAGAATCGCCGGATGGCCTTTTCTTTTAAAATCAAACAGTTTTTTATTATTCATTTCAATCAACCCGGTGTTAAATATAACGCACTTCCCCGTAATGCAATTGATAATCATTCCAACATGCAGATATGTAGTAGTAAATGATATGTTTCAGAATTTTGCTACAGGAAGAAATCATGACTTTACGGCAGGCATCTTGCTTTCAGCAGAACTTAACAAACTGTTTTTAAATAATTTTTATTGAAACCTGACGTTTCAGGCGCATAGGGTTCCGGTTCAGCACAGAAGAATTTGAATATTTTTGCTGCTAAAAACGCTACATTGTTAAAATAAACCCACAGTGTGAATGCTTTGCATTCACCGGTAAGCCTTTCAAAACTAAAAGGATCGGTAAAATTACATGGCTGCCATTCCGGTAAAAAGACGTATTGATGTTTTCGGTGAACGCTACCGCGCCCGGGCGCCCTCACTGTCTCCCGGCTTGCAGGCGGTGGTGTCTTATATCCACAACAACCGTGAATCGGCGCTGGAAGCCACGGCAATGGATATTGCAGCCGCGACAGAAGTTTCGGATGCCACTGTAGTACGCGCCGTTCAGGCACTCGGTTTCGCCGGATTACGCGACATGAAAAAGACGCTGGAAGCCTGGTTTGGTACGGCGGTGAACTCGGAAGAGAAGATGAGCACGACGGTCAGCGAACTGGCCAGCGATATCAATTCGGGTATCAACTTCGTTCTCGACGGGCATAAACGTGCCTGCGATACGCTGGCGGAGCCCGCTAACCGGCAGGCCATTTCTGAAGCTATCGCGCTGCTGATTAATGCGCGCCAGGTGGCGGTGTTTGGTCTGAACGCTTCAGGCATTTTAGCGGACTACAGCACACGGCTTTTTAGCCGGATTGGCATTCCGGCAGTATCACTTAACCGCTCAGGCATTGCGCTGGCGGAACAGCTCATAAACCTGCAACGCGGCGATGTCCTGATCATGATGGCGCAGAAAAGTGCTCATCGTGAGGGCAGAACGGCAATACAGGAAGCAAAGCGTCTGAATATCCCTCTCATTTTACTGACCAACGCCAGTGATTCTTTTTTTGCAAAGCAAGCTGATATTGTCATCAATGTTCCGCGCGGTGGTGAAAATGGCCGCATGCCGCTCCATGGCACGGTACTGGTCTGTCTGGAAATGCTGATTTTATCCCTTGCCTCGGCTACCGCATCGCGGACCCTGAAAACCATGAAGCGCATTCAGGATCTCAATCAGTCTCTGAAATCCGCGAATAAAATCAGAAAGTTGCAGGACGGCGTGTAGGCCAGACGACCTGTGATACTGAACTGGCACTAAAAATGGTAACGGGGAAACACCGGACACCAGTCCTGCTGTTTATCTCGTCGTTATTTGCAGGAGCAGGCATGGGCCGGGGACAACTGGGCGGGCTGGCATTAATCATGGTGATATCTTTGTCTGTTTGCGCTTCAATGTTTATTGCCAGTAAGGCAAAACGGACGCTGAATATTCAGAGAATAAAATTATGCAATTTGCCAGGTTCGGTCAGGAAAGTGTCATAGGAACCACTGATATACATACCGTCCCTGAAGATAACAACTTCTTCCACCCGCACCGGGTGTTGGCAAACGGCACAAATCAGAGAATGTACGGTCTCTGCCAGGGGCGAGTTCACTGCGGCGATGAAACGATCTGCCCCGCATTGCTCGCAAACAATTTTGATATCCGGCATGTGATGCACTCTGCACAAAAAAGAAAATGATTCCTTCAAATATAGCATAATTGGAATAATCTGATTGCTTATTATGAAATCGATATCTATCAAAGCATTTTAAGGCAAAAAAAAGCCCGCATGCAAAGCGCGGGCAATCACACAGACACGAAGAATAAAAGCAGTGGTTATCTGGTACCTGTAAAAGATGAGTAAAGATGACGGGTTATGCCGAATTAATTAGCAACGTAATTATTTATGACGTACCAATGCGCGGGAACATGCCTGAATAAAAAAGCCCGTCAATGACGGGCTTTGGCGGTACTGAAGGCGGCTTATACCGTGCCAGTTCCCCCATCAGAACACCAGATTTGTCCTGAGGAATAGCTGTTGTCGTTTGAGGCCAGCGTCACGTATATCGCGGCGATTTCCGCAGGTTGCCCCGGACGCTTCAGAGGAGCCTGCTCACCAAACGACTCGATTTTTTCCTGCGGCTGACCGCCTGAAATCTGCAACGGCGTCCAGTATGGCCCCGCTGCAACGCCGTTCACGCGGATGCCATCCTCCGCGAGCTGTTTAGCCAGCCCTTTGGTGAAGGCCATGATCGAGGCTTTGGTTGATGAATAATCGAGCAAGTTATCGCTCGGTAAAAACGCCTGCACGGAGGTGGTATTAATGATCGAACCGCCGCGAGGAATGAATTCCAGCGCCGCTTTGGTTATCCAGAACATCGCATACACGTTAGTTTTGAACGTGGCGTCAAACGCTTCAGTGGTCAGATCCTTAATCGAATCACAGAACTGCTGACGACCGGCGTTATTGACCAGCAGATCCAGCCCGCCGAGTTTCTCTTCGGCTTCTTTCACCAGTTGCTGGCAGAATTTCTCGTCACGGATATCGCCCGGAATGGCGATCACTTTCCGCCCTTCGGCCCATAACAGATCGACCACTTCTTTGGCATCGGGCTCTTCTTCCGGCAGATAATTGATGGCGACCTGCGCACCTTCGCGAGCGAAGGCAATCGCCACCGCACGACCAATGCCGGAGTCACCGCCGGTGATCAGCGCTTTACGGCCTTCCAGCCGGGCACTGCCTTTGTAGGTTTTTTCGCCATGATCGGGGACAGGGTGCATTTTGCTGGCCAGCCCCGGAAACGGCTGCTTCTGATGCTCAAACGGCGGCGTCGGATACGCATCAACGTGAGGTTCATTCAGGGAAGTCGGGATTGTTTTGTTGTTCATAAACACTCCTTATTTTTAAAATGAATCTACAAAACGCATGTAGAAAATGAATGAACCTTAACCATAGAACATACAGACAGGCTGGTTGAAATCATCGGACGGTTCTGAAGTCATATCAGCAACGGCACAGCCTTAAATGTCATCATGACCGGGCTGGCTGTTGCGCCATTTGCATTTCGACACAAAAAAACCTCCCAGCCTGCGCTCACTTTCTCGTTATTATCCTGCCCTACAGAAAAAGCACAGGCTTCGGCTTTACTGCTCATACAACGGACTGGCGGCATATCACCGAGGCAGGCATTAAGTTGATGGTTTTAACGGGATAATCTATGCGTCATTCTAAAATTGTTATGTTATCAGCCCTGGTTGTTTCATCGTTGTTACCTCTGGCTAACACGGCATTTGCCGCGTCAAACTCACATGAAATCAAATCGTTCTACGATGATTCCAAATTGTATTCCATCGGCGATCAGGTGCCTGCGCTGTACCGCACCAAACCCTATGAAATCGTCGGCTGGCAGGAACGTCACCTGCCTGCACCCGATGCGGGCAGCCACTGGACTTACATCGGCGGCAGCTACGCGCTGATCACCGACACCGACGGGAAGATCCTCAAAGCCGAAAACGGCGATATTTACTTCCAGTAATCTGTCATCAGGATTGCAAAGATAAGGCCTGAAGAGATTCGGGCCTTTTTTATTGAGGTTCCCGCACCGTAAATCGCACTTTCGAAAGTAATAAATAGCGGAAGTATCAAGCAAATAAACATATCATTATGCGTGAACAGGGATGGTTCACGCAGAGTTCTACGCCATACCACCGGATGAACAACGCGAACCATCAAAATTATCAATGAGCATTTGGCTCTATTCTCTCCGGGGCTCCCATGAGCGACTCGCAGCAACGCCATTCCGTGCGCAAGCACCCCATGAAACTCAGCACGTCAGTCAGCCTGATGATAAGCGCCGTGATTGCGTCTGTTTTGCTGGTTGTCCATATGCTCTATTTTGTTCAGGTGAGCGACACCACCCGTGATGGTGTGAAAGAAAAGGCCCTGGCCGTCGCCAGAACCATGGCAGATTTGCCCGAAACAAAACGCGCTCTGCTGCTGCCCCCTGACAGTAATATTATTCAGCCCATCGCCAGCGCAGTGCAAAAACGTAATGACCTGCTCTTTATTGTGGTCACCAATATGGATGGCATCCGTTATTCGCATCCGAATGCGGATGTGATCAGTCATCATTTTATCGGCGATGACATTAATCCGGCGCTGCTCGGCAACGAAAATGTCTCCATCAACAAAGGTACGCTCGACAAAGCGCTGCGCGTATTCACGCCGGTCTATGATGATCACCATAAGCAAATCGGTGTGGTTGCCATCGGGATTTCGCTGGTCAAAGTCACTGAGCAAATCAATAAAAGTCGCTGGAGTATTCTGTGGACGGTGCTTTTCGGCCTGATGGTCGGCGCGCTGGGCACTTACTGTCTGGTGAAATTGCTCAAACGTATTTTGTTCGGGCTGGAACCTTATGAAATTTCGACACTGTTTGAACAACGTCAGGCGATGTTGCAGTCGATCAAAGAAGGGGTGATAGCCGTCGACGATCAGGCGCATGTCACGCTGATCAACCAGACGGCGCGGCAGACTTTCCGTGAAACCGCCATCGACGTAACGCCGGACGCCGATTCCCTGCCACTTATCGCCAACCTTCGCGATGTGCTCAATACCGGCGTGCCGCGCCGTGACGAAGAAATCAACTTCAAGGGGCGTTTGCTGCTGAGCAACACCGTACCGGTACGCAACAACGGCGTCATCATTGGCGCGATATGTACATTCAGGGATAAAACCGAAGTCAGCCAGTTAATGCAGCGCCTGAGCGGAATGGTAAACTATGCAGATTCGTTGCGTGAACGTTCGCATGAATTCATGAACAAACTGCATGTGATCCTCGGATTACTGCACATGAAAAGTTATGCTCAGCTTGAGGATTACATTCTCAAAACGGCCAATAACTATCAGGCGGAAATCGGTTCACTGTTGCTGAAAATAAAGTCTCCGGTGATTGCCGGTTTCCTGCTCAGCAAGATGAACCGCGCATCGGACACCCGGCATCTGTTAACGCTCAGCGATGACAGTCTGCTGCCGGATAATAATAATGAAGATCAGGTGGCAGCACTGATTACCGTGCTGGGCAATCTGATTGAAAATGCGCTGGATGCGCTTGGCGATCAGCCTGATGGTGAAGTCAGCGTCTTGCTGCACTATCAGAATGGTTCGCTGGCCTGCATCGTCAGTGATGACGGGCCGGGCATTCAGCCGGAAAATATTGACGCAATATTCGAAAAGGGTGTGTCGTCGAAAGGCGATCAGCGGGGCATGGGACTTTTTCTTGCTAAACAGCAAGTGGAAAGCCTCGGCGGAACGATTACTGTAGAATCGGAACCTGATGTTTACACTCAATTTTTTGTACAACTTCCCTGGGATGCCGAGAGGACAAATTCTTGATCAATGTACTGATAGTTGATGATGATGCCATGGTGGCAGAGCTGAACCGATGTTATGTCGGCCAGATTGACGGCTTCGCGTGCTGCGGCACCGCGTCGACGCTGCAACAGGCGAAAGATCTGGTACTGAATTCAGAACTGTCTATCGACCTGATTTTGCTCGACGTCTATATGCAGCAGGATAACGGGCTGGATTTGCTGCCTGAACTGCGTAACGCCCGACGGCCTGTCGACGTCATTGTCATTTCTTCGGCTGCAGATGCAGAAACCATCAAAAAATCGCTTAATTATGGCGTGGTGGATTATCTGATCAAACCGTTCCAGTTTTCCCGTTTTGAGGAAGCACTGACCGGCTGGCAGCAGAAGAAAACACTGATGGATAATCAGCAGTATTACGAACAGTCAGACGTTGACCGGCTGATCCACGGCAACAATACTGCGGCGGCGGACACCAAAAAGTTGCCGAAAGGCTTAACGCTGCAGACATTACGCACATTGTGTCAGTGGATTGATGCCCATCCGACAATGGAATTTTCCACGGATGAACTGGCAACGTCCGTGAATATTTCGCGGGTGTCTTGTCGTAAATACCTGATCTGGCTGGCACAGATGAACATTTTGTTCACCAGCATTCATTACGGCGTCACGGGCCGGCCGGTATATCGTTACCGTCTGCAGGCCGATCACTACTCGTTGCTGAAGCAGTACTGTCAGTAAGTCACCAGACGATAACGGTCATCCAGTGGCATGAAGGTAAACTGCCGCTGAGATGACAAGATAATCCGCCCGTCGCGGGTGACGAAAATCGCCTCGATGTGCGGAATCTGCGACATATATGCCAGACTCTTCTCCACGCCCATCCCGTACAGCAACGTTGTCCAGATATCCCCGTCTATTGAATCCTCAGAAACAATGGTCACGCTGAGCAGTTCGTTATCCAGCGGATAACCGGTTTTCGGGTCAAGGATATGATGATAACAGTGCCCGTCCAGTTCGAAATAACGCTCGTAAATACCGGACGTCACCACCGATTTGCCGATGACGTTGATCACACCGATCAGCGCGTCCGGGTCCGAAAACGGTTTTTTCAGCCCAATCGCCCATGCCCCTTCCGCACCGGAACCCAGCGTTTGTACGTTACCGCCCAGATTGATTAATGCGTTCTCAACCTGTTGTTCCCGCAGGTAATCCCGCACAACATCGGCGATATAACCTTTGGCAATCGCCCCGAGGTCGATTTCCATGCCGGCTTTTTGCAGAAACACCGAACGGGTTTGTTCATCAAGGATCACGTCTTCAGGATCGGTCAGCGCCAGCAATGTCTTGATATCCTGTGCAGCCGGGATGGTGTGACCGTTGAAGCCGATTTTCCAGCGCTTGACCAGCGGGCCGATGGTGAAATTAAAATGGCTGTCCGGCAGGCAACTGATGGCTTTCGCACGGCGGATTAATGCATAGACCGGTTCGCTGACGGTGACAGGGTCACGTCCTGCGGCATGGTTAATCGCCATAATATCGGAGTGCGCGCGGTTCACCGTGAAGGTGTTTTCCTGCAATTTGATCAGCCTGAAAACGCCAGACGCCAGACTTTCGTTATGTTCAAACAGCTTGAGAAGAATGGGCGAACCCATCAAAACAGCGGAATAAGCATAAACACGATCGTCTGGCGTCATTGTAATACCCTGCGTGATAAACGGTTACCGCATCGCGAATTTCGCGGCGTTTTGCCCTGCAAGGATACCGAAGATAATGATATCTGCAACGGCATTACCGCCGATACGGTTGCCGCCGTGGATACCGCCAACCACTTCACCCGCCGCAAATGCGCCGCCGAGCACCTGTTGCTGCGCGTCCAGCACGCAGGTTTCGGTGTTGATGGTTACGCCACCCATGGTGTGATGCACGCCGGGTGCGATACGGATAGCATAGAACGGCCCCTGATTGATCGGGTGGCGCAGCGCAGTTTTACGGCCAAACTCCGTGTCGTGCTGTTTATCCACGGCGACGTTGTAACTTTCCAGCGTTGCCAGGAAGGCATCGGAGTTCATTTCCAGTTTCGCCGCCAGATCACGTGGTGAACTGCCGCTGATAACAAACCCTTTCGCAATGTATTCATCAGCCGCTTTATTGTTCAGGCGCACCTGCTCGTCAAACACCACGTAAGCAAATTTCTCCGGCAACGCGATGATGTTCGCCGATACTTTGTCGCGGGTTTCCATTTCGTTGAAGAAGCGTTTTCCCGCCTGACTGACCAGAATCGCCCCGCCGCCACGAATGGCCTCCGAAATCAGATAAGACGTGGTTTGTTCAACCGTAGGGTGGATCTGAATTTCGCCCATATCCACCGTGCCTGCGCCAATATTCTGCAGAATGGCGATGCCGCTACCGGTGGCGCCTTTGTGGTTGGTGGTCACGAAACCGTCCAGTTCAGGGCGATATTTCACCACCATTTCGCGGTTGGCGCTGAAACCACCGGTGGCGACGATCACGCTTTTGGCATTAATCATCAGCACTTCATTGTCGTCATTGAGCAACTGCACGCCCTGTACCGCACCATCGGCATAACGGATTTCCGTGACCGACGTATCGAGCATCACGTCGATATTACGTTTGTTAAGATTCTTCACCAGACCGCTGATCAGGAAGCCGCCCACTGCACTGCGGTCCGCCGGACGGTGCGTGCGGTCGATGCTCATCCCGCCGGTAATGGTGATGTCACTCAGTTCAATATGGTGATCGGCCAGCCATTCCACCGCCTGCGGCGCACGTTCGATGAACTCTTTCAGCAGGACAGTATTGTTTTTGAACTGACCGCCTTTCAGGGTTTCCTGATAGAACAGCTCTTTGCTGTCTTCGATACCTTTCAGGCGCTGATAACGGGTTTCCGCGGCGTTCATACCGACCGACGCTTTAATGGTGTTACCGCCGATGGTCGACATTTTCTCGACGATCAGGACTTTCGCCCCTTCGTCACAGGCCTGAATCGCTGCCGCCAGACCGGCACCGCCGCTGCCGACGACCACAACGTCGTAGTTTTGTGGTTCATTCAGGCTGCCGCCCTCTTCCAGCAACTGCGCTTTGCAGGATTTGGCGATGGCTTTGGAGACGGCTTTTTTCACCGCTTCACTTTGCTCGGTTGCGCCGGTCACCGCATCGACGTGCGGGCTGTTAGCGTCGAGAATACGGCTGCGGATAATTTCAAAGCTGGTGGTGAATTCCACATCCGTGTCCGCGCCCGCTTCCAGCGCGATATCCGTAATGCGGTCGGTTTCCAGACTGACGTTAACGGCCAGTTCATGCGCAGGATCCTGCACTTTTTCCCGGAACACACCGGCTTTGAATTTCTTCGAGGTCATGCTCATGTCGCGGATCATCGCGTCCACCAGCGAGAAACGCCACAGCGGTTCAGGAATGGTCAGGGCTTCGCGTTGTGTGCTGTCGATAAACAGGTCGAGTTTCTGATCGGCTGCGATACGGTCAGTCCAGTCCGGATAAGCGATGCAGGCTTTACCGATGGCGATCATGTCATAGCCGTGTTCAAGCGCCATTTCCGCATCGGATTTATTCACGATACCGCCCACGCCCATCACCGGAATTTTGGCCAGTGTGTCGGAACGCATCGCGACATATTTGTCGATCAGTGGCGTCGGATCAGTGGTATCAACAATGGAAGGACGCAGCGAGTACCCGAGGGAGAAATGCAGGTAATCCAGCCCGCGGGCAGCAAGCTGTTCCAGCAGATACATTGTGTCGGCAAAACGGATCCCCGGTTCTTCCAGCTCTTCTGGTGAGAAACGATAACCGATGATGAAAGAAGAATCGGCGTATTTCTTCGCCATCTCATGGGTGATATCGAGAACAGCCAGCGGGAAGCGGGCGCGGTTTTCGCGGCTGCCGCCCCATTTGTCGTCACGCTGGTTGGAATTCGGCGAGAAGAATTGCTGGATCAGATAGGTGTTCGCGCCGTGGATTTCCACGCCGTCAAAACCGGCTTCAATCGCACGACGCACGCCTTCACCGAATTTGGTGATCATGCCGTCAACTTCATCTGCCGTCAGTGCCACCGGTGTGGCTGCACCGTCACGTGGTGCCGCCAGTGCGCTTGGCGCAACCGGCTGCTGGCCACCAATCAGTTTTGGCTCGCTCATGCGGCCACCGTGATAAATCTGCAAAAGGGCTTTTGAGCCCTGAGATTTCACGGCTGCGGCGATTTTTGCCAGACCGTCGATTTTGCTGTCGTTATCGATACCGATAGCGCCGGGGAATGCCAGACCTTTATCATCGACAAAACAGCATTCAACAATCACGGTGCCGATGCTGCCGGCACGGGCGCGGTAATATTCAACCAGCTCGCTGGTGACGGTGCCGTCGTAAAAGCCGGTGCAGGTGGTCATTGGCGCCATCAGAATGCGGTTTTTCAACTCAGTACCATTGGGCAGAGTGAACGGACTTAATAACAGGTGGTTGGTGCTCATAATAATTACTCCAAACTTTAAGGTTTTAAATTCTGAATTCGTTATCGGCGCGCTATTTGAGCTATTTGAGATAAGCGCAGTGGAGTATTGATTTATTATTCGTTGTTTTTATTTCAATGCCGATGTCATGCTATTAATATAAGTTTATTTTTACTTCCAAAACTTATTACATTAGTTAATTAACTATTTATCTATTAACTTAACACCTGTTATATTAAAATTATGTTAACTATTAAATTAAATAATCACATTAATGCAAACTACAATCTTATTTGTATTTAACTGATGAGATGATTATTACATCCTCCGGGCTTTTCCCTTCGGCAGATCACGGAACCCGCCCGCTGGCAAGAGGTGGCAGATCGCCTGATGAGGGAGTGTGGCTGTGAATGACTCTCATTTTGCCCTACTCCATTTTTTGCTTTCCGTTACCCCGAAAGATACCCCCGTCACAAATTGCCCTTTAATTAATCAGGCAGGCTCTGCATAACGGTTTCATACGATTTAAAAAAGAATTCAGCACCGTATTTTGTTGATCAAGATCAACAGTTAAAAATAGGGAAAACGCATTATATAAACATTTCCTCCCTCTTACGGGGAATAGTAAGCACTTAACAAAAATAACAATAACGAGGCAATTAACATGCCACTATTGAATAATTAAAAAAAAGATTAAGTAACTAAAAAAACCAAACGATATCTTACCTATGCATCATCACAATATTCCTAACTACCTAAGATAAATATTATGAGCGAAATATCAAAAACTGCGGTGAAAGAACCAGCGAAAAAAGCCGAATCCGGCAAAAAAAATCGCTGGATCTTTATGGTACTTCCCGTGCTGGTGTCCGTGCTGTTGCTGCTCGTTCCTGTACCTGCCGGTCTGGAACCTCATGCCTGGCACTTCTTCGCCATCTTTGTGGGCGTCATTATCGGTCTGATCTTCGAGCCATTGCCGGGGGCCGTTATCGGCTTAACCGGTGTGGTGGTCATCGCCCTTTTCAGCCAGTGGTTGCTTTTCAGCCCGGCTGAGCTGGCGGATCCTAAATTCAAAACCGCAGCACAGTCCTTCAAATGGGCGGTCAGTGGTTTTGGCAACTCCACGGTATGGTTAATCTTCGGCGCGTTCATGTTTGCCGCCGGCTACGATAAAACCCAGTTCGGCCGCCGTCTGGCGCTGATTCTGGTGAAATATCTTGGCCGCCGCAGCCTGACGCTCGGTTATGCCATCACCTTTGCTGATCTGTTACTGGCACCCTTCACACCGTCCAACACCGCGCGCAGCGGCGGCACGATCTACCCGATCATTGCTAACCTGCCGCCGTTGTATGGCTCAAAACCGAACGACCCGAGCGCACGTAAAATCGGTTCTTACCTGATGTGGGTGGCGATCACCGCAGCCTGTATCACCAGTTCGATGTTTCTCTCTGCACTGGCGCCTAACCTGCTGGCGCTGGGTATCGTGAACAGCGTAACCGGTATCAACATTTCGTGGGGCACCTGGTTCATCGCCTTCCTGCCGGTCGGTCTGCTGCTTCTGTTGACTATGCCGCTGCTGGCGTACTGGTTCTACCCGCCGGAAGTGAAAATCAATGACGAAGTGCCGCGCTGGGCAACCGCTGAGCTGGCAAAACTGGGCAGAATGTCCCGTCACGAAATCCTGCTGCTGGTGTTCGTCTGCTGCGCGCTGGCGATGTGGATTTTCGCTGCGAGCTTTATCGAACCGGCCATGGCTGCTTTGCTGGTCGTGGTACTGATGCTGTGGACCGGCGTTCTGAACTGGAACGACATCACCAGCAACAAACCGGCCTGGAATACCTTCGCCTGGTTCGCCACGCTGGTAGCGCTGGCTGACGGCTTATCCCGCACCGGTTTCATCGCCTGGCTGGGTAAAGAAGGCGCAGCACTGATGGGCGGTATCTCCCCGGGCGCGGCGACAATTGCCCTGCTGCTTGCGTTCTACCTGCTGCATTACCTTTTCGCCAGCACCACGGCGCACACCACCGCCCTGTTACCGGCTATGCTGACCATCGGCGCGGCAATCCCTGGCATTAACATGCAGGTATTCTGTTTGCTGATGGTGACGTCTCTGGGTGTTATGGGGATCATCACACCTTACGGTACCGGCCCAAGCCCGATTTATTACGGCAGCGGTTATCTGCCAACCAAAGATTACTGGCGTCTCGGCACTATCTTCGGAGCCATCTTCCTGATTGCCTTACTGGTCATCGGTTATCCGTGGATGATGATGATGTTCTGATTGTGGCGATAAAATCACCCACAAAGCATTAACAGAGCATTTACTGAAAGAAAACATATAAACCCCGTTGCCAGCCTGTGTATTTGGCTGGCAACATACAGAACGAATATAAACGTCGCCCCGAACACCCCTGCTATACCGCATCAACAGTCCCACCCGTGGCGACAAAAACGGAAAAAGTGAGAAAACAATGTCGAACAAACCGTTCTATTATCAAAATCCCTTCCCCGTTTCCAAAGATGACACCGAATATTATCTGCTGACCAAAGAACATGTCTCCGTCAGCACCTTCGACGGCGAAGAAGTGTTAAAAGTGGAACCGCAGGCGTTAACGCTTCTGGCGCAACAGGCGTTCCACGATGCCTCTTTCATGCTGCGCCCTGCACATCAGCAACAAGTGGCTTCCATTCTTCATGACCCGGAATCCAGCGAAAACGACAAATACGTTGCGCTGCAATTCCTGCGTAATTCTGAAATTGCGGCCAAAGGCATTCTGCCAACCTGTCAGGACACCGGCACCGCAATCATCATGGGTAAAAAAGGGCAGCGAGTCTGGACCGGCGGCGGCGACGAAGCCAGCCTGTCTCAGGGTGTGTATAACACCTTCATCGAGGATAACCTGCGCTATTCCCAGAATGCCGCACTGGATATGTACAAAGAGGTAAACACCGGCACCAATCTGCCTGCACAAATCGACCTCTACAGTGTCGATGGTGACGAGTACAAATTCCTGTGCATCGCCAAAGGCGGCGGTTCTGCCAACAAAACCTACCTGTATCAGGAAACCAAAGCGCTGATTACCCCGGCGAAGCTGAAAGATTACCTGGTTGAGAAAATGCGCACGCTGGGCACGGCAGCCTGTCCGCCGTACCATATCGCGTTCGTGATTGGCGGTACGTCTGCTGAAGCAACGCTGAAAACCGTAAAACTGGCGTCCACCCATTACTATGACGGTCTGCCAACGGAAGGTAACGAACACGGTCAGGCATTCCGCGACGTCAATCTGGAACAGGAACTGCTGGTGGAAGCCAACAATCTTGGTCTCGGCGCGCAGTTCGGTGGCAAATACTTTGCCCACGATATCCGCGTAGTACGTCTGCCGCGTCACGGTGCATCCTGTCCGGTCGGGATGGGCGTTTCCTGCTCCGCAGACCGTAATATCAAAGCCAAAATCAATCGTGACGGTATCTGGATCGAAAAACTGGAAGACAATCCGGGCCAGTACATCCCTGAGGCCCTGCGTGAGCAAGGCGAAGCGGGGGTGGTGAAAGTTGACCTGAATCGTCCGATGCCTGAAATCCTGGCGCAACTTTCTGAATATCCGGTATCTACCCGTCTTTCCCTGAGCGGTACGATTATCGTTGGCCGTGACATCGCACACGCCAAACTGAAAGAGCGTCTGGATAACGGCGAAGGCTTGCCGCAATACATCAAAGATCACCCGATCTACTACGCAGGCCCGGCGAAAACCCCGGAAGGATACGCTTCTGGTTCTCTCGGCCCGACCACCGCAGGACGCATGGA
This sequence comes from Rahnella aceris, assembly GCF_011684115.1. Classification (NCBI taxonomy): domain Bacteria; kingdom Pseudomonadati; phylum Pseudomonadota; class Gammaproteobacteria; order Enterobacterales; family Yersiniaceae; genus Rahnella; species Rahnella aceris. The sequence continues at coordinate 253,517 of NZ_JAADJV010000003.1, read as the reverse complement.
TTCTTACGTGGATCTTCTGCAATCCAACGGCGGCAGCATGATCATGCTGGCCAAAGGTAACCGCAGCCAGCAGGTGACCGACGCCTGCCATAAACACGGCGGTTTCTATCTCGGCAGCATCGGTGGCCCGGCAGCGGTGCTGGCGCAGCAAAGCATCAAGAGCCTGGAATGCGTGGAATATCCTGAATTAGGAATGGAAGCCATCTGGAAAATCGAAGTCGAAAACTTCCCGGCATTCATTCTGGTGGATGACAAAGGCAACGATTTCTTCCAGCAAATTCATGCAAATACCTGCGCGAAGTGTGTGAAATAAACGCCTGCTGAAAGACAAAAGGCCTGCCAGAAATGGCGGGCCTTTTTTATGGGTAAAACGTCGCAAATCAGCGCATTTACGACATCATGTAAATCACGAGACCTTCTGTCACTATGCCCAGTGCGGTGCCGATGAGTATTGAGGAAGACGCGGATTCCACATAGGTGTCGCTGCGCACGGCGAACATGCCTGCAGCAATGGCGGAAGGCGTTGCGCCGATGATCACCACCTGCTGCATCAGCGTATGGCTCAGCCCAAATGCCAGACCGGCAGCGGCCATAATCGCGGGCTGGATCAGGTTTTTCATGCCGATGTTAGTGACCGTATGAATATTCAGCGTCGGGCGCTCGCCGAAGAACAACAGACCCAGCGCGAACAGAGAAATCCCGCCTGCGGTTTTACCCATCATTTCCACCGACGAGGACACCAGTTCCGGAATTTTAATGCCAGCCAGACTCATCGCCACACCCAGCACCGGGATCCAGACAATCGGATTGCGTACGGCTTTGAACAGATTATTCAGGATCATCTTGCCGAGGCTGCCCTGTTGAGCCAAATCGCTGTTTTTGTCACCCATGCGGATCAACACAATCGTCAGCGGGATCATCAGCACGCTGGTGATAAGATTACCGACCAGCACCCCCAGAAAACCTTCCGGCCCGATAAGCACCGCCAGTACAGGCGCGCCAAAGTAAGCCATATCCGGGAACGCGCAAACCAGCGACTGAATGGCGCTGGTTTTGATGTCATGGCGGAAAAACCAGCGCGAGATGCACAACGTCAACAAATAAGAGCCCATCAGGCCAATCACCAACACTGCCATAAACGATAAATTCTGAATCTTGGCCGGATCAGTATGTAATGCACCGATAAAAAGATGTAATGGCAGCGCGAAACGGATCACTACCGTGGCTAATACCGTAGCATCGTCACGTTTCATATAACCCAGTTTCCCGCTCAGCCAGCCTAATACCATAATAAACACTAAAGGAAATAATGAGGATAAGAGTAATGTCGGCATAATATGACCTTTTCTTTATTATTGTTGATGAGATAATTGAAGGAACAAAATGGCGGTTAGTTATATTATTTAAAAACCAACATCATTGTGACCCGTGTCACATCTGCCTTTATGGCAATAATAACAATAATTACTTAATAACAAATTACAGCAAATACAATGAGTTAAAATCAATACATTAATTTAACTTAAATATCAGATAATTTATTTACTCAAATTGAACCATCCGGAAACATTCAAAAACATTATGCAGAACTCATCACTAAAAAAGTATTAAAACGTTTTTGTAATTTAAGTAACCGGAATCAGTGCCTGTGTCGTGTTATAAAAAACAAATAATAAACAATCATCTTATTCAGGCTGCTATGGCCATTGGTTTTATTTTGGTAGTTCATACACTAATTCGACCGGTTATAGGATTTTACTGTGAGGGATCCGGCAACGGGAAATAACGTACCGGAAATTAACTGAGTTCAAATGTTCTAAGGCTTAATGATGTTAAAAAAACGCCCGCTCTACACCCACTACACAGGTTCATTATTACTCGAAAACCCGCTGCTCAATAAAGGCTCGGCCTTCAGCCGTGATGAACGTCTGGCGCTCAATCTTAACGGACTGCTGCCCAATCAGGTTGAAACTATCAACGAACAGACTGACCGCGCCTATTCTCAATTCTCTGATTTCAAACGTGATATCTCCAAGCATGTCTACCTGCGCAATATTCAGGACACCAACGAAACCCTTTTCTACAATCTGGTGAATTCACATCTGGAAGAAATGCTGCCGATTATCTACACCCCGACGGTCGGCGAGGCCTGCGAACACTTCTCCGATATATACCGCCGTGCCCGTGGCCTGTTCATCTCTTATCCTGATCGCGAGCATATCGATGAAATGCTGCAAAACTTCTCCAAAAATGACATCCGGGTGATCGTTGTCACCGACGGCGAACGCATTCTGGGACTCGGTGATCAGGGGATTGGCGGCATGGGCATTCCTATCGGCAAGCTTTCGCTTTATACCGCCTGCGGTGGGATCAACCCGGCCAACACGCTGCCGATCATGCTTGATGTCGGAACGAATAACGCCCAGCGCCTCGACGATCCGCTGTACATGGGCTGGCGCCACCCGCGCATTACCGACGGCGAATACAATGAATTCATGGATATGTTCATTCAGGCGGTAAAAACCCGCTGGCCGGATGTCCTGCTTCAGTTCGAAGACTTCGCGCAAACCAATGCTATGCCACTTCTGGAGCGCTACCGCGAGGAGTTGTGCTGTTTCAATGATGATATTCAGGGCACCGCGGCGGTCACGCTGGGCTGTCTGATTGCCGCCAGTCATGCCGCAGGCACCCGGCTACGCGACCAGCGGGTCACCTTCCTCGGCGCAGGTTCTGCCGGTTGCGGTATCGCGGAGAAAATCATCGCGCAAATGGTGGCAGAAGGTGCTTCCGAAGACGAAGCGCGCAGTCAGGTCTTTATGGTGGATCGGTTTGGCCTGCTGACAGATGACATGCCGAATTTGCTCGATTTCCAGCGTAAACTGGTGACAAGTAAAAACAAAATCAGCCACTGGAATGTGGACAACCAGAATATCTCGTTGCAGGACGTGGTGCATCATTCCAAACCAACCATTCTGATTGGCGTTTCCGGGCAACCGGGGCTGTTTACCGAAGAGATCATCCGTGAGATGCATCACAACTGCCATCATCCGATCATCATGCCACTCTCGAACCCGACTTCCCGTGCAGAAGCCCGTCCTCAGGACGTGATCGCCTGGACCGAAGGTGCCGCGCTGATGGCGACAGGCAGCCCGTTCGCACCGGTACATTATCAGGATCACACGTACCCGATCCCGCAATGTAACAACGCGTATATTTTCCCCGGGCTGGGGTTAGGCATTCTGGCGTCGGGAGCGCGCCGCGTGACCGATAGCATGTTGCTGGCTGCCAGTCAGGCGCTGGCCAGCCTTTCTCCGCTGGCGACCACCGGAAAAGGGTCATTATTACCGGCTATTGCCGATATTCAGCATGTGTCTAAAATCATTGCCGCCGAAGTGGCGCGCGTCGCGCAACGGGAAGGCGTGGCACCGGAAGTTTCAGAAGATGAGTTACAGAGTCGTCTCACCAGCGAATTCTGGAAACCGGAATACCGGTCTTATAAACATTCGTCGTTCTGATGTGTATGGCCGGTACCTCGTACCGGCCTGTTGCGCACTGACATCGTTAAAGCTCCGCTTTCCCCGGATTATCAAAGCCTACCCGCCCGACAAACGGCAAACGCAACGCCGGATTCTTCACATCAATGCCCAGGTTCAGCCCCAGCACATTGACTTCAATGCCCTCTTCCACACCCAGCGTCACGCCCAGCAGTCCCAGCAAAGAAACCTGCACGCCGCGCCCGGATGGCGGTAAACCGATCGGATTGGTAATGCCGCGGTAATCTTTGCCGATCGCATTGGAAGGAAGATCAAGCTGCAGATCCGGCACTTCACGGCCGATGTGGGCGATAAACGTATTGCTGTTTGGCCCCGGCCACGCGTGATAGGTATGCGGATACGGGTAACTTTTGATCGCTGCTTCTATTTTGGGGATCATAATCTGCGCCTGCGCGCCGCGGTGATCAACCAGTATACGGGGCTGCGAGCCAAACCAATACCCATCTGGAATAGCATAATCGCGGCGTACCACGTTGGTGCTGCCCCAGCTGATCACGTCATAACGGGTGAACTCTGTTTCCCCTTCACGTTTGTAAATTATCCACGGATGCACCGCCACCAGCCCGCGCCAGCCATAAGTCGGTGCAGCATAAATCTGGATAATAGCGATACTTTTCAGTCTGGCAGGATCCGGCGCAATACCGGCTGAAGTCCGTCGTGCCGTTGACCAGCTCTGGCCTGCAGGTTCTGTCCGTGTTTGTGTCGCTTTCGCGTAGCTGTATCCGAAAGACAGCAGTAAAACCAGAACAAACCCGAGACTTACCCATTTTATGGCGATCATGCTTTATTCACCTTTGCCGGTCCGTTCAAAAGAACAACGGTACTCATTCACCGAGAGGCTGGCAACGTGAAAGTCTGTTGTAAATCACAAAATTTGCTGCAAATAGCCGATTGTGATTGGGGGAATGCCAGGGGATAGAAACGTGAATCATGCGATGTTGCAAAATATATGGAAAAATGCGGATGACTGATGTAAGCCTGATCTGTAAAGTGCAATGCCACTCCTGGCACCCAAACTATCATTATCTTTTTTCCCGGGTACAGGATGGTATGGCACTCTTCCTTATGGGCGATTTCAATCAGCCTCGAGGTTGAGTTTATTAAGGTATGAAGCGCGCCCATGTCGGGAAATTTGACTAATTAGAGTAACGATAAGATGAAAATGAAATTCATACCGCCAATCATTGTACTGGCAGGTGCTGTCGGTTTTATGGTGTGGTTCTTTGTTAGCGGAGCTGCAATGCCTGGCGGCTGAAAGAACATCAATAAATGTGAGGCGTTTTTTGCAGACAAGTCTCTATTACTTCAGATGCACCTGCAATTCAGTTAAGAAGGGCTGTATCTCGTTTGAGAATTTGAAAAAGCACCGTCACCAGGCGGTTTTTTTATGTTTAACGTTACCAGCCCTGAAGCCGTCGTATCGCGAGCTGTAAAGCAACGTTGGGTCTGCCATTTGTGTCTATAGCCTCGTCCTGCGCGCGCTTAAGGCATAAGACTATGCGTCCCGCGCTAAAGTCTTCACCCGCCTGAGCAAACATTAAGCAGCATTCGCCTACCATCCTGCACCCTTCTCCAAAAGCCGAATTTTTACCTTGCATAGTTACTCCAGTAAACAGTAAACCTGAACATCAGATTTAACATAATAACTGAAATAATTGGATAAAGTTTGCGCAATGCATGAATTTCATCCCATTCTCATCTGAATTGCTCAAAACGTCGGTGAATTTTCTTTAATTACTAAACCCATTTCATTAAGCCAAATTCCCGGAAGAGACTAGTATGTTTTCGGGAGCATCGCTCTCGTTCCAAAACTAAATATTTAGTGATGATTCACTGGCCTTCGTTCGCGAGGGCTTTTTTGCGTCCCGATACTGACCTCATGCAGCGAACACAGCTATTTATGGGCTGTTATCCTTTTGATTGGATAATTATTACTCCGCTATGCTTATTTGGTTCTACCCGATCAAATTTCAAAACTGATGTTTATTGCCCGCCTGTCGCGGGCATCTTTTTATGATGCACAGTGTGTCATCAAACACCTGGTTGCCAGCATCGTTAACAATGAACGTTACCACGCCTTCAACCACAATCGCGCCATAGTCACTGGGCTCACAGGTGATTGAAGCCGCCTTTCAGCAGTCCATAAAGTCCCCGTCCATCATCAGGCGCTCCGACGGCGCGTCCCGGTTATCTATCAGTCCGGCGGCCAAAATCAGACTCCAGCCCATTGTTGCAGCCGCCTTGCTGACTCATACTGCCCGTAACACTGAAGAGATTTCGCGCATTAAATGAAAACAACAAATTGACGTTAACGCTTTGATTATAAAAGGATGAATATGACTGACTCTAAGAAAGCATTGATCATCGGCGCATCACGCGGTATCGGTTTGGGTGTGGTGGATGTACTCGCAAAACGCGGCTGGCAGGTCACCGCCACAACACGTGATGCCGTTCCGGCCAAAACACCGGCGGCTGTTGAATGGGTAAAACTGGACATCAATAAATCCGAAGCGCGGGAAGCGGTAAAAGACGCGCTGTCCGAAAGCCATTTTGATCTGATTTTTGTGAATGCAGGCGTATTTGGTCCGGATCATCAGGATATTCATCAGGCCAGCGACGAAGAAATTATTCAGCTATTTTTGACTAACGCCATTTCCCCTGTGCGTTGCGCCAGTGAATTACTGCCTTTCCTGAACCACCGTACCGGTGTGCTGGCGCTGATGACCTCTGAGCTGTCGAGTCTCAATGAGAATGACGTGGCAACTTATCCGCTTTATTCCGCCAGTAAAGCTGCGCTGAATATGCTGACCCGCGGGTTGCAGGCACAGATTGAAAAACAAGAACTGACGCTGCTTTCCGTGCATCCGGGCTGGGTACAGACCGATATGGGCGGTGAAAATGCCACGCTGACCGTGGCCGAAAGCGCCACCGGCATTGTTGATCAGTTCGAAGCCTGGCGCGGCAAAGGTGGCCATCACTTTGTTGAATATTCAGGCCGTGAACTGCGCTGGTAAATATGACGTGAGCTGACAAAGGGCTTGATCAGTTTTTGTGTTAATGCCACCATTAGGAAATAAACGTTTCCTAATGGTGGCATTTTTTATGGCATTCCCTTCACCGAAGGATCGCGGTCGTCCGCGTGAATTCGATACTGAACTTGCACTGGATAACGCCATGACGGTATTTCGCGAAAAAGGCTTTCATGCGGCGTCCATCAGCGATCTGAGTCAGGCCATGAACCTTACTGCAGGCAGTATTTACAAAGCCTTCAGCGATAAAAGGACCCTGTTTCTCAACGTATTTGAACGTTACACCTCGCGGCGAAATACCCAGTTACGCCAGCAAATTGAACGCATCTCCACCGGCCGCGAACGCATTGCCGAAGTGCTGCGTTTTTATCTGCGTTCTTCTCATGAAATTGAAGGCCGCCGCGGGTGTCTGGTCGTCGGCAGCACCGTCGAATTACTCACGCTGGATGAGGAACTCGCCGCACTGGTGCGTCAGGCTATTATGCGCAATAAATTGTTCCTGACCTCCCTCATTGAACAGGGCCAGCAAGACGGTTCTGTCACCCCGGATATTGATGCGCAGGCCGCGTCATCCCTGATGTTATGGATTATTTTGGGCATGCGTGTCGCCGGTAAAGTCGAAAACAATCACGCCAGCGAAACCACGCTGGAACTGGCGCTTAAAATTCTCGATTAAAAATTTTTTCTCATTTAGGAAATGATTATTTCCTAAACATGACTATAACGGAGATTGGCTATGAACGAGGTGACCCCTTCTGTTGTTGTTACTGCCGAACCCTTTGCAGTGGCTGACCCCACCCTTTGCGGTTTTACCCATCGCTACGCCACGGTCGAAGGCGTGAGGATGCATTACGTCAGCGGCGGTAATCCGCAAGGCAAAGTCTTGCTGTTGCTGGCGGGTTTTCCGCAAACCTGGTACGCATGGCGTAATGTGATGAACGCGCTGGCACAGGATTTCTGGCTGGTGGCACCAGACCTGCCCGGTCAGGGTGATTCGGACCGCCCGCAGACCGGTTACGACACACAAAGTCTGGCGCAGAAAATCCACGGGTTAATGCAGCTTCTCGGGCATAAGCGTTACTCGCTGGCAGCGCATGACGTCGGCGCGTGGGTCGCTTATCCCTGCGCGGCGATGTATGGCGAGGAAGTACAACACCTGGCGCTGCTGGATGCGGGGATCCCCGGAATCACCTTGCCGGACGTGCTGCCGGTCACACCGGACAAATCGTGGAAAACCTGGCATTTTGCCTTCCACACATTGCCTGATTTGCCTGAAGCGCTGATCGCCGGTAACGAACGTGTCTATCTCGACTGGTTTTTGCGCCGGAAAACCGCTGCGCCGGATGCCTTCACAGATGACGATATCAGCGAGTATCTGCGGGTGTTCCTCAAAAGCGGCGGCCTGCGCGCCGGGCTGGCGTATTATCGTTCGGTTACTGAATCTGCGGAACAGAACCGCACACTTAATCGTGCCGGAAAATTAAAAATGCCGGTACTGGCGGTCAGCGCCGATCAGGGTTCGATCCCGGACATGGCCGTTCCCCTGCGCGCTTTCGCTGAAAATGTCACCGGCATCATCATCCCTCACAGCGGCCATTTCATTCCGGAGGAACAACCGGAAGTCTTAGCCCGTCACCTGCATAGTTTCTTCACAATGTGAGATGAAGATTTGCTGAACTTTTTATGATAAACATAGAACTCGGATTGTTTGTTAATAATTTGTATTCACAATAATTGCCGGGCTAACGAGTTTTCAAAAACCACAGACACGGCATCTTTCATTTTTCAGGGATTTGTCATGTCTGCTGCTTCCGGTAATTCAGACTCACTGTTACGGCACCGCTCGTTTGTCGCTTTCTGGATCGCCCGTGCAGCGTCCAGCTTTGGTTTCCAGATGCTTTCCATCGTGGTGAGCTGGCAGATTTATTCGATCACCGGCCGGGCGTTTGATCTCGGGCTGATCGGGTTGGTGCAGTTTTTACCTTCCGTCGCGCTTGCGCTGGTGGCAGGCCACGTTGCCGATCAGTTTGACCGCCGCCGCGTGGTGCTGCTCGGGCAAATCGCCGAATGGGTGGCGATTGGCTCGCTGGCTTATCTGACGCTGACACATCACGTCAATGAAGTGGTCGTGCTCGGACTGATTTTCGTGATTTCGACTGCCAAAGCGATGGAAGCCCCTTCATTACAGTCGATGTTGCCCGCGCTGGTGCCACCGAATTTGCTGGCCCGCGCAATGGCCGCCACCAGCGTTTCCGGACAGGCCGCGTCGATGGTTGGCCCGGCGCTGGGTGGCTTTCTGTATGTCGCGGGCGCGGGTGTGGCATACGCCGTGTGCGCCTGTCTGTATCTGTTATCTATCGTAATGGTCAGCCGTTTACGCTATGAACAGGCACAGCCGCATCGTGTACCGGCAACCTTCAAAACGCTGTTCGCAGGCATTGGTTTTATCCGCGCCCGCCCGGACGTGCTGGGCGTGATTTCGCTCGACTTGTTCGCGGTTTTACTCGGTGGCGCAACCGCCCTGTTACCCATTTTCGCTCACGACATTCTGCATACCGGTCCGTGGGGATTAGGCTTGCTACGTGGCGCACCGGCGGTCGGCGGTCTGATCGTCGGGTTCTGGCTGAGCCACCGCGCACTCAACCGTAATGTCGGAAAAATCATGTTCGCCGCCGTCGCCGGTTTCGGTGCCGCCACACTGGTTTTCGCGTTTTCCACTTCGCTCTGGTTATCGATGCTGGCGCTGTTTGCTCTCGGCGGTTTCGATATGATCAGCATGGTGATCCGCGGTGCGCTGGTACAGCTTGATACACCGGATGACATGCGCGGTCGTGTCAGCGCCGTGAACTCCATCTTCATAAACACCTCGAATCAGCTCGGTGAATTTGAATCCGGTCTGCTGGCCGCCTGGGTTGGCGCAGTTCCCGCCGCAGCCATCGGCGGTGTCGGCACGCTGATCGTGGTCGGATTGTGGATGACCTGGTTCCCCGGCCTGCGAAAAAGGCAGAAGCTGGAAAATGAAGTCGTTGAAGCTTAATCGCATCACGACACGCAAATCAGCGCCGTCCCTCTCATGAGTGGACGGCTGGGATGGCGTTATGCGTTTTAACGAGTTGCTCTGACTGGAATAATTCAATAATCCCCAATATAATCAGCTCATTCATTCACCAACGTTATATAAGGAGGATTGCCATGCTGACCCGTGAAGTTTTTTTAATTTCACTCGTCCTTAGCGATCGTCACTGCTCAGGCATTTCCGGCACCGTGCCGCGATAACCTGCTTGAGCGAAGCTAACTGACAACCTGAGAACTTCCCTCCGGCTTACCGGTTATCGTCGGCTTTTCTGACGACAGGCATCTTTGTGCCTGAAAACCTGAGTAAGCATTCATGACGACTTTATTATCCGCACAATCTTTATCTTTCGATAACGCCTTCGGCCCGTTACTGGCTGAGATTTCCTTCGGCCTGAAAAAAGGCGACCGCATTGGTCTCATCGGCCATAACGGCTGCGGCAAAAGCACCTTGCTGAAAATCCTCAGCGGTGAACTGGCGGCCTCCTCCGGCACCGTGACACTGGCGAATCAATGCCTGATGGCGCGCGTTGAACAGCATCTTCCCGCAGAACTCAATGATTGTACCCTGCTGGAATCGGTGCTCGGTCATCTGCCCGGCAGCCTTCATCAGCCCGAACCCTGGCAGGCGCAGGTGCTGCTTTCGGACCTGGGTTTTGATGAAAATGCCTGGGAACTGACGGCGGGTACGCTCAGTGGCGGCCAGCATACCCGTCTGCTGCTGGCGCGGGCGCTGATCCACCAGCCGGATTTACTGCTGCTCGATGAGCCAAGCAATCATCTGGATCTGCCGACATTACTGTGGCTGGAGCAGTTTCTGAAAAACTGGGCGGGCAGCTTTGTGCTGGTTTCCCATGACCGCAGTCTGCTGGACAGCGTAACCAACTCAACCTGGATCCTGCGCGATAAAACGCTGCAATTTATCCGCCTGCCTTGTACCCAGGCACGTCAGGCGCTGGAAGAAAAAGACATTGCCGACGCACTGCGTCGTAAAGCGGAGCAAAAGGAAATTGACCGCGTGACACTGAGCGCCAAACGGCTGGCCGTCTGGGGCAGCGTTTACGACAATGAGGGACTGGCGCGCAAGGCCAAGCAAATGGAAAAACACGTGGTGCGCATGAAGGAAGATCAAACTGACGTCACCGCAGGCAATCAGTGGAAACTTCGCCTGAACGGCGAAGCGCTGGCGGCGGATCGCGTGCTGGCGCTGGCTGATTTACAGGTGCGACCGGCGCCTGATGCCCCGGTGCTGTTCACCCTTGATGAAATGCGGGTGAAGAGCGGCGATCGTATCGCGCTGGTCGGGCGTAACGGTTGCGGTAAATCATCCCTTCTGCACAGTTTGTGGCAGGCGTTTATCTGCCCGGAAACGACGGTCAAAGGCGTGATTTTCCACCCGCGCGTGCGAATGGGTTATTACGATCAGAACCAACATCAATTGCAGGATAACGATTCGCTTTCTGATGCCCTGGCGCATTTCGCGCCGCTGACCGAAGAACAGCGAAAAATGGCGCTGATTGGCGCGGGATTTCCGTATATCCGTCATCAGCAAAAAGTGAGCACGCTCAGCGGTGGCGAACGTTCACGGCTGCTGTTTATCGGCCTGACGCTGGCGAACTATTCCCTTTTGTTACTTGATGAGCCGACCAACCATCTGGATCTGGAAGGTAAAGAGGAGCTGGCGGAAACGCTGAAAACCTTCAGCGGCGCAGTGCTGATGGTTTCCCATGACAGGACGCTGATCGAGCAAAGCTGCAACCGTTTCTGGCTGATAGACCAGCAGCGTCTGGAAGAATGGCATTCCCCCACGCCGGTGTATGCGATTCTGGCAGGCGCGGTTCCTCCTGCCGACGCGCCGGTGTCGGACGTGAGGCTGGAAAGCGTGGTGATTCAGGAAACTGAAGAGGAACGCTTGCTGGCGACACTGATGGCGCTGGAAAACAAGCTGGAAGACGACCTGGCGCGCAAACCAAAGCATCAGAAACCGGAACTGCAACGCCAGTGGCAACAAAAGATTGATGAACTGAATGCGTTGCTGGATCTGCTTTAAAGACATATGTTAAGAAACAGTATATTGATTTTTACTTACACAACGCATTGCTGTTCCTGCCGGAGAAATTATGTTTAACGTTTTACGTGCTGAGCCTAAAACCACCTTCGAATACGGCCCGTTCCGTATCCGCCGCATGCGCCCCGGGAAAATTCTGCCCGAAAATAGCGATGATGCATTCGGACCGCTCAGTGTTATCGATCATGCCAACCTGGAACTGGGTACGCTGGTGAAAATGCATGAGCATAACAACGATGAAATCTTCAGCTATATGTGGCGCGGTTCGATGGTGCACGAAGATTCTGCCGGTCATCGGATATCGCTCTCACCGAAAAAGCTGATGATGATGAATGCCGGAGAAAGCTTCTGGCATGAAGAATCCACGCCGCTGGTGCCCGCCGAAATGTTGCAGATTTTCATTCGTCCGCGCAAAGCAAACCTCGAGAGTCGTGTGCAGTTCATGGAACGTCCGGACGGCGTAAAGCAAAACGAATGGACGCTGCTGGCCGCGCCGGAAGGGATTGAATCCCCATTGGAAATTCGTCAGGCAGTATATGTTTATGACATCCGCATGGATGAAAATACCACCACGGAAATTCCGGCACATCCGGGATTTGCACAGTGGTTGTATGTCATGGATGGCGAAATCAGCATTGCGGACGTCAGCCTGTCAAAAGGTGATGCGATCAGTGATGAGGAAAGTGCATTGCCTGCCGCCTCGGCAAAAAAAGAAACCACCCTGGTGTGTTTCCTCGTTTGTCTGGGTGCGGAAGCCATTCTGGAAGGGGCGATTAGCGGAAAGTAATTAAAATCTGGCAGTTAAAATATAAAAGCCCCAGTTGTTAAACCGGGGCTTTTAAGGTACTACCAAATTAATATTTAACATTCATCAACTTAATTACATATTACAACTTCTAAAGATGCACATATTTTCACAGGATATATTTTGAAGCCAGGTAACGCTATCCTCCTATAATTTTGTGGAATAACATCGGTATCCTGTTAATTTCACTTATACCGGTTTTCAGTCGGGATAAATGAGTACATCACCCTCGCGATATATACTCTTTGATGCGTGACCTTACTCTCGTCGCGATATTCTCGATTTCAGACTTAACGTACCCAAATCGCGAACATTACTCTGACTAACAAGGCGTTACATCATCGCGTTTTCTTCCACATCATGCGATTTTACAGCTTTACTGCATGGCCTTAAAGCATCATCTCACGGATTTTAAATGACAATCCGGTGTTGAATCACCCAAACTAAAATACTTCGTGGCCTTTATCGCATCTCATTACTTGCAAGTTTATCAACCTGCTAAATGCACCGCGAAATAAAATTTTCATCCCATTTCTCTCTGGTGCTGAGTTCTAATCTACTCGTTATAAATCGTGTGTCAACCCTGTATTTACGAACAGGTTTTTTAATCTATGCCATATTAGAAAACATAATGAAATCTGTGACCTATACCAAAGATATTGATAAGGCAAGTAACCAAAAAGTCGAATAAAAATAATCCTGCGTGCACATCTCCTGCCTCCCCGCCCCGCTGAACGTGATAACAACTACTTTTGTACCAGCAAGCTAGTTCAACAGTGTACATCAGTGCTTAAATCCACTATATTGCTGCGCTCATGGCCCTGACCGCAGCATAAACGCGCGATTTTCGGACAATTTTCATATCAAATCTTTTACAGCAATTCACTTAACGAATCGTGATAAAAGCCACGCGAGGATCCGCACTATGGCGACGCTTTCCGTGACCGCTCCGCAGCATTCTGTATTGGGTGGCGCAATGATTATCGGTGGAACTATCATCGGTGCAGGGATGTTTTCTTTGCCGGTGGTGATGTCCGGAGCCTGGTTTTTCTGGTCAGTTGCCGCATTGATTTTTACCTGGTTCTGTATGCTGCACTCCGGCCTGATGATCCTCGAAGCGAATCTTAACTATCCTGTAGGGTCGAGTTTTAATACCGTCACCGGCGATTTGCTGGGGAAAAACTGGAACCGGCTGAATGGCATGACCATCGCGTTCGTGCTGTATATCCTGACTTATGCTTATATTTCTGCCAGCGGTTCGGTTATTCAACATACGCTGCGCGAAATGGCAGTGAGCTTTTCTCCCCGCCTCGGCGGCCTGCTGACCGCACTGGCAGTTGCGTTTATTGTCTGGCTCAGCACCCGCGCCGTGAGTCGCATGACCGCAATTGTGCTGGGTGCCAAAATCATCGCCTTCTTCCTGACATTTGGCAGCTTACTGTGGCACATCAAACCGGTAAATTTGCTTAACAGCGTGGAGTTGAACCCGAGTTACACACCGTATGTGCTGGCGACGCTGCCGTTTTGTCTCGCCTCGTTTGGCTATCACGGTAACGTACCGAGCCTGATGAAATATTACGGCAAGAACCCGCAGATCATCAAAAGATGCCTGTTGCTGGGTACCCTTATGGCGCTCGGGCTGTATGTCATCTGGATGCTGGGCACGATGGGTAACATTCCACGCACGGCGTTTATTGGCATCGCCGAACGTGGTGGCAATATTGATGTGCTGGTGCAATCGCTGAGTCAGATCCTCAACAGTGCGGGGCTGGATTTGCTGCTGACCATTTTCTCCAACTTCGCCGTGGCCTGTTCATTCCTGGGCGTGACGCTCGGATTATTCGACTATCTGGCTGACCTTTTCAAATTCGACGACAGCCGTACCGGTCGATTTAAAACCGCACTGATCACTTTTGTGCCGCCAATCATTGGTGGTGTGATCTACCCGGATGGTTTTATTTACGCGATTGGTTTTGCCGGTCTCGCCGCCACGGTCTGGGCGGTGATTGTTCCGGCACTGATGGCACGGGCATCACGCCAGCGCTTCGGCAGCCCGCTCTACCGTGTATGGGGCGGCAATAAAATGATTGTGCTGGTGCTGTTGTTTGGCGTACTGAATGCGGTAGTGCACATTCTGTCGAGCATAAATTTACTGCCGGTATATCGTTAAATGATTTCCACCCGTTTTGTCCGTCGGACAGGGCTGGTGCATCAAAAGACATAGGGTATAGCAAAGACAGAGGTGAGGCAGGAAGGATTTCTGAAGGCAATCACATCACGCAGCCTGCTCTTTGCTTAATACAAACAGGCCGCGATCATAGAGAAGGTCGTTAACGTTACGCTTTATTCACTGAAACAATTTCTTTGATGAAGGTGAAGTTCGAATCGCCGTGATCAGTTTTGATCGTCGGGTAAATTCTTTCGCCTTTCTTCACAAAGCCAGTGACTTCATGGGTTGAGCCGTTCTTGACAGTAAAGCTATCGCCAACACTGATGGAACTTGCAACTTCGCTCATAACAATCCTTAACTCTTACTTCATTGAACTTCAATAAACCCGTGTGTTGCTGATCGATGGTAGGCTTTTATGCGGCAGGTAGCCAGCGGCGTCATCAGAATCGCTCAAAAAGGGAATACGGCGTCCTGACGCGCCGGTACTAAGTATTCGGTGCGGCCTGACGCGGCTTAATCGATTTGCGCAGTAAATTCGCCGTCAGCGCCAGCAGGAAAATGGCCGCCTGCACCAGAACGATTGTCGGCCCGGTCGCAGCATCAATATAGAAGCTGATAAAAGTGCCTGAGATGGCCGCAAAAAGTGACGTTGTCACGGAAACCACCAGCATCTTCGTCAACGTCTTACACAGCAGAAACGCCGTAATGCCCGGCGTAATCAGCATCGCCACCACCAGCACCACACCGACAGCCTGTAACGCTGCGACAATGGTCAGTGCCAGCATACACAACAACGCATAGTGATAAAAACGTACCGGCAGCCCGATGACTTTCGCCTGTACAGGATCAAAACAAAACAGCATCAGGTCTTTAAATTTGAGGATAATCGCCATCGTCACGACAGCGGCGATAATCAGGGTTTGCAACATTTCACTGTCGGTCACACCCAGCACGTTGCCAAACAAAATGTGGCTGAGATGCTGCTCGGTATTCACCCGCGAGAACAGCACCAGACCACCGGCAAACATACCGGAGAAGACGATCCCCATTACCGAATCTTCTTTCACCCGGCAATGTTCTTTGATGAAACCCGTCGCGACCGCGCAAAACAGGCCGGAACCGAACGCGCCAATCACCAGCGGAATTCCTGCCAGATAGGCCAGCACTACGCCCGGAAGGACCGCATGAGAAATGGCGTCCCCCATCAGCGACCAGCCTTTAAGTACCAGAAAACAGGAAAACATTGCGCAGACGATACTGGTGGCCGCAGCGGTCAGCAGAGCACGTTGCATAAAATCGAAGCTCAGCGGCTCCATCAGCACATCAAACCAGGACATCATGCGCGGCTCCGGTTTTTAATGCGGAAATGATTCACCAGCCAGCCATGTTTCGGCGCGAACAAGAACGCCAGCAGGAAGACGGTGGTTTGCAGACAAACAATCACCCCGCCGGTTGCACCATCGAGGAAATAACTCAGCCATGCCCCCGCTGCACTGGTCACTGCACCGATGATCACAGAAATAATGAGCAGGTGTGAAAAACGGTCTGACAGCAGATAGGCCGTTGCGCCGGGTGTGATGACCATTGCGATCACTAAAATTGCGCCGACAGTTTGTAACGCCGCTACGCTGCACGCGCTGAAAATAGTGAAGAAAATCACTTTCAGCCACAGCGGCGAAAGGCCGACCGAAACCGCATGCGCTTCGTCGAAAAATACCGCCAGCAGGTCACGCCAGATAAGACACAGCACCAGCAGCGAAACGCCGACAATAATTTGTACCTGTAAAATATCGGCGTCATCAATCCCTAAAATATTGCCGAACAGAATCGACTGCACGTTAACGGATGTCGGGTTAAGCGACACCAGTAACAGGCCAAGGGCAAAGAACGTGGAGAACACAAAACCGATAATCGCGTCTTCCCGCAGTTTGGTGAAGTGACGCAACAGTGTCATGCAAAGTGCGGCCAGAATACCGGTCCCGAATGCGCCGATCGCGTAGGGAAAGCCCAGCGCGTAAGCGCCTGCGACACCGGGCACTACCGAATGCGACAACGCATCGCCCATCAGTGACCAGCCTTTGAGCATCAGATACGCCGATAAAAAGGCACACACTGCACCGACACCGGCACTCACCCAGATGGCTTTCACCATATAGTTGTACTGAAACGGCTCCAGCAACAGTTCGGTCATACCGCCCGCCTCACCGGTTCTTGTGGCACCAGATAGCCGATATTACGCAGCGCACCGCCAAAGGTATTTTCAAGATTCTGATGGGTAAAGGTGGTTTCCAGCGGACCGGAAGCCATCACCGTGCGGTTAATCAGCACCACGCGATCACAAAAATCGGGCACGCTGGCGATGTTGTGCGTCGACACCAGAATCAGATGTCCTTCCTCGCGCAGTTGTCGCAGCAATTCGATAATGGCGTTTTCAGTTTTGATATCCACGCCGGTAAACGGCTCATCAAGCAACATCACCCGCCCTTGTTGTGCCAGCGCACGCGCCAGGAAAACGCGTTTTTTCTGACCGCCGGAAAGCTCTCCAATCTGGCGGTGGGCCAGCTCCGTCAGCCCAACACGCGCCAGCGCGGAAGCAACTTGTTTTTTATCTTCCTGTGAGGGAATGCGCAGAAACGACATTTTGCCATAGCGCCCCATCATCACCACATCCCGCACCAGCACCGGGAAATTCCAGTCCACCTCTTCCGACTGCGGCACATACGCGATCAGATTTTGTTTCAGTGCTTTGGCGACATTGAGGCCATCAAGTGTCACCCGCCCGTGCGTCGGACGGATAATCCCCATAATGGTTTTAAACAGCGTGGATTTACCGCTGCCGTTCACGCCCAGCAGTGCGCAAATCGAGCCGCCGTGCAGCGTGAACGAGGCATTCTCAATCGCGGTATGCCCGTTGTTGTAGGTCACCGAAATATCATCAACCTTGAGATGCAGCCTGGTGTCACTCATTGTCCGAACCCTTCTGCGATGGTACTCACCGTGACTTTCAGCAAATCAATGTAAGTCGGCACCGGCCCGTCAGCGGCAGACAGTGAATCGACATACAACACGCCGCCATATTTCGCGCCCGTCTCTTTACTGACCTGCTTCGCCGGTTTGTCCGAGATTGTGCTTTCGCTGAATACCACCGGGATATTTTGCTGACGCACCAGATCGATGATTTTTTTCACCTGCTGCGGCGTACCCTGTTCTTCCGCGTTGATCGGCCACAGGTAGGCTTCTTTCAATCCATAATCTTTCGCCAGATAACTGAACGCGCCTTCGCTGGTCACCAGCCAGCGCTGTCCTTCCGGGATTTTCGCCAGACGCTCACGCAACGGCGCATCGAGCAGGCTGATTTTTTCGGCATAATTTTTAGCATTGCGGTCATAAACGGCGGCGTTTTCAGGGTCATATTTCACCAGCGCGGCGCGGATATTTTCGACGTAAACCAGCGCATTTTTCGCGGACATCCAGGCATGAGGGTTTGGATTACCGACATACGGTCCTTCCTGAATAGGCAGAGGCGCGATGCCGTCCGTCACTGTCGCAGAAGGCACATTCCTGATGTTGGCAAAAAAACGACCAAACCAGCGTTCAAGGTTAAAACCGTTCCACAAAATGAGATCCGCCGACTGGGTTTTCACGATGTCGCGCGGCGTCGGCTGGTAATCATGAATTTCTGCGCCGGGTTTGGTGATGGATTCTACCGTCGCCGCATCACCGGCAACGTTCTGCGCGATATCCTGGATCACTGTGAAAGTGGTGACGACTTTAAACTTCTTTTTGTCTTTTTCGGCCGCCTGCGCGTTTCCGGTGATCAGCGCCACGATCATCCCGACCAGCATCAGTCGCAAACGAAACGGCGAATAGCTGAATAATTTTAAAATGCTTTGTCCTTTTTCCATCAAATCTCTCCTGTCACTCTGCGCATTAACCGGCGGTTTATTATTCAGGTATAGCACAGGCTATACTCCATAGCCAAGGCAAAGTTTTCAGAAATTGGTAGATGTGTGTACTTGGTTTACAATGCGTGAGTTGCCGTGGTGTACGCGGCAACGGTAAAAACCGTTGAGCAAGAAAGAGGCAGGCGTAGTGAAAGAAAAAAAAATAAATCCATTACTGGATGTGGAAGAACACGCTCAGGGTTTTTTACAGGTGCGCGAGGCACATCGCCGGGAATTAATGGACGATTACGTTGAGCTGATTTCAGACTTAATCCACGAATTTGGCGAAGCGCGTCAGGTCGATTTGGCCGCGCGGCTGGGGGTTTCTCAGCCTACCGTCGCAAAAACGCTCAAACGACTGGCCAATGCCGGGCTGGTTCATCAGTTACCCTATCGCGGAACCTTCCTTACGCCTGAAGGTGAGCGGCTGGCAGCGGAAAACCGCGAGCGTCATAACGTCGTAGAAGCGTTCTTTATTGCCCTTGGGATCAGCCCCGAAACCGCGCGCCTCGATGCAGAAGGTGTTGAGCATCACGTCAGCGATGAAACGCTTGAAGCGTTCAGACGCTTTACGGCAGAGAAAAAATCCTGATTTAACGCCGCATCTCATCCGCCGCCGGGTTGGTTTTTTAACAGAACCGGGCGGTTTTCCCCGATATTCCCACGCCCTCTCCGATGTTCGTAAAGTAATCTTTTCCCGTGAATTTTTTGCTCACAATTGCTGGCGTTACCTTGTCAGATTCACCCTGATCTCCCGCCAACCTTTTCCCACACTTGGGCGTATCGTTACGCTCAGGAATGGTGGCATTTAAGCCATTCCCTGTATCCGATCATTGCGCGTCGAGGTTGTTATGAAAAGGTTGTTGTTGATGCTGACCGCTGGCGTGCTGATGTCTGCCAGCTTTGCATCGTTTGCCTATGGCTATTACGGGCATGGTTATTATGGTCACGGCTACTATCACGGTGGATACGGTGGACCGCGCATTATCGTCGGCATCCCCTGGGGACCACCACCGCCTCCGGTGTATTACGGGCCGCCGCCGGTGGTCTACGTTACACCAGCACAACCGCAGACATATGTTGAGAAAACTCCTGACTATGCCTATTACTGCCAGAATCCTGCGGGCTACTATCCGCATGTGCAGCGCTGTCCGCGCGGCTGGATGAAGGTGGTTGTAGGTGATTCCGCACCGCGTTAACAGGCGATAATTTCATGAACAGGTTCACTCCGCTGGCGGTTATCGCCCTGACTGCAGCGCTTTCCGGCTGCGTTTCTCCTCCCACCCGGCCCGATGTGATGGTGTTACCCGGCACCGGTAAGGATTATCAGCAATTCCGTATGGATGAAATGGCCTGCCGGAATGACGCCTACAACAGTGTTAACGGCGGCGCACAAACAGCCAACAATAACGCAGTCAATACCGCCGCGGCAGGCACCGTTGTAGGTGCGGCGGCGGGTGCGCTGCTAGGCGCGGCGTCTCATCAGGCCGGAGCGGGCGCGCTGGTTGGCGCAGGCAGTGGTTTGTTGATTGGCAGCGCGATGGGCAGTAACGGCGCAGGTGCCAGCAGCGGTAATTTGCAGAATCAATACGATACCGTCTACACCCAGTGCATGTATGCCAAAGGCAATAAAGTGCCGGTCGATGCCAGCTATGGTTACAGTGCGCAACCTCAGGCACAGTCAGAGGTGCCACCGGACTACTATCCGGCCCCGCCGGGAAACAACGATGTTCCTCCGGATTACGTACCTTAAGTTTTTGCACAATTAAAAAGGCTGCCCGTTCTCTGGCAGCCTTTTGTTTCAGTTCACTTTTCTTCAGTCTTTCGTCGTTCAGGCAAACGGCGCACGGTCATTAAGCACATCATCGATAATGTTCAGCACACCCTCATCGCTGTTTGATGGTGCCGTGTATTTTGCGGCAGCTTTGGCCGCTGCCGAGGCGTTTTCCATCGCAAAACCAAATCCGCAATAGCTGAGCATTTCGAGATCATTTCCGCTATCACCGAAGGCCAGCACTTCCTCATCCCGGATACCGTAGATTTTCTGGATTTTTTGCAGGCCGCAGGCTTTGTGATTTCCGCTGATGATCAGATCCACCGAACCGTGCCCGCTGGTAACCGGCGCAACAATATTGCCCAGATGGCGGGTAATTTCGCCCATAAGCGGATAAACGTCATCCTCCCTATAGCTAAGTGCGAATTTGAAAATCGTGTCGTGAATTTCGGCATAATCGCTCACTTTGCTCAGGCGGTGATAGTAACGACGCATCCGGCTGATAAAAGCTTCATCGGTGCCATTCAGTACATACGCGCCCTTTCTGCCGCAAACGATGGTGTTAATGCCCGGTGTCCGGCTGATCCAGTGCAGTACGTCAGCGACCTGTTCAGGTTCGAGTTTGCCGCAATAAACTTCTTCTTTTTTGTCGACGACATAACCCCCACCTTCCGCCACATAGGCAATCTGTTCATCGATGTCATCGAAGAAAGATTTAAGCTGGTAATACTGATTACCGCTGGCCACCACAAATTTGATATCGCGCGCCAGCAGTTGCTGATATTGCTCGCGAAAACGGATTTTATTGTATTCATGTTGCGGGTTCAGAAAGGTTCCATCCATGTCTACGGCAATAAGTTTTACGGCCATCACAGCTCCTTGCAGGGTCGGATTTTTATCATTAACAGTAAAAGAAGGCTGACGGGGTTGAGGCGCCAGCGGGCAAATTTGCTACTCAGTTATAAAACCTTGATCTTTGAAAACAATCAATACTTCAGTTTGTATGCGCCAAACGTGATGATAAGAAACGCGGCAGCTACCGCCGAAAATGCCACATATAAACTGGATAAATGGGCGATAAAGC
The DNA here is from genome assembly GCF_011684115.1 of Rahnella aceris. Lineage (NCBI taxonomy): Bacteria > Pseudomonadati > Pseudomonadota > Gammaproteobacteria > Enterobacterales > Yersiniaceae > Rahnella > Rahnella aceris. The sequence continues at coordinate 232,017 of NZ_JAADJV010000003.1, read as the reverse complement.
CAATGACTGCCGGGCCACCGAGCACACCGAGATACCCAAGTGTGGCAACCATCGCCACAGACATATTCACCGGCATCACTTTCTCCTGGCCTGCGAGGGTAATCAGTACTGGTACGATATTGGCCGCACCGATACCGACCAGCGCAAACCCGCATAACGGCAGGATCCAGCCCGGTAACAGCACCACCATCAGGTAACCGGCGATCCCCAGCACACCGCCCACCACCAGAATTCTTTTGCGTCCCAGCGCGCTGACAATGGCATCGCCGGTCAGGCGCATCAGCGACATCGCGACAGCAAACACCGCAAAGCCCCAGCCTGCATGTTCCAGCGCCAGCCCGCGCTCACGAGTCAGAAATACGCCACCCCAGTCGAGCACCGCACCTTCAGCCATAAAACAGATCATCGCCATCACGGCCATCAGCGCGAGGCGAAAATTCGGCCTCGCTTTAGGTTTGCCCTCAGCCCCGTCTTCCTCATGCGCGCCAAACGGTAACATGCCGCGGAAAGACCAGGCAGTCACGATGACAACCAGCGCCACGGCAAAAAACGTGCTGCCGAGCGGCGAAATACCGGCACTGAGCAGTAACGCGCCGCCACCGGCCCCGGCAATACCGCCGACGCTCCACAGGCAATGAAAGCCAGACATCAGCGGTTTATCCGCTGCCTGTTCAACCAGCGTTCCCTGCACATTGACCGCAACATCAGCCAGACCAATTCCCATGCCGAAAATAAACAGACTCAGCGCCAGCAACCCGATATCACTGAACACCGCCAGCAACGGCAACATCAGGCAATACAACACCACGGCGGCCACAATCACCGCCCGGCAACCGAACCGGCCAATAATCCGACCGGAACCCAGCATCGACAGCAGTGACCCCGCACCCAGGCACAGCAACAGTAATCCGAGATCACCCGCTTCGGAATGCGTACGCAACTGCGCGTAAGGCACCAGCGCCGCCCACAACCCCATCGCCATGCCGGTAACAAAAAATATAGCCCGCGTGGCGACACGTCGGGCAGGACTTCCGGCATGCGCGTTGACACTTTCCATTTCAGATGACAGTGACATCAGGTTCCCCCGGCAGAAAATTAATTATTAAAAGACTTTTAATAAGTGGCAAGTATAGAGGTGAGGACAAAAAAAAGTCAATACGGATTACTCGCCGAAAGCGACGTACAGATTGTAATTATGCAGGGTCAGTTCGGTGATGCCTTGCAGATAATCCTTACGCATGGAGGGGCGGTAAGTCAGTTCAGGCATATGTTGCGCGGGAATATACTGCTGGCAGAGTGCCGTCAGTTGCGGGATCAGCGCTTCGCTGATTTTAGGGCCGGAGAGTGCAATGGTGACCGGGTTGATAATCGCCGTCAGCGAGACAATCACTTTTGCCATCTCCTCCGCCACCGGCAGCGTGTTCAGATGCTCAAACGGCAGGTTGGAAACTTCACCGGCAAACTGGCTTGCGCCCTGTAATACCTGTCCGTTAATCACCATCCCGCATCCGAGACAAGGGACATCCGGCTTAAATACATAGGCAACCGGCGCAGTGACGCCGGCACAACTGCTGCGGTAAAAACCCCAGGCGGTATAGTTCATGTCGTTATCGACTTGCACGTACAGGCCAAAACGGTCACGCAGTTGTTGTTCGATGGCAACACCGGCAAACACCGTGATATCGCAGGTCGCGACGGTGCCTTTCACCACCACACCCGGCAATCCAACGCCCAGCGCTTTAATATTCGGGTAATCTGCCAGCAGCGATTCAATCTGCTGATAAAACGTTGCCAGCATCAGCGGCAAAAAACGAACTTCGCCCTGAGCCAGGCTTTCACCCGTGGCTGAATTCACCGACCAGATAATCTGCGCCGCCGTGTCACTGCCCTGTGCATACAAACTCAGTACGGAGAAGAAGTCCGGGTTATATGCATAGCGCTGCGCCGGACGCCCACCACGAGAAACTTCCAGTTCCAGCGCCAGTACCTCATGGCGCAGACTCAGTTCATTAAGCACCGCACCACACGTCGCAATGCTCAGCCCGGTAGCAACCGCTAAATCTGCTTTTGTTGCCGACCCCAGTGATTTCAATGCATTAGTGACCAGCACAACATTGTTGATCTTCATTTCACGGGTGGTACGGTTGAGCGGAGTGAACATGTTGCCTCGGGGAATACGGGTAAGAATGAGGGCTAATTTAGCACAAAGTGGAATAATGCTCCGGTTGTCTGACGACAAAAGTCTGCACGCAATGCCATAACCGGCTATAAAAAGTGTTCAGTTTCAATGGAGGCACCCATGATTTCACACATCTGTATCGGCGTTAACGACTTTGAGCGCGCTTACAAATTTTATGCCACGGTGATGGCTGAACTGGGGCATATCCTGAAGTTTTGTGACGATGAAAAACCCTGGGCGGCGTGGATGGCACCTGATGCACCGCGCCCGTTATTTTTGATAGGTAAACCTCTTGATGGCGATACCGCCAGCGCCGGTAACGGCCAGATGGTGGCATTGCTGGCAAAAACACGTCACACGGTTGATCGGATCTATGAATACGCTATCGCCAATGGCGCAAGGGACGAAGGCCAGCCGGGATTACGTCCGCATTATCATGCGGATTATTACGGCGCGTATTTCTGCGACGCCGATGGCAATAAACTGTGTATTTGTTGTCATGAACCGCAGGTCTGAACCCCTTTCCGCATTATTCGACGTTTTGCACAAGTCTGCCGAGTTCAGTCTCGGCTTCCCCTTCGTGATATCCGTCAGTAAAGCAGGCTCCGGTCACGGGTTCGCTGAGATCCGGGAAGTGATAGACCGCATTCACGCACGACGGACCGCCGCCTGAGTGACCTGCCGAGCGTCCGGCTTTTCCCATTGCGCCGCTCATCAGCCCGAGCGCGTAACCGCATTCGGTCCACGGTCGCCCTTCAAGGGCACCGCCGAGCGGGTATGTCACCCGCATGTCAGCCAGCGATGCCGGGCTGAGGAGTTTGCCGGTGAATAAACCGTGCAACAGTCTGGCGGCGTCCCGCACATTGCCTGCCAGACAACCGTGAGACACCCAGCCCGGATCGTACTTTCCGGCGGCTTCACAGTGAAGTTGCGCGAACTCTTCGCGCGTGGTGGCAAGAGAAATGCTGGTGAGCCCGAGCGGTGTGGTGATGATGTCTGCCACCAGTTGCGCAAAACTTTGTCCGGACGCGGCTTCAATCTGCTCGCGGGCCAGCATGTAGCCAACATTGGAATAGGACCAGCCTTCACCGGGTGCAAACAGCATGCCTTTGGCTAAGGCGGCATTGAGTAATTTTTGGCGCTCCCAGGGTTGCTCACCGGCAGCGACAGCGTCGTGATAGATTTTCAGCGAGCCGTAATCCGGCAATCCGGCGGTGTGGTTGAGCAGTTGCCGCAGTGTATAAGCCGCGCCGTCAATGCGGCTGTCGGGCTGCAAAACGCCACGTTCACTGAGCTTCAGCGCGCAAATCGCTATCGTGGTTTTGGTGAAACTCCAGTAAGGAAAACGAGCCTCGAAATCCCCTTGCCCCCTTTCTTCCCCTGAGGCTGAAATACAATAAGAATGGAATTGATGCATGACTAACCTCATCGCATGAAAGAAAACGGGCAAGGCCGAAGAATAGCTGATAACAGACTGCTCTGAGTTCCCGGAATGCGCATTCATCTCTCACCGGAGATCGGGTATATTGGTACGCAGATCACAAAAATCCCTTAAAGGAAGACGTCGCACTATGAGTTATCGTTTCACCCTGGCTGCCGTAGCAGCCGTTTTAGCCCTGACAGGATGTGCAAAATCGAAAACCGCCGACCAGGCACCGGCTTTCGATTTTGGCTCCACGCGGGTGACCGTAACGCACGTCCCGACCAAAACCGACGACGGCACCAAGCTGTATGTGACCATTGATGGCAAAGATGCCGGTGCGCTGGGGATTGGCGAGAGTATGGAGTTACAACTTCCGGAGGGCAAACATAAAGTCGGCGGCTATGCCCGTTCACTTGTTGGCCGCGTGACCATATCCCCTGTCGAAGTGGCCACTTCGCGCGATGTGATCAGTCATGTAACCTATTCGGTTGCGAACCTCAAACCGACATTCCTTGTTCGCGCATCAACGCCGGTTCCGAAACCGAAGTCAGAATCAATTCCGGCAGAACCCGTTCCGAGCATTCCGAGCATGCCAGCACAAATTGAAGATCCTGCCGCAGCTGAACAGACGCAAACTGTAGCGCCTGCCGCGCCGGTAGCAACTCAGCAAACGCAGACTGCCACACCTGCCGCGCCGGTAACGACCCAGCAAACGCAGACTGTAACACCTGCCGCGCCGGTAACGACTCCGCAAACGCAAACTGCAACACCGGTAACCACGCAGGGGACGCAGGCGCCGAACATCACCGAACTGACGCCCGTCACTCAGTCGCCAGCATCACAAGCAACGCAGGATTCAGCAGCGTCTGTTATCACAGATTTAACCTCCTCCGCTCCGCAAACTTAATCCGCCTTTACCGCTGGTGCCTGATGCACCGGCGGTGACCTGTGGCCTTCCTCAGAATTTCACCACCGCACCCAGCTCAATCACCCGGTTTGGTGGAATATGATAATGTTCCGGCGCACGCAGAGAATTTCGCTGCAATACCTGAAATAGTTTTCCGCGTGCCTTCAGGTACCACGGGCGCGGCTCGCCGAGAATAAAGGTGTCGCGCGACATAAAAAATGAGGTTTCATTCATGTTGCTTTGCAGCCCTTCCAGCCCGCAACGATAAAGGATATCCGTCACATTCGGCTTTTCCCGCCAGCCATAACGGGCGATAACCCGCCAGAATGCCGGTGAAAGCTGTTCGATAATCACCCGCTGTACGTTATGCACATACGGCACATCCTCGGTGACGATAGTCAGTAACACCACGCGCTCATGCAATATCTTGTTGTGCTTGAGGTTATGCAACAACACCAGCGGCACTTCATATTGCCCGCGCGACATCACCACGGCCGTTCCCGGCACCCGTTGTGGCGGCGCTTTTTCAAGCGAGGTAATCAGAGCCTCCAGCGCTTCCGGATCCTGACGCAAGCGGCGCAGCAACCGCGAACGTTCCGTTTTCCAGGTCAGCATGATCACCAGAATGGTCAGCCCGATTGCCACTGGCAACCAGCCGCCCGAGAAAATTTTGCTCAGGTTGGCCGCAAACAACGGTACATCAATCAGCAACATGGCCGTGATCACCAGGCCGCCAGCCCAGCTTTTCCATCCCCAGTTTTTAATCATCACAATGCCGATCAGTACAGACGTGATCACCATCGTACCGGTGACCACAATACCGTACGCCGAGGCCAGATTACTGGAATGTTTGAAGCTGACGATCGCAATCAGCACGGCAAAATACAGCAGCCAGTTGACGACCGGAATGTAGATTTGCCCCGACTCCACATCGGAGGTGTAAATAATGCGCATCGGCGGCAAATAGCCCATACGCACGGCCTGACGCGTCAGAGAGAACACGCCGGAAATCACCGCCTGCGAAGCAATGACGGTCGCCAGCGTGGCCAGCACCAGCAGCGGAACCAGCGCCCAGTCAGGTGCCAGCAGGAAAAACGGATTCTTAATGGCCGCAGGCTGGCTGAGTAACAACGCGCCCTGCCCGAAATAATTCATCACCAGCGAAGGCCCGACCAGCACAAACCAGGCGATGCGGATGGGTTTCTTACCAAAATGCCCCATATCTGCATATAGCGCTTCGCCACCGGTGACTGAAAGTACCACCATACCGAGTGCGAAAAACGACACGGTTTTGAATTCCACAAAGAAATGCACCGCCCAGTAAGGGTTGAGCGCCTGTAATACGTCAGGATTACGCACGATGCCGCCGATGCCCAGCGCGCCAATCGTGATAAACCATACCACCATCACCGGGGCGAAAATTTTCCCCACGCTACCGGTACCGTTCTTCTGAATAAAAAACAGCAGCGTCAGAACAGCAATAGAAAACGGAATGATAAAGCGGTCGAGCGATGGCTCGATAATTTCCAGCCCTTCAATCGCCGAAAGCACCGAGATGGCAGGCGTGATAACGCCGTCACCATAGAAGAAGCTGCCGCCGACCAGGCCGATAAACATAATGAACGGGATCCAGCGCGGATTCAGATTGCGGATAGCCAGCGCCATCAGAGTGAGAATGCCGCCCTCCCCGTCGTTATCAGCCCGCATGACGAAACTGATGTATTTAACGGAAACGACCAGCATGAGAAGCCAGAAAATCAATGACAGAAAGCCGAACAGCGCGCTTTGCGTCACGGCGATGCCCGCCTGTCCGGTCAGGCATTCACGCAGGGTATACAACGGGCTGGTACCGATGTCGCCATAGACAACACCGATACAGGCCACGGTCACAGTAAGCAGCGATGATTTATTTTTAGTTTGCTTCATGAGTGGCTTCACAATTTCCGGGGCGACGTTGGTCGTCCCACAGAAAGAGTATAGATACACTCGTACGCCATCGGGTATAGATGAACGCTTTATTATTCAAGGCTAACTTTTGACATTAAGGGCATGATAGTCATGCGTAAAGCGAACCGGTTTAAGGGGGCTTACACATGACGCTCATCTCTGTAAAGGAGATCTTTAACGAGAAATGTCAATAACCGGAACGCCAGGATTACATTTTTTCATCCGTTCAACTAACTTGTACAACCTTTCGTTAATCCCTAGGGTCGCTTCCCGAGTCGGACGTATAGTCTTAGGTGCTACAAAAATCCCCGCTATTTTAATCTCACGCGTCGGAGGTAATCCCTGATAAGTATTAATATCCGGACGACCAATAAGCAGGATCTCATTATGCCATTGGTAATTAGTGTTCTTGAGTATCTTTTGGGGTGGCTGAATTTGATTGTAACCACCGGGAGCAATGATTTCTTTCTTTTTAGATCTGCCCGCAAAAATATTGTCAGCAAGGGCAAAACGGTTATAGACCATACCATTACTGACACCCGCATGATTAGGGAACCATACATCACCGCTGAATGTTCCCATTATATTTTGCACCGGCACATCGAGAATAAAGCCTGCTTCGAAAAATAATCCTGATTGCGATCTGACCGTGAGTCCGGCCCCCAGCCGGAAACCGGCCAGCACGTTATCCAGATCAATGAATGAACTTGAAATAATATCCCAGGTTTTAAAAACATCTCTGCCCGGTTTCATGAGCAGTGGTGTATTCACATAGTTAGCAGAAACCGTGTGAATCAGCAGTTGTCTTTTTTTATCACGAGCGTCCCATTTCTTCAACGCTTTGACTTTATCTGCATCGGGAGACTTTAACTGTTTTTTACCGAACATAATGTAACTCCATTACATAATTACTATTAATAAATTCTTCAGATATGCTTTTCAAATAAATACATAAAATAGATTGAATTTAACGCTTCGATTCTTTGTGAGACCTGCTTTAATAATGCCGAATTAAACTGATCGGTATTTTCATTTTGCTGACTGAGTTGCCAAAGTAGGGTTTCAGCGGGCACACCATTGCGCTGCAGGTCCTGCCGTATCTGATATACCGCTGTTTTCAATTCTGACACGGTCATATATTGGCTGTGTTTCTTTTCAGCGTTCAGCAACCGGGCTTCAAGCTCATCAAGATGTTTATTAGCAAGCACTAAACCGTCCAGTGCCGGAATATCTCCCGCCTTTTCATCTACTGTGCGCTGCCATTGAGCACTGTACTGATTTCCCGGATAGGCTTTTTCCAGATGATCAGACAATATTTCACCCTGACGCAGCAATACATCAGAGGGTTGTTCGCTCAGCCATGTCAGCACCGGTGCCGCCTGCGCTAACACTGCCTCTTTTTGCGCATTCAGATCGGCTTCAGGCGCTTTGTTCCAGGCGTCATTTATTTGACGCTCACTGTGTTGCAATGTCAGTAACGGGACGCTCAACTTTTCACTAAAACTCAACGTCTGTGATGAGAACCAGAACGCCGCAGCGACGGCGCAAACCGCTATGCCAGCAGCCATTCCACCGAGCCCCCACAATAACGGGCGCGGGTGATGTGTCTCAGCAAGCTGGATTTCAACCGGTTCTACATCAGGTACGATGTCAGTCAGCAGTGCAGCGACATTTTTCTCACTCAATACCTGAGGAGTCTTATCTACGGGCTCACGTATCGCTTTCGTCACTTTGGCGTGGACCGGATACGGCACGGAACGACAGCGAACCTGCAGGAAATAATGCAGATTGTTCAGCGAGTCATGGCTGCGTGATTGCAGGTTTTTGGACTGTGTGCACAGCACGCCGATACTTCTTTCTACCTGTCGCATTTCCGCGCTGTTTTCCGGCCCGTACTCCAGCGTATAAATATGCGTCGCCACATTGGCATTGAACCAGTCGATCAACTGCTGTCGCTGCTGAACGGCGGCCACCGGCGGCCAGCAGCGCTGGCTGTTGTGGGTAAATGCCGTCGAAAGCAGATCGAGTGCCAGCGCCAGCCCTTTCCAGCTCTTAAGCCGCAGGTTGATGAGACAAAACCACATGCCACTTTGCAGGTCGTAGCCATATTCATGGAACAGCTGAAAACACCGTTCTTCCAGCGCATTCCAGTCCAGTCTGGCGGGAATGGTGCCATTCAGCGGGCTTAGCTCACTGCTCAGCAACAGAAAGGATTTGCTGAGCCTCGGATCGTGCCCGTTAATTTTCAGTGCGCGCAAATTCACCCGGTTTTTCATGGTTATCCTTTTCCTGTCACTCAGACGGGTTGTTTCGCGGCAGAGCGTTTGGTCGCTGACTGTTTCGTCAGAGTGAGCTGATCTTTACTGACACCAACCTGCAGGCGGATATCGGCTTTGCTTTCGACCGCCAGCAGACGGTCGGTCAGCAACGGCAGCAGTTCCCGATTCAGGACGGCATCAATTTCGCGCGCCCCGCTTTGTTCGACCTGACAGCGGCTGGCCATGAACTCCACCACTTTTTCGCTGTAGCTCAGGGAGGAATTACCTTCACCGGCACCGCTAAAGCGTTTGCACACTTTATCGATTTTGAGACGGATGATTTTTGCCAGTGTTTCGCCCACGACCGGCAGATAAGGGATCAGCTGTAAACGTCCCATCAGCGCAGGACGGAAGTACTGATCGAATTCAGGCCGCAGGAGTGCTGTCAACTCTTTCTGATCCGTATTTCCGGCGGCACAGGCGGTCATCACGCGATCGCTGGCCAGATTGCTGGTCAGAATAATCAGGGTATTGCGGAAATTGATCAGTTGGCCTTCAGCGTCTTCCATCACGCCTTTATCAAATACCTGATAGAAAATCTCCATCACATCCGGATGGGCTTTCTCAACTTCATCGAGCAGCACCACGCTGTATGGACGACGACGCACCGCCTCGGTCAGCACACCGCCCTGCCCATAACCCACATACCCGGGCGGGGAACCTTTCAGGCCTGATACAGAATGTGCTTCCTGATACTCGGACATATTGATGGTAATTAAACTTTGCTCGCCACCGAAAAGCAGCTCAGACAAGGCCAGCGCCGTTTCTGTTTTCCCAACTCCGGAGGGCCCGGCCAGCATAAAGACGCCGGTCGGCTTAACCGGATCCGCCAGATTGGCGCGCCCGATGCGGATTTGCTGCGCAATGTCCGCTAATGCGTGGGATTGCCCGATCACCCGGCTTTCCAGACGTGCAACCAGATCGCCAAGCTGTTGCTGCTCTTTTTCCATCATCCGGCCCAGCGGAATACCGGTCCAGCCAGCAATCACATCTGCGACACAGGTCGCATCCACGCAGTCATACACCAGAGCTTGATCTTTATGCATCTCAGCCAGTTGCACACGCAATGCGGCAATCTGCGCCACATCCTCAATACTATTAATTTGCGCCACGATCTGCTGTTGCTGACGCCAGACCGGCAGCAGTGCCTCCAGACTTTGCTTCAGTTCGCTTTCACGCTGGTCCAGCCATTTCACCCGGGAGGGATTCTCGCCCTCTTTCAGCAGACTTTCCCGCTCAGTGTGAATGTTGCTGATCATCGCATTAAGATCTTCGATCTCTTTAGGCTCATGGCACTGTGAAATCGCCACCCGAGCGCAGGCGGTGTCCAGCAAGCTGATGGATTTGTCCGGCAACTGGCGGCCAGAAATATAGCGGCTGGAGAGGCGAACAGCGGCCACGAGCGCGCTTTCGAGGATTTGCACGCCATGATGTTTGCTGAGAGCCGGTTTCAGGGACCGCAGCATGGCGATGGCGGTCTCTTCATCAGGCTCCGCCACTTTGATCACCTGAAAACGTCGTGCCAGGGCCGCATCTTTCTCAAAATATTTTTTGTATTCAGCCCAGGTGGTGGCTGCCACCACGCGCATTTCCCCGCGAGCCAGCGCTGGTTTAAGCAGGTTAGCAGCGTCGTTCTGACCGGCCTGTCCCCCCGCGCCAATCAGTGTATGCGCCTCATCAATGAACAGAATGACCGGAGACGGGTATTCTTTCACTTCACGCAACAGAGTTTGCAGGCGGTTTTCAAATTCGCCTTTCACGCTGGCACCGGCCTGAAGCAACCCCATATCCAGCGACAGAATCTCCATTGACTTTAGCGCTTCCGGTACAGTGCCATCCGCAATGCGCTGTGCCAGCCCTTCAACCAGCGCGGTTTTCCCCACTCCCGGTTCACCGGTCAGCACCGGGTTGTTCTGACGGCGGCGTAATAGCACGTCGATCAGTTGACGAATTTCAGGCTCGCGACCCAGCGCGGGATCCAGTGCCGCATCACGCGCCTGTTCAGTCAGGTTACGGGTAAATTTCATCACCGCAGAATCAGTATTGTGGCGGGTTGCAGCAGGATGATTCGTGGCCTGTACCGGTGCGCAGGCATCGTGCAGCAACCGGTCAGCGCGATCAGCCTGACACAGCAGCGCCTGCTGTAAGGCTGACGACAGGTGGATCTGATTGTCTTTTTCACTGGCAAGCAGGCTACCCAGAAAGGCCTGTACCGGCAGTTGTGTTTGCTGCCAGCAGGCACTGGCGTGCAACCAGGATTTCTCCAGGTGTTCGACCAACAGCTCCGATAATACCGGGCTACGCGTATTGCCGCTACGCAGGTGGTTGAGGCTGACTTGCAGCGCATCGACTAACGCATCACCCCGCAATCCGGCATTCAGACAGAGTTGCTCAATCAGCGCAGGCTGACGGGTCACCAGTGCGAGCAGTAAATGCTCGATGTCCACTTCGTGATGCGTACGGCTGACGGCCAGACTGATCGCGGCATCAAGGCACTCACGTGCCTCGACATTCATTTTCTCTACAATTTTCTTCAGGTAGTTACCCATAAATTATCCTTTTTAAATTTTTCAAAAGGCGTCCTGATCAGACGCTCAGTGACATCCGGTAATGCGGACAGGCAGTTGAGAGAACGCACTCTTCAGCGCCGTCGGTCGTTGTTTTTCCGCTTTTTTAAGCCCGGTTTCCTGCTGCGCCTCAGCGTTGTCATTCAGTGCCTGATTGAGTTCTTGCCACTGATGCCAGCGATCCTGCACCGCGTTCTGTGAGCCGCTCTGATAACGCACCATGACTTCTTTGATGCCCAGTGCCGTCAGCTGAGCAGCATCATCCGGGAAATCTTCCGCTTTGAAACGATGCTGCCCGTCGGAAATGTCCTGCAGGAAATCAGGCCATGCGGCGTCGCCGAAGTATTCGTACGTCAGATCGAAACCAGGGAACTTGATCACCAGCGTGGCACGGCTGCAATGCCCCGGGCGCCAGCGGAATGCCGCCTGTTCGCTGAAGTTCATGCTATTGAGCTTCCACTGTTGCTCATCGCAGAACAGCGTCAACTGAGTACCCACCGGCATCAGCCGCGCACCGCCGGGAATGGTGGCAGGCAGGCTTTTAAGCGTCAGTTCCAGCGATTTTGCTTCCAGTGCCGCCATTTGAGCCTCCAGATCGGCCTGCTCATCTTTCAGGGCGGCCAGCGCATCGTCATTGCGGGTATTTTCACGTTCCGGCATCGCCAGCACGTCATCCGGACGCAACACGTGATTGACCATTCGCAGAAATTCCGGTGTCAGGCCCGGTGTCTGCCCGTTGAATTCGCCCGCTTTTGGCCCGTTATCTTCAACCACCAGCACACTTTTTGCCGGTCCACGGATAAAGTCAGACAGGTATTGCCACGCCAGATCCTGTTGGTCATCGTACTCCAGACGGCTGGCATTATTTTCCATTGGCCACAGCACCCGGCTCTGCCATTGCTGTTCAAGCCAGCAGGCAGAACGCTGCATGGCATGCGCCACCAGCCAGTGCGCATCATTCTGATACAACGCCCACACCGCGTTGGTGGCAAAATCATCGCGTTCCGCCGACAAGCTCTTACGCAGCACGTTAAAACGGCTGTCGAGTAATTGCAGTGGATTGCTGTCACCCGCCGCGCCGGTCTGGAACAGTCCGCGCGTCAGACGATCGCTGCTTTTCGGCGTAGCAAACACGTCCGAAACCGCCGCATGCAGACTGTTTTTCCAGGCATTCCAGTTTTTCACATTGAGATCGGAAAGCACGGGTGTCAGGGTTTTGCTGTCGATTTTCAGCAGTGCTGAAATTTTCTTCTGAAAAGACTGCTGGACCTTGCTGATACGCGGTATCAGCGCACCGGGTACCGACATAGCCTGTAACTGATTCAACCGGCGCAGCTCGCGCAACCAGGGCTCGGCATCCTGAGCACGGATGTCTTCTAGTTGTTCATTGACGTAACGGGAAAATTTCATTGATGGGCTGTTACCCTGATCGAGCGTAATCAGCGCGGTTTGCCACTCTTCGCTGGTCAGCTCCGGGGCGGGTTGCTGGTTCATCGCCAGCATCATCGTCATCCATTGCGTCTGGCGCAGCGCAGGCCAGTGCTGTTCAAAAGCCACTAGCGCAGGCATCGGGACCTGTTCACCTCCTGCGCGACGAATTTCCTTCAACCAGCCCTGAATTTGTGCGGTGCCCTGTAGCGTCCACAGACCACTGACCTGCGTTTTATCCTCAGACGAGGGCATGAAATCCGTCAGATTCACTGGCGTCAGATCGCCTGAAGGAGCCACCAGCCATGCCATCTGCGGATCACTGTTGACCAAACGTCCGAGCAATTCGCGCAGTACCACAAGTTGCTTGCCGCCTTCCGGCAACTGTAACAGCGCGCGTTGCAACACCACATCCTGTTGATAGGGTAAGGACACGGTGGCCCCGGTCATGCTCAGCGCCGCCGGAACCGGCGCCTGTTTTATCAGCTCACTGACCGGCTGTTTTTCCCACATGGCCTGTTTAGTGATAAGCGTGCTTGCCAGGTTCAGAATCAACTCGCGTTTTTGCTGTGGATCGGCGTCGGTGAACAGCTGCTGGTAGTTATCTGCTATCTCCCGCAGGTTCACCTTATCGCGTGGGGATGCAGCAAGAATGCTGGCCTCAAGCTGCGCATGGCGATGGTTGAGAACGGGAACAAAAGGTAAATATTTCAGCGGATGTGCATTCCAGTGTTCAATGTTCTCAAGCTGCTGAACCTGCGCCGTGACATCCATTTGCGCGGGCGAGCCCCCGGTGAGGCGGTTGGTGAAATAACCGGAAAACAGCACATAGGTTATTGCCAGCACACTGAAGGTCATCGCCCCCCATTTATGCAGATAGCGACGGCCAAACCCGACAGGCTCAATTTCACGCTGGCGGCTTAGTTCAGGCAGTAATCGGGCCATCAGGTCATGGATAAAGAAAGCCTGACGCGAAGCACTGTTTTTGCTGACAGGTTCAGTGGCGGTAAACCAGATACCACCCAGTGCTGCGGGCTGAAAGTAAGCGTCCGGCTCACACAGGGCGGCCAGATAACGTTGCAGTGCAGGTTGCAATTTCGGTAGCTGTTCAGGGAAATCCATCAACGCCAGCGTGTCGCCATCCGGTTCGCCGCCCGAAAGCATGCTGACACGCACTTTATCCAGCCCGTCTTTCACGCACGTAAACAGCGGATCCAGCAAGGCCGGATCTTTCCCGTCGACGACAGGCGAACGGCGCCAGTAGTAACCCAGCGGTTGCTGGCGCTGTTCGGCGGAGAGATTATTGGCCCAGTGGCTGAAACCGGGCACCCGGTCACAACAAGTGATAAACAGATACACCGGCAGACGGCGTTTGACTTTACTGACCAGCGGTTCGATCTGCGTGCGGATATGCCGCGCATGCAGATGCAGTTCCGCGTCATCTTTTTCGAGCAACTCACTGACCGACACGCACACCACGATGCCACCCGGCGCAGGCAGACGGGCACACCAGTTCACCAGACGCAACCAGCCGCGCTCGAAGGCCGGGGTTTTATTCAGAAAATGGCTGGAGAGGTCGAGAAAACCTGCGGAACGAAAAAACCACCAGCGTAAGGTTCGGGTCGGCACAACCAGAGAACTTTCCGGTTCATTAGAAAACAGCGGTAATCCTGCACCGGCCATCAGCGTCGTTTTACCACTTCGCCCGCCAGTGAGTATAAACCAGGGTATTGGCTGTTTGCGTCTTCTGATGCGCTTAATTACCGCAGCCCCGGTTTTCCAGTGTTCGAATAAAACATATTCCAGCCGGGTGAGTTTAAATCTTGCCTTCAGGGAGGAGATATATTTCGCCTGCGCCATACCGGAAACAGATCCCCAGACAAACCGGGAAAATAAAACGGCGAGGATCAATATCAGCCACAAAATTAATGCATGCAGGAGTGTTTGTTCGAAAACAACAGACATGACAATACAAACAATAAGTAACAGGCACAGAAATAGTGTCCATGCGACAAAGGAAAGTAATTTTTTAAACATGATAGGTTACCTGAAAAATATCCCTAAGCCGGTGGACAAAATCACTAAATAGACGACAACAGGCAGTGCCAGTAACAGCCCTTTACGCTGGCGTAGTTTTTTCACCACCGTTTTATTTTTTTCGCCGCCGCCTGCGTCCTGTTCAACCAGCAAGGCATTGTTCGGCCAGTGACGCCAGGCTTGTGGCAAGCATTGCCGCTCATCCTCGATGCGCTGTTGCAAAAGCTGCGCATCCTGTGAGGTATATTTTCCGTGGAAGCCCATCAGCAGACAGAACAGATACACCATTCTCAGTTGTGTATTGGTTTTATCGGTTTGATCCAGCCGGTCGAAAAATGCCTCGCCGCCGACAGAAATATCAAAATAATATTTCTGCAACAGATTGCTTCGCCATTCTTTCACCCACTCCGCGCGGGATCTTAATACCCGCTCATCTACCCACAGCACCACCGCGAAATAAGCATCATCGCACTCTGCTTTTTCATGATGACGTTCTGACTCAAGCAGCGCCTGCTGTAATAAAGTAATAATTTTTTCGCGAAACTCTCTGTAATCAGAATATTCCTGCGGATTAATAAAAAACGCCGTCACATAGCGAAACAGCGGTAAATAACAATTGAGCAAACTCATCATGAAGGCACCACAAATATAATTTGCACCTGAAGATCTTCCGGCATGTCTGGCCAGTAGAAGGAAATGCTGCTGTGCTGCCGGGCTTTGTTCCACAATTCGCTATCCTGCTCGACAAGGAAATAATGCGAATCTCTGCGGTTTGGTACACCCCGCGGTGGCTGTGGACAACGAACTACCGGAATGCCCGGCAGAGCATGCTGGATCAGTGGTTCGATCATTCTTGGTGAAGCCAGTTTGATGCCACCCGGATTTTTTATCTGACGATTTTCCATCGGCATGCTGGCGGAACGTAACAGCAGCAGTACCGTTTCGGGATTTTTGCTCTGCGCGCTGTCAAAGCTTCCGGTGAACACGCCCTGAAGATCGTTTTCCAGCGTGATGTACGTATTGTCCTCAAGCACCAGACTGTTCAACAAGGTAATCAGCGTCTTACGGGCGCTTTCGAAACAACTCAGCAATTCATTGTGGTTGTAGGTTTGCAGTGAATTTTCACCGTCGTGCCACTCACCAAGGAAGGTGCAGCTGTCATTGAATGAGGAAAGATCGCCCACCAGCTGGCACAACACGTTGTAGACTTGCCATGGATGAACCTGGCGCGCCTGACAGAAATTTTTCAGTTGTGGCAACACCCGGTTGAGAGAACGCATCGCTAACAACTGTGTCATCTGGTCGCCACGGTCGGCATCGCTGACCAGTCGCTCTGAGCGTTTGTATTCTTCAAGCTTCCTGGCCCGCGCACTCAGTTCAAAATAAATAGTGTCAATCAGCTTGCCGAGGCTGAATGATCCAAAAAGTGTCACGGAAGGTGGCGAGAATGTCGGATCGAGGATCACCCGTTCGTTTTCATAACGCAGTCGGGTGAGTGGAATGCATTCGCAGTCAACCGCATCGTCTTTTTCAACGTCCGTCAGCAACCTGACGTTGTAGCACAGGCGTGCCACTGCAGCATCCGGCGCATGATCATAGACATCTTTCATCACCCGCTCTTCGCTGGTGTTGATCCAGCGCGTGACGGCGCGATCATGCTCTTTTTCCAGCGTGGTGACATTACTGTGCAGCGGATCAAAGCGACGTAAAGCCAGCCAGATGGTCAGCGGCTGATCGCGCTGTTTCCAGAGGTCACGGAAGTTGCGTTGTTCAACACGGCTGTTGCCGGGCAGTGAGAGCAAGGTACCGCCGGGCAAAATACAACGGATCTGCTCAACGCTGATCACGTAGTCGCTCAGTGCTGCTTCATTAATACTCACCTCAATCAGCCCGTGATTATAGGGCTGCGCCAGCCGCAAATGCTGCGCGAGGTTCCATTCATAATGCAGGTCAAGTGACTGAAAGTGCTGCGGCTGCAGATAAAGCCCGGAATGCCAGTAAATTTGCTGTTGTTCTGGATACATTATTTTTTCTCTCCGGCAACAGGGACATCTGCACTGACAATACTTTCACTGCCTAAGGTGACAGAAAGAGTGACCGGCGCTAAATGCGCCTGCCAGACAGGCTCCCACCAGCCAGTGCTCTCAGACTCTACCGGCACCAGTGCGCTGACCATGTGTTTCTTTACCGGGAACGGATAGTAGCCTGCGACCAGCGCCACATTGCGGGTATCTCGGGCGCGATCAATATGCACCGTGTTGGTTTGTCCCGGCATCATGACGTAACGATCCACCTGCAAAACGTCTCCTTCGCTGCCGGCACCGGCAAACAAGCTTTTCAGCGTCGCGGGATTACCCAGTATTTTATCCAGCGTCGGTTTATCCTTGGCTTGTAGCAGTAATACTGTACAGCTGTTGGGCATGTCGTTCAGGCTGTTCAGCCCCGGCTCAGCCCGCAGTTGCAGAGTGATAGCCCCATTCGCGAAAGGCGCAGCCACTTCACTGATCGCCTTCTGACGGCTTTGCCCATCATCTGACGCGCAACCTGCCAGCAGCATGACACTCAGTATCAGCCCGGTCAGTCCCCTTTTCCCCCTCATTCTCTGCCGTGTCCTTTCAATACTTTGTTGATATCGCGCATACTGCTGTCATCCTGCAACATCTCTTCCAGCCATTCGGTCAACGTCATAGCCGCCCAGCGCGCCGCACGCTCCATCAGAAAAGGGACGGGGCTTGACGGTTCGGTCTGACGGAAAAAATGGGCAATGGTCAGCATCTGGCTGATGGCCAGATCCCGTGACATCGTTTGTTTTTTGGTGTTATTCATCAGTGAACTGACGTCATTGGCTTGCTCATCTTCGTCAGGCATTAATACGTTAAGGGTCATCACGTCGTCATATGCCGGTGCCGCACGGTCAAACAGGCGTTTCACAAATTCCTGCATTTCGGCGACGGCACTACGCATCTGCCCCATTGCCAGAGAATCAGCCTGCGGATTCAGCTGACCATAGAGGGTTTCAAGCGTATCCAGCATAGTCATCAGTTGAGTTAACGCCTCGTTCTGTGCGGCAACTTTCTGCGGATCCAGTGTGGCAGCCCAACGGTTGAAGGTATCCATCGAGAAATCATCGTCACTGCCCCGTTCCGCAGCGCTGTCAGGTTTCATCGTCACCCGGTGCTCATAAGCGAGCACCTTGCGCCAGTGATCCAGCGTGCTTTCCGGCTGTCCAAACAGAGGATGACAATGCAGCATTTGCGCCAGTTGGCGGTCCAGACGATTAATCATGCCATGGCGGATTATGACGCCGTCCTCATCCAGCTCCGGCCAGCCGGTTTGCCAGTAAGTTTGTATAAACGGTATCAGAAAACCGGTACCGTCCAGCAGGCCGCGGATCCCGTGTTGCTGGCTCAACCCTTCGATCAGCCAGCAAGCCACCTGCAAATCTTTGCTTTCTGCCTGCAAAACCTTCGCGCTTAAGCGAACGACTTTGCTCCAGTCGGCTTTACGCAATTCAGTGGCCCATTCGCCCTGCGGCAAATAGTCAGGATCGCTTTCCCGCGCCTCACGGATTTCGTTATAGACCGGCTCATATTCCATGTTGCGCCCGACAGGATGATCGCCGCTGAACGGGGCAAGCAAGGGCTCAAAATTCATTATCATTTCAATACACTCTATGAAATCAGTACGGTCGGGCAACCCGCAACAATGGTTCCGCCATGCGCTGTGCTGTCGCCCATCCGCGCTGCGGGTTTACCGCCAATCAGCACTTTCGTGCTGCCCATGATGACCGAATCCGGTGGTCCGACGCACACTGCCATCGAGCCCATAGTCGCGGCAGGCATACCTCCGATAAGTACGGTCGGCGTACCGGGAGTGGTCACCGGTCCGCCAACGTGTGGGATCGGGGGTAAGCCGGGTGTCACCATCGGGCAAACATGCATATCGCCAACGCGAGCAGCGGGCTGTCCCATCAGTAACCTCCCCCGGCAGCGTGCCACTCAGAAAGCAATGTCTGTGCTCCCTTAAGTGGCGCGTCTTCCGCCGCGATCGCCACGCTGAGCAATTTCAACGCACAATGGAGCATCAGACGGGACAAATGGGGTTCTGGGTACACCGCATCGAACTCTGCGGGTGTCATGCTGCCTTGCATCCAGAACAGTGACAGGCCGAGCGCGCCAACGGGGGTATCAAACCCGAGCTGTTCTGCCTGCTGGAAAATACGGAAACGCCGGTCATCATCAGGATTTGCCAGCCACTGATGGATTTCACTGGCACATTGCTGCATCGCGGGTTCCTGTGATTCAGGGCGGGCCAGCGCCTTTTGCAGCGTCCATGCCAACAGTTTCTCCTGCACAGAATCAGCCGCCACGCTTGCCAGCGCATCTTCCCAGCGTTCTGCGATCATCAGTTGCGCTGCGTTTTCAGCGCCGTTTTGCAGCGGGTTGTAAGCAGCAAGCGCTTCCGGCGTGAGCAGTTTTTCTTTCATGTTATTCATTTCCTCAGCCAATCATCGTCACGCCGCCCTTGATCTGGGTCATACCACTACCCTGAACAGTGACCATCGCACCTTTAAGTTCTGCCGTGCCCTTCCCTTCAATTTTGATCGTGGTGCCGCTCAGCGTAATGCCGGAAGGAGAAAGAGTAATTTTGCTGCTACCGACTTTTAATTCGATAGACTGGGTCGATTCAATAACGCAGGCTTTGTCCGCTTTGACCGTGCTACCGCCACCACTGATGTTTAGCTGATGGTTACCGCTGGTCAGGCTTTCCTGCAAATTGCCTTTAATATCCAGGGCATAATCGCCCTGTTTGAGCGTCAGGCTTTCATTACCTTTGGTTAACTCGGTCGTGCGGTTCTCACCAATGGTTTCAGTGACGTTTTTGGTAATACGGGTGGTGACGTCGTTTTTCACCGTCAGCAGCAGATCTTTTTGCGAGGTGATGACCAGACGCTCTTCGCCTTTTTTATCGTCGAAGCGCAACTCATGGCCTTCTTCAACATTGCCGTTGAGGGAGCTGCGTGAAACGAATCCGGCGTGATTTTTCTCCTCAGGCAGGCTCAGCGGCGGTTTGTTTTGCCCGTTGTATACCGAGCCGGTCACCAGAGGATAATCAGGGTTGCCATGCACAAAGCTGACCGTAACTTCGCTGTTGACGCGAGGCAGGAACATGGCGCCGAAACGGCCACCCGCCCACGGCTGCGAAACCCGCACCCAGCAGGAACTGCCATCGTCATGTTTGTTTTCGCGATCCCACGGGAACTGAATTTTGATGCGGCCATATTCGTCCGTGTGGACTTCTTCTGATTTTGGCCCGACAACGATGGCGGTCAGAATACCGGCGATTTCAGGTTGTCTGGTGAGGCACGGCGGACGCCAGGAAAGGCTGTCTTTCAACACAGTGAGCGCGTAGCCAAAATCAGGCTGCCCGTCATCAATGTTGCTTGATGCATGCATATGAACCGACTTGATTCGGTAGTTTCCCCGACAGGAAGGATGCCCGCTCAGAAGGAATTTATCGC
This sequence comes from Rahnella aceris, assembly GCF_011684115.1. Classification (NCBI taxonomy): domain Bacteria; kingdom Pseudomonadati; phylum Pseudomonadota; class Gammaproteobacteria; order Enterobacterales; family Yersiniaceae; genus Rahnella; species Rahnella aceris. Next base: position 211,690 of record NZ_JAADJV010000003.1, on the reverse strand, counting down.
CACAGCCTAGCCACCACACGCTGGCTTCGGCGTAAAACTGCTGGTTATCGGCCTCAAGCTGTTCCATCTTCAGCCGGGCTTCTGATTGCAGTAATTCGCGTTTTTCATGGCCGTGCGCGTCCACGTAGCTGACACCCGGCACGGAATATTCCGCTTCCACGGCTTTCGATTCGCCCTCCACACTGGCTGCCTGCACAATGTTAAAACCTTTGAGCATCACGGAAGAGGCCGCCAGTGAAGAACTGGCCACCCAGTTCAGGATACCGACGCCATCGCCTCGCCCCTGCAGTGGCATAAAGGGTAACTCCGCCGTTTTGCCAGACTGATGGCTGGACGGATGATCGGCCAGTACCAGCGTGTGTTGCCCGGCATCATGCTGGAAGAAGTAATAGATCCCTTCCTGCTCAAGAAGGCGGCTAATGAAGTCAAAATCGGATTCGCGATACTGAATGCAGTATTCACGCGGCTGATAAGTCGCACGCAGACGCAAATCAATGTGGCTGATGTTCTGCTGGCGCAGCAGCTTGCACACTAAATCCGGTACGGTAATATTCTGGAAAACCGCCAGGTTACGTCCGAGACGCAACAATGCCATGCGCGGTTCCAGCGTACCGGTGAAGGTACTGATGCCATCGACATTATTGTCTTCTTTAATCTGTGTCAGCACACCATGCACGTAGCGCTTTTGGTTGCCACGGCCAATCTCACAGGCCATTTCATGCCCCAGAAAACGCCCCATCTGCGGAGTCATTAACGACGTGCGAAACTGGACCTGATAGCTGAAGGTGTCAGAGAATTGTTCATCGCCCTCGATATACATCAGCGTCAGTGAATCAGCGGCATCGCCAACGAAACGGATAAACCGGTTGTCTTGTCCTGCTACTTTCGACATTTTTTATTTTCCTTCCCGGCAGACGGGTAAACGAATTTTATGCTGGCCTGCTCCCTCGGAGGCCCCGAGACAAATATCCAGCCCGAGTTGTCCGCACCCCAACGAGGTAACGACGTTCGTGGTATTTTCGATCAGCAGATCAATATCAAAATCCAGACCCGGACCAACGTATTCACGCAGATGCGACCACAGATTTTGGTAGTGCTTGCCCTTTGGCAAAAAAAGACCGGCGTTTTTCATCGGCACCGGTCCCAGTGTCACCGTAAAATGTGATTGCCGATCCCAGTACACGCTGCCCAGCATGGGAGCAGCGGCCAGCGTATGTGACGGTTCTCCCAGCCGGCAACACTGGGCCGGGTCCATGACCTGCCATCCGCCGGTAAAAGGCGTGACTTTCGCCGCCACGGAAAAGCGGTGTTTTAACCAGGTTTCAACGTTGAGCATTGAGCGCACTGAATGCGCAAATAAATCAGCAAACTGCTCCTGCTGCAGAGATGGCGCACTGTTTGCCACGCCGGATAACGCACGGATTGCCTGACTCAGCGGCCGTGTTGCACTGAATTCTGCCATGGCGTAATAGTGATATTTCTGCCAGGCGAGATAGCGCAGGCTATGTAGCCGGTGGTTAAAAATGTCCAAAAAAGCTTTGGCAGTTTTGTCCCCATGGCGGTAATAGCGGTCGATCATCCACTCGGTGTATACCGTGGGTAACGCGCCCAGTGCCCCCGTCAGTCCCTGGGCGGCCACTTCAACTTGCCAGCGCTGCTGATCCAGCGGAGTTACCGACGTAATGTCACCTTTCGGCGCATCCAGCGAGAGCGGTGAAATGAAATCAAGTTGCGCTTCGAGCACCTGTTTGCTGTCTTTTCCCTGTGCTCTGGTCAGACTGCGTAACATCAGCCGCACCTGTTGGAAAAAGTTATGCGGACTGAGGATTTTGCTTAGATCCATGATAGCCTTCCTGCCCGCACAGGCCATGTACGTGGAGTTTCACCCGGTGAGTCAATGCAGGTGATTACACGGGTGAAACTGTTGACCGGTGCGTACAACGCCAGGAAACAATCAATAAAGCGACACAGCAGGAAGTACTCAACTTCTTCGGCCGCTTCGCTGGCAAAGGTTATGCGGATCTCCATCCCCCGCGCCATGGAACGGGGATCCAAAGGCGCCAGCCGGGTAACAACCGGGCCAGACTCGACATGCAGGATCAGGTTGATCAAGCGGGTAATGCCCGGATTATCGACAAAGTTGTACAGCGCCAGTGATTCCCTGAGTACACGGGCGCCTTCCGGCCCACTGATCAACATATGGTTGAGCGAAAGCTGAGAAATCAAACGCCAGCGCGTAGCCTGCTTAGCCGGTGGCCTGACCGGCAGCGTCGGGCGTGTCAGCGCAATAATTTTCATGCCCGCAATCGGCAGCTCTGATTCGAAATCGCCTTCAGGAGCGCCGTTGCGCATGGCTGCGGGAATCTCACGATTGGTGCAGGTCAGGTTCATGCTGACAATGTCGCAACCGGGCGCTAACGGGCTTTCTCCCCGGTCAGAAAAAGCGATAAATAACGATGTGGCGACACCGTCATTTTGCATGGTTTCGCGGCGCATACATTGCCAGAACAAACCGGTTTCACCGTCACTGGCGGAATGGTCCAAACCAAACAATGGATAAACAGGCCGGGACTGTGTTTCATTGCCCAGTTTGCGCATCGCCGAAACGCCGTCTACAGACCAGACTTCCATCGCATCCTGGTGACGAATGTCAGGGATAACCGGATATTCCGCCGTTTCGTGATCAGGTGAAATCGGTTCGGCCCGATGGGCGAAAAGATTAACAGCAGGCGTGCAGTTGAGCAGAAACAGGTTTTCGTTCACCGCACCAGCTATTTTCTCCAGCTGGCGCGCTATCATGCAGCGGTTGAATTTCACCACCAGTGAAAGCTCGCTTTGACTGCCCGCCACCATGCCAGCAGGCAACGGCATATCAATAAAATGAAACTTTTGCGGGAAGTAAAAATAGTCCTGCAACAGGCTGTGAGTGGGCGAAACCCGTGAATCACCCGCAAGCAAGCCTTCATTTTCACCGAAGCCTGCGGCACGTATAGTTTGCGGCGACAGCGTATGACTCTGCCCTTGCTGGAAAACTGTCAGTGACTCAACTTCGCTGCACAGCAAGGTATAAAGGATGTTGACGATGCGACTGGCGCCGCTGAGATGCAACCTCAGGGAATCCGCCGCCAGTGTGGCACCGGGCCAGACCGATAATTGTATTTTCAGACTCCAGCTCATGTCATCGGCATCCAGATGCAGGCTGACGTTATGCAGACTGACAGGTTGAAGCGTAACCGGATAAGTGGTGCGAAAACGGCAGACCTGTCCGTTCACCGGACGGGAAAATAATGCTGTTCCGGCGTCAATGCGGTTACTGGCTGTCAGCGCACTGACTTTGATATCTGGCTGCATTTGTACGACGCAAACCGAAGGAAAAGGACGCAAAAATTGCGGAGCCAACACCGTCAGCAATGCATCAGTCACTTCCGGCATATCCTCATCGAGACGTTGCTGAATCTGCGCCGTGACCAGCGCAAAGGACTCAATAATTCGCTCAATATGTGGATCTTCTGACGTACCTTCTGACATCCCTAAGCGTCTGGCGACTTTTGGGAAATGGCGGGCAAACGCCTTCCCCTGCGTTTTGAGGTAAGCGAGTTCATTCTGATAATAAGAAATTAATTTTTTCGCCAACATTATAAACACTCGTTAATCACGCAGAGAAAATTGACTGATGACATCGTCCCACATTAGACGGTAGCGAACTTCACCATTGAATGTTTCAGCATTAATAATGAATGAACAAAGACTTCCCAGTTCTTCACCGGGGGTCACGCAGACGTTTTTCAATCTTGGTTCAAAGCGTTGTAATGCCATTTCAATACGTGATTGCATAATGGCATTGCGCTCAAGACGAGGCGTATCACTGGAAAAAACGTCACTGACTCCATAATTAAGTATCGACTCATTAATCAGTGGAATATTATCAATGCGGTAACTTCGGGGGCGTGAAGACAAAAGCAGCAATATTTCGTCAATGAGTGTGCTGCTTTTGTCTTCTTCCTCAATAAGGTCATTTTGATCTTTTGGGTTATTGTCAGATAATTGCTGTAATAAGCTCTTCATCAATAAGCCTTAATACAGTGCACGCTTACAGCGTGCACTGTTGTTTTAAAAATTACAGCTTAGTGTTCTCAACCAGATTCCAGCCCACAGGACCTTGTTTGCTGGTTTTACCGTCTGGCTCAACCATATTAGTTTCGAATGTCATCTGACCAAATACAAAGCTCAGATTTTCACTCGGAACATCCCCTTCTGAATAAGCGTTGAAGTTGTAGCTGTTCAGTACACAGTTTTTATAGGTCAGCTTGAGTGCTTCAACCAGTTTCTCACCCTGGAACAATGCTTTAACAATAACAATTTGCTTAACATTGCTGCCTTGCGCAACCATATTGGATAACTGAGTAGAGGTAGTATCCATTACTTTTGAAAATGAAATTGCATCAAAGTTGACGCCATCGCTGTTTACCTGACCGCTAGCATTATCAATTTTAGCTGAGCAGTAAACACCGAAATTCATATTCTCAACGGCAATCCAACCTTCATAACCTTTATTACTTACAGTGCCTTTAATACCATCAATTTGCATGAAAAGCGATTCAGTGGCCATTTTATATCCTTATTTTTACGATTAAGTATTTATGCACCCGTCGATGCAGGAAGTTCCGCTACCAGACGCAGCGACATGCTGAGTCCTTCAAGCTGGAAATGCGGTTTTAAATACGCAACGGCGCGATAACTGCCCGGAGAACCTGGTACATCAACAACTTCGACCACAGCCTCACGTAACGGATGGCTTGCTTTAATCGTTGGTCCTACATTATCTGAACCCACAACATATTGGTTGATCCAGTTCTGCAGGAAATTCTGGCATTCAGATTTGGACATGAAGCTGCCCACTTTATCGCGCACGATGGATTTTAGATAATGAGCAAAGCGCGACGTTGTCATAATATATTGCAACTGACTTGACAATTTGGCGTTAGCATTCGCCAGCTCAGAATCGTATTTACGCGGTTTATTGGTCGACTGCACAGCGAAGAACGCCGCGTAATCTGTACCTTTGCAATAAATGAGCGGAATAAAACCAAGCTCAGCTAACTCTTTTTCGCGACGGTCAGAAATTGCCACTTCTGTCGGGCATTGCATGACCTTTTCGCCGGTCTGCGAAATGTAATTGTAGGTCGGCAGTGACTTCACCAAACCGCCGCCTTCAACACCACGGATCGCCGCACACCAGCCGTGTTCCTCAAACGCCTCGACCATACGGCCCGCTAAATCATAAGCCGCGTTGACCCATAAATAGCTGGCTCCTTCATTATTTTCATCAATTTTTTCTTCGAAATTAAACGCGTCTACGGATACAGTTTTTGCACCGTAAGGCAGACGGCCGATAACACGTGGCAGCGTTAAGCCGACATAACGTGAGTCGTCACTCTGACGGAAGGATTTCCAGCGGGCGTAGTCAGAGGTTTCAAACAGTTTGCCCAGATCACGCGGACGCGGCATTTCGGAGAACGATCCCATCGCAAACATGCCAGGGTTCGCAGCACTCAGGAATGGCGCGTGGGCGGCGGCGGCAACATGTGAAATCTGTTCCAGCAGTTGCACATCTTCCGGCATACAGTCGAATTCAAAATCACCCACAAAAGCAGAGTAAGGGTCACCGCCAAAGGTACCGTATTCGCTTTCATAAATGCTTTTGAATAATGAAGACTGATCAAAGTCAGAGGCGGATTTAAAATCACGCAGCAGCTCTTTCTTCGTGCAGTTAAAGACACGCACTTTGGTGTTTTCCGTGACGCTGCTTTGCACCAGTTTGTGCAAACCACGCCAGGAAGATTCCATACGCTGGAATTCAGGTGCCTGAATAATTTTGCTGACTTGAGAAGACAGCAGTTCATCGATGGCGGCAATGCGTGCTTCGATGCTACCCACCAGATCATTGGAAACAATGACCGCACCTGATGCCACTTCCGACAGGAAGTTATCCAACTGGCTTTTTACTTTATTACGATCGGATTCCCGGCGGATGGCCTGAGTATTATCGATAATTTGATCGAGATAATCACCGGACTGCTCAGCTTGAGCTGAAGCATTCATGACCTGGATATCGCTCATTCTACTTCCCCTTTGGCAGGTTCTGCGTCTTTCGCCATACCCTCTAATAATTCAACCAGTTGCTCTTTCAGACGGTCATTGCTCGCAGTTCTGTTGCGCAAATCACTCAGTTGCTCGCGTAATTCAAGAAGTTTGCGCAACGGTTCCACCTGCATCGCCACGTTTTCAGGAGAGAAGTCATCCATAGAGTTGAATTCCAGTGCAATAGCCATCTGGCCTTCTTTTTCTGGCAACGTACTTTCCACCAGCATGTCCACAGCCGGCTTCATTCCTTCCATGACATTATTAAAGTTGTCTTTATCAATGTGCGTAAAACGACGGTCGCGCAGTGGCAAATCATCTTTAGCAAAATTCCCGATAACCCCCATCACCAGAGGTAATTCTTTTTTGGATTCAGCACCGCCAACTTCAACGTCGTACGTAATTTGAACGCGAGGGGGACGCGCTTTGCTCAATTTATATTGTGTATTACTCACGGATAAATCACCATAATGTTTAAAAGAGAGAATTAATATGGCCGTGATAATAAACAGTAATTATAGATTTTCACATATCCGATTGCTTACTAATACATTTACCTTTGCTAAAGTATTTTATTTTTTTCATAAAAAATAACAATATACAGGGTTATTTTAATTATTTGTAAATGAAAAAATAGAATCTATCGAGATTAGATTTTAATATTTATAATAGGGAATGCTTGAATTTTTTATAAAAACAAGAAATACCACGAAATATTAAATGATAATTATTTTTACATTTCATTTTTGACATTCCCCATTCAACTCTTTTTTAAAGAAATAGTATGTGATAGGACCTGCAATGATAATTGTTTTCACGCCATACAAGGGTACGCATAACTTCACAACCTGTACCTGTACCTTCATCATCACATTCAGAATGCGGCGTCACTGGAGATCTTCGGCCTGGTGACGTTCTGTACTGTCCTGAAACAGTAAGATTTTCTGAATAAATCATACTCACTCTACATCGTTATGATGATTGATGTTTTTGATGCTTCTCATCGTAATTTTCATCACTTTGCGGGCATTTTGAACAAATATAGCCCGTGCTAACATTCTTAACCAACACTATAACATACTGAAAATAAAGGTTTTTCTATTTTGTTTTTTGTGGCAGACTGCGCATCTCAATTAATAAATAGCCTTTGGGATTACCGAAGGCCTGACTGGTCCGTTTTATGCAACTTTATACCATCCTCATTCTGGCGTTCGGTATGTCCATGGATGCCTTCGCAGCCGCTATTGGCAAAGGTGCCTCTCTGCACCGGCCACCGCTAAAAGAGGCGTTACGCACAGGGCTTATTTTTGGCGTAATTGAAGCGATTACACCGGTGATCGGATGGGGAATTGGTCTGGCGGCCAGCCAGTTTATTATGAGCTGGGATCACTGGGTGGCATTCACCCTGCTGCTGATCCTTGGTATCCGCATGATTGCGGAAGCCTTCAGGAAAGATAAATTGGAAGAAGATACGCAGGCACCACGTCGTCACGGTTTCTGGGTACTGGTCACTGCAGCTGTCGCGACCAGTCTGGATGCAATGGCTGTGGGCGTCGGTCTGGCCTTTCTTCAGGTGAATATTCTGGTGATGGCGCTGACTATTGGTGCCGCCACCACCATCATGGCGACATCCGGTATGTTGCTTGGCCGGTTTCTCGGTGCCGCGATGGGCAAATGGGCTGAAATTCTGGGTGGTGTGGTGCTGATTGGTATCGGTACATCAATTCTCATCGAGCATCTTGGTCTGCTCGGTTGAGTCTTCATCCAGCGAAGCTATTTTTTATAGTGCCGACTAACAGGCTACTTTTCGATTCCTCAGATAATTTATGTTTGAGATTATCTTCGCGCACAAAATCGATAAACGCCTGTAATGGCGCGGGGATCAGACGCCGGTCATTGTAGTAAAGATATGGCCCGGAAAACGACAGCCACCATGGTTGCAAGATAGCCTCCAGTTTGCCGCTGGCAATGGCAGGCCGCAGCCATTCTTCGAACAGATAGATAATACCCGCACCCGCCACCGCCGTTTCTACCGCCAGATCCACCGCGCCCCCTACACTCACCACCAGCGGGCCGCTGACCTGAACGCTGAGGCTTTCGCCCTCATGTTCGAACTCCCAGTCCGGCATAATCCCGCTGGCATAGCGACCACGCAGGCATCGGTGTTGTATCAGATCCCGCGGATGCGATGGCCGTCCATGCACATTCAGGTAATCAGGGGAGGCCGCCGCCGCATAACGCTGACGGCGCGGTCCGATGGGGATCGCCACCATGTCCTGCTCGAGACGTTCGTCGTAACGAATACCGGCATCGCAGCCATCACGAAATACATCCTGCACGTTACTTTCAGCAATGATTTCCAGCTGGATATCGGGGTAACGCCGGAGAAATTCGGGCACAAGTGCAGGCAAAACCAGCCGGGTTGCGCTGACCGGCACATTCAGCCGCAGTGTACCGCCGGGCGTATTGCGATAACGGTTGAGAGCATCGAGTGCCGCATCCACTTCATTCATGGCCGGGAGCAACCGCTCGAGCAGCGCCCTGCCCGCTTCGGTCAACACCACCGCCCGCGTTGTGCGGTGAAATAAGCGAATGCCCAGTTGTTGTTCGGCCCGGCGCACAGCATCGCTCAGCCGGGATGCATTACTGCCTGTGACGCGTGCCGCTTCACGAAATCCTCCGGCTTTGGCCACTTCTACCACTGCGTGCAACAGCGCGATATCCATCGGCATTGTGCGTCACCCTGTACAGTTACTTCTGATTTAACCGGATAGTTGCACACTCACAACATCGCGACAATCATTTGATTGATCCCGAGTGACACACAGAGAATCGCGGTATTAATTAAACCGAAAGCTCCTCACGAAATACTAACGATCTTTAACACAATCTTTCCTTTACGCTGACGTTATGCGTGGAACTAACTTTTTAGGATTAAGTCTACCTTAGCAGTAAATTTCATTATGTCTTTATGACGGCCCTTTAATAGAACACCCGCATGATGATAATGAAGTTTATATATAATGATAAGAGTCAGGCATAAAGTTACATTCTTGATGACAGTGTATTTAATGAGGAAAGAAATGAAAATATTAATAATCAGACGGGAAAACATTGGTGATCTTATCCTTACAACCCCGCTGATTTCTATGCTGGCGAAAAATCATCACGTCGATGTGCTGGTTAATTCTTACAACAAACAGGTTCTTGAAGGTAATCCCGGCGTCAGTAAAGTTCATCATTATACTAAACTGCATCATGAAGGATCTTACACTCAAAAGATAAAAGCCATTTTACGCCGTGTAGTCACCACTTTGGCTATTCGGAAAGAAGGTTATGATGTAGCTATTGTGGCAGGGAACTGGAATAAAAGACCTTTGCGATGGGCAACATTATCACGGGCCAAACGAATCATCGCGATAGGAAGTGATTCGCCAGACTCTGTCACCGATAAAATACCTTATATGCGGGATGGCATGCATATGGTTGAACAGATGGCTGAACTCGCCAGGCCTTTAAATTGTCACGCCAAACCGGGGAAACTGGCTTTATGGGTGACAAAATCTGAAAAAGAACTGGCAGCTCACAAAATAAAAAACACTTACAATATGCCCTTATATGGTTTGCAGATCAGCGCCCGAAAAGAAAAACAACGCTGGCCCGTTGAGAATTATATCGAAATCGCGCACAGGCTGGCGCGTGACGAACCTTGCAAAATTATTCTTTTCTGGTCGCCAGGTTCAGAAGATAACTTGTGTCATCCCGGGGATGACCAGAAAGCGCAGTACATCATCAACGCCTGCAAAGATATTATTATGGTTCCTTTCGATACCGTAAATATTCGTGAACTTATGGCAGGAATGTCTCTGTGCCACCAGATAATCACCAGCGATGGCGGTGCATTGCACATTGCAGCGGGTGTGGGAAAACCAGTGGTGGCGCTTTTTGGTAACAGCGATCCGCAGGTCTGGGGGCCATGGAAAGTGCCGTGCAGAATCATTGCTGCTGCAGACGAAGAGGTTTCTCATATTTCAACCGATGAAGTTTATAACAATTTCGTTGCACTGAGAGATGAAGTGCTTACTGAAAATACAAAAAAATGAGTAACAGCCTAAAACTCTATTTGTAATTTAATGGAAAAATAGTCCCTATCATCGCGTTGCGGGTAACCTGAACAGAAATGAAAGCCATCAAGATAAAAGTAATAAAGACGATATTGCATATCTATTGTTTTTTAACGAGAAGAAAAAAATATTCGCTGCAAGAGCGTGAAACATCACCGGGTAATATTGTCATTTACTCCACTACCGCGCTGGGGGACTACCTCATGAACACACCGGCAATCATGCATTTAAAGAATAGGTTTCCAGCCAGCAAAATAATACTGGTTACCAGTAAAAAAAATCACAGCCTGGTTGTGCAATATGATTGGTTTGACCATATTTATATATGGGATAATAAAGTTGTCAGAATATTACCTTTGTTATGTAAACTCAGAAAACACAAATCTGATATTTCCGTTATTTTACACGCACACTTTCCTTATGACATATTTTGTGCTGTTTTATCCGGCAGTAAAATTATTTTACGCGACCACTATGGCAGTGAGTCTCCCGAACTTAATCGTTATTTAGATCACTATTCCGGTTACTATGACGGACATACTATCCGGCGCAAATTGAAGCTACTCGAAACACTGGGAGAAAATACTGGCGACACGACAATGCATCTTCCCGTGATCAATACTCTTTTACCGCGTCAGTATTTACGCCAGCGCATTGGATTTCAGTTAGGGGCATCCAATGAGACCCGTCGCTGGCCGGTATGTTTTTTCAGTACACTCGCCTGTATGTTATTAGACAACGATCGGGATCTGGAAATCATTATCACAGGCACAACATCCGAAAAGAATCTGGCGAATGATTTCTTAAAACAATTACCCGCTCACTATCAGAACAATATATGCGTAATGTCTGGTCATACGCAGTTGACAGAATTAGTCACGCTGTTGAAAAGTCTGGATGTTCTTGTTACGGGTGACACCGGGCCGCTACATATCGCAGTGGCCGCTGGCGTAAATACAGTCAGTCTTTTTGCCACAGCCAATCCAGCCTATACCGGTCCGTGTCAGGATCCGGATAAACATATTATTTTGCACCGTCCTGATGGTGAAAAAACAGAACATCCCATGATGGCGATTCTGCCTGTTGAGGTTTACCACGCTGTCAGGGAATTGCTGGGGAGGACATATGACAGTGAATGATGTGCTGGAAGGGAAAATCATTGATTTTCTTGAACAACATAACCACCCCACCGTGTTTGGTTTTTACAATAAGGTCTGCGGGAGTGATTTTTCATTGTTAAAGCTTTCGCTGAGTGAAATACAGACGGATATCCTGATGAACGATTTTTTCATCCAGTTCAAGGTAAAACCTAAAAACTATCGCACATCCAACCATTTCCCCGAAAAAACGGGTGTTCTCGGTTCATTGATTTTTACCCTAAACCGGATGCAGGGAAAAGTGACACCCATAACCGTCAGAGCGCTGCACGATGCGGCTCTTATGGGCGTCTGGCCTGATTATCTTCAGGGCAAAAATCAATAAACAATGTCCTGTGCAGAATTCAGCGCGATAACCTTCGCCATTGTGCGCCAGTCCGTACAGTTTGTCCTGATTTCACCGGATAGTTGCACAACCTGCCCGCGGCTACAATCAGTGAACAATCACACAGGAGAATTCCATGTCACACACCTCAATGACTTACCCCCTCGGCGACAGAGAAGTGGCGCGCTTAGGTTATGGCGCAATGCAATTGGCTGGCCCCGGCGTTTTTGGCCCGATCAGCGATGAAGCACGGGGCATTCAGGTGCTGCGTGATGCCCTGGCATCTGGTGTTAATCACATCGACACCAGCGATTTTTATGGTCCGCATGAAACCAATAAGCTGATCAAAAAAGCCCTGCATCCGTATCCCGATAATCTGTGCATCGTGACAAAAGTCGGCGCACGACGTGATGAAAAAGGCGGCTGGTTACCGGCTTTCAGCCCGCAGGAACTGACGCAGGCGGTGGAAGATAACCTGCGCAATCTCGGGCTGGAGACGCTGGAAGTGGTAAATTTGCGCAGCATGCTCGATGAACGTCAGCCAAAAGAAGGATCACTGGCACCGCAGCTGGAGGCGCTGATTACGCTGAAAGAGCGCGGCCTGATCCGTCATATAGGTCTGAGCAATGTGACTGCAAAACAGGTCGCCGATGCACAGAAACTGACGAAGATCGCCTGCGTTCAGAACATGTATAACCTGGCGAACCGTCACGACGACGCGCTGGTGGATAGCCTGGCTGAACAGGAAATCGCGTATGTGCCGTTCTTCCCGCTGGGCGGTTTTTCGCCGTTGCAGTCAACGCAGCTTGATGAAGTAGCGGCACAATTGCAGGCGACGCCGATGCAGGTCGCGCTGGCCTGGCTGCTCAAACGCTCGCCGAATATCTTGTTGATCCCCGGCACGTCATCGCCGCAGCATCTACAGGAAAATCTGGCCAGTGCGAAGGTGATTTTGTCCGATGAAGTGATGGAAAAACTGAACGGAATTGCGGGTTAGCTCTCACACATCCCCCGGCACATCATGCGGGGGAATGGTTTCCCCGGTGGCTGAATCTTCGCCCCGTGGTATTAACGGAGTCTGGTCACTCACAGCAATTCATGGGCCTGCGCGCAGATCAGTTGTCTCAGCCATTTCTGCGCATTGCTGTCATCAGAACGCCGGTGCCACAACAGATAAAACGGGATCTCCGGCAATGCCACCGGCGGCAGGGTCATCACGATATTGGGGTGTTTCTCGCTCACTACCACGCTGCGTTTGAGCACCGTCGCGACATACCCCGTCTGCTGCACCACACCGGCAACGCCAGCCATGGTCGGCAACGTCAGACGAAGTTCACGAGCCAGCCCCATCTCCCTGAGTTGTTCATCGACCAGACCATAATGATTTCCTTCCGGCGAGACCAGAATATGGCTCATCCCGAGATAGGTTTCTAACGTCATGCCGTTGCGTGCCGCATCACTGTCGCGGCGGATAAGCGTGACAAATTCATCACTGAACAAGGGCTGCGATAAGATGCGGTTTTCCGGCCGGGTCGGGGGAATACCGATCACCACATCAACCTCACCGGCATCCAGCATCGACACGGACACATCGCGGTCGGTGAATGTCCTCACATGCAGTGTCACTCCGGGCGCCTGTTCGCTGATCGCCCGCATAATGCCGGGCAGTAACACCATCAGCGGATATTCGGACGTGCCAAGCGTAAAAGACATTTTTCTGTTTTCCGGCGCAAAATTGTCGTCCGGAGCCAGCAGATGACTCAGTTCGTTAAGTGCTTTTGACACATGCAAACCGATCTCTTTTGCCCTGGCGGTAGGCAGCAAACCGGAAGCACTGCGGATAAACAGCGGATCCGCAAAATGCGTTCGCAGGCGCGACAATGCCGCGCTCATCGCGGGCTGACTGACCACCGCTTTGCTGGCGGCACGGGTCACATTCCGCTCTTCCATCAGCGCATCAAATGCGACCAGCAGATTCAAATCGAGACCCTTAAAATCCATAAAACGTATATTCCTCTATATGCTTTTCTTATTTCAATTATTACTGATATGAATGTGATACTCGCTGCGTGCACCACATTAACCCTATAAAAATGCAATCAGCCAGAGGAATTTAACGATGTCAGACAACAATAGCGAGATGGCAAATCGTCTTATCGCGGAGCGTAAAGCCGTTGAAAAAATCTATCAGGCTTTTAGCCTGCATGATCCGGACTTAATGGATGAGGCAGTCACGCAGGACTGGAAAGATATTCCCCTCGCGCCAGGTCAGGCATCCGGCCCCGAAGGGTTGAAACCGATCATCCGGGGGTTCATTGAGGCTTTTCCGGATGTGAAGATCACCATCCACGACCTTCTTCAGACCCCGGGGAAGATTGCCGTGCGCGCAGAAATTACCGGTACCCATCACGGCAACTTTATGGGCATCGAACCGACCGGCAAATTTGTCAGCATCCGGCTGCATGAATTTCATGAGCTGAATGGCGAACGCGTCACCACCACCTGGCATCTGGAAGACTGGTTTGGCGCGTTCATGCAACTCGGTCAGTTCCCGCCGCAGGGTTAACAACCGGACAACAATTAAAGGCAAGCGCTGACCCGTCTGATAGATTTCATTTCGGATTGTCTGGCGGTGAGGCGGGTGCGGCGAACCAGTTATCCTGAGTTACCATGACCGCCGTTTCCGGCTGATTCACAAAATTCGGCGACATGATCTGCACATTAAATTCGTTGAATACGTCCTGAATGTGACTGTGCAATTCGCTTCTCACTGTGGCAAGAGATTCGCCCAGCTGGAGATGCACCTGCAGTTCATAAGCGATGTACCAGTCCATCAGGCTGAGCTGGCGCACCAGCGGCTTCTGCTGAAGATCAATACCTCGCGTGCGACTGGCGGCCACGACAGCCCGCAGGCAGCCGGATTGTATCTTTATGAAATTGGCACAGAAGATGCCGGGCTGACCGAATACCCCCTACCTTACGCTGAACTCCAATACCGTCCAGAAGACGTTGCGCAAACTGGCTTTCATGAGCCTGTCCGGGACTCAGCACGATGTTTAGCGGGAGACCGCTTGCGCCTGTCACCCGATGGATTTTGATGCCAAAACCACCGTGAGAGCGACCCAGCCCATTATCTCCGGTTATATAGGGATGTTTTTTTGAGCGCCGGCAGCACATTTCAGCGCCCGGATATTACTGCCATCCATCGCTGTGGCAGACCAGTCAACAAGGCCATAAAGCAACCTGTTGAAAATAAGGTTAATCACTGCCGATTTTGACCATTGGTTAAAGCGGATAAACGGTTTTCCACGGCCCCTATCGTTTAGATAAATCGCGCCATAGGGCACCTGAACACAACACCCAGAACATGCCGTTGATGATCATGCGGTGCTGTGCCCATGGCCGTCCGCCCCGTGGCGTAGCAGGCTCAAGAGGCAACAAGGACTGGATGATGGTCCATGCTTCGCCGGGAAGGTCGTAGCGAGGCATAGTTTACTATGTCTTGAAAACAGATAGTTACTATAGCCCGGATGATTAAGGGACACAGCTTAGCTGCAGGTCACCTGCAGCCAGGCCTTAATTCATTTACGGTGAAGGTTTTTCAGGCCCATCGTCGCGCAGTTATCTAACGTTACTCTTCGCCTTCATAAGCCTGACGATAGAGTTCAATGACCTGCTCTTTAGTCGCTTTGCGCGGGTTCGTTAACTGGCAGACATCTTTTTTCGCATTCTCGGCCATGATGGCAAAATCTTCAGGTTTGACGCCCAGGCTTTTCAGATCGCGAGGAATGCCAACCTGCCTGCTCAGGCGGCGGATGGCGTTAATGGCTTTAACCGCAGCCTCATCGGTAGAGAGCCCGGCCACGTTTTCCCCCATGGCCTCTGCAATATCGCGGAAGCGATTAAGGTTGCCAATCAAGTTAAAGTACTCAACATAAGGCAGCAGAATGGCATTACATACCCCATGGGGAAGGTTATAGAACCCGCCCAACTGATGCGCCATCGCATGGACATAGCCCAGAGAAGCGTTGTTAAAGGCAATCCCGGCGAGGTACTGCGCGTAGGCCATATTATCCCTTGCCTTCATATATTCGCCGTTTGCCACAGCTTTGGGAAGGTACTGGGTGATCATCCTGATCGCTTGCAGCGCGGCGGCATCAGTCAGCGGGTTCGCCATGGTAGACACGTACGCTTCGATGGCGTGAGTTAACGCATCCATGCCGGTCGCGGCGGTCAGTGAAGGTGGCATCCCGACCATGAGTTCCGGGTCGTTAATCGAGATTTGAGGCGTCACGCGCCAGTCAACAATCGCCATTTTAACTTTACGTGCTGTATCAGTGATGATGCAGAAACGGGTAATTTCTGAAGCGGTACCTGCGGTGGTGTTGATTGCCATTAATGGGATCATATCGTTGCTGGATTTATCAATACCCTCAAAGTCGTGAATATTTCCTCCATTGGCTGCGACTAATCCAATACCTTTCGCACAGTCATGGGAGGAACCGCCACCGAGTGAAACAATACCATTGCAGCCATGTTCCCGGTAAAAACTAATCCCCGCCTCTACGTTTTTATCTGTGGGGTTAGGTTCCGCGCCACCAAATATACGCGCTTCAATACCGGCTTCTTCATAAATTTTAGCGACTTTGTCCGCCATGCCACTTTTTGCCAGGAAAGCGTCCGTGACAATCATGATTTTTTTTACATCTAACGTTTTTGCCAGCGTACCGGCTTCCTGAACACTGCCTTCGCCAAATACATTTCGTGTTGGCAGAAAATAATATGTCGACATTGAGCTTCCCCTGTTCATAAATGTGATTGTTAATGTGTCCATGACTGCTTTTGAGCGGTAGACAAAATGCATCAAGCGCGGAGCGGGTGATGCGAACAAAAGCGCGGACCGAACATATCCACGACAATGGTAAGGGATTACTGGTAAAGAACAGAGAACAACCTCACAAAAGGAAGGGTCTTTATAACAAAAAGAATTATCTTTTTTCACATTGCATGTCTGGTTGGTCGTTGACCTGGTCGATTCAGGTTACCGCTGGAGATTTCACGCCGGCCAATACACAAATGTTGTTGCAAATCTTGCGACGTCTGCGGCAGAGGGAAGCGGCGAAAATAATCGGGTGAGCCATACACGGCGGCGATGAAGGGGCCTGTCTCCGATCTTCGTACGAATACATAAACAATTTCCTGACAGTCCAATAAATCGTCCGCACCACCTCGCAGGATACAAACACATCGCTGGACAGCCTATTTGTTTCGGCCTATTTTTAATCAATCGATTGATTAACTCTTTTATGAGGCAATATGCCGACCTCTCAACCTCCCATAACTTCTCGTGGCGAACAGGCTAAAAATAGCCTTATTAAAGCTGCCATCGCTCAGTTTGGTGAATATGGCTTGCAGGCGACCACCCGTGATATCGCGGCTCTTGCCGGGCAAAATATTGCGGCTATCACCTATTATTTCGGCTCAAAAGAAGAGCTGTATATTGCTTCTGCTGGGTGGATTGCTGATTTTATCAACGACAACTTTCTTGAGCACATGCAGTGCGCCGAAGAGGTTATGAGTCAGTCGCCATCAGACAAAGCGCAAATCCGCCAGCTAATTCATACGGCATGTGAGCAAATGATAAGGCTGCTCACCTCCGATGAAACTCTGAATCTCAGCAAATTTATCTCTCGCGAACAGCTTTCGCCAACCCCCGCTTATCAGCTCATCCACGATCGTGTGATAGCACCGATGCACAGCCACCTGACTTCCCTTGTGGGCCGTTACACTGGACGTGATCCCCTGGATACCGAAACCATTTTGCATACTCACGCTTTGCTCGGACAGATTCTGGCCTTCCGACTGGGGCGGGAAACTATTTTACTACGCACCGGTTGGACAAACTTTGATAAGGCCAACCGGCAGCAAATCAGTAGCGTTGTGTTAACCCACGTCGATTTCATCCTGCTGGGATTGTCTGTTAATTAAGGAAGATCGTGCCATGAAAAATAAAAAGCCCATGGTTGTGCTCGTTGTTATTGCGTTGCTGGTCAGCTGTTTTGGCGGCTGGATGTGGTATCAAAGCGAGCAGGAAAAGCCATTAACGCTCTACGGGAATGTGGATATTCGCACAGTGAACATGAGCTTTCGCGTCGGTGGTCGCCTCGCTACGTTGCAGGTCGATGAAGGCGATTCAATCAAGGCTGGGGAAACGCTCGGGGAACTGGACAAAGGCCCGTATCAAAACGCCTTGCAACAGGCGGAAGCAAACGTTGCAGCGACACAAGCGAAATTTGATTTGATTATTGCCGGCTACCGTGACGAAGAAATTGCCCAGGTGGCCGCGCAGGTGAATCAGGCGCAGGCTGCCTATGACTATGCCCAGAATTTTTACCAGCGCCAACAAGGGCTGTGGGCCAGACGCATGATTGCTGCAAATGAGCTGGAAAATTCCCGTTCATCAAGCGATCAGGCAAAAGCTACACTGAAAGCCGCGCGCGATAAGCTCAGTCAGTACCACAACGGTAACCGCCCGCAAGAGATTGCCCAGGCACAGGCCAGTCTGCAACAGGCTAAAGCACAGCTCTCCCAGGCGCAGCTGGATTTACAGGACACCACGCTTACCGCCCCATCCGCCGGCACATTGCTTACTCGCGCTGTTGAACCAGGGAGCATGCTCAGCGCGGGTAGCACGGTATTAACGCTTTCCCTTACACGCCCGGTGTGGGTACGTGCTTATGTGAATGAAGTGAGTCTTTACAATGTACAGCCGGGTACGGAAGTGCAGATTTATACCGACGGGCGTCCCGAAAAGCCCTATCACGGCAAAATTGGCTTTGTTTCTCCTACCGCGGAGTTCACCCCTAAAACGGTTGAGACGCCCGATCTGCGCACCGATTTGGTCTATCGCCTGCGCATTATCGTGACCGATGCCGACGATTCGCTGCGTCAGGGTATGCCGGTCACCGTAAGTTTTAACAATGGTGCCCAGCATGACCCGCTATGACAGCGGCATCATCCGCTTGCAGGGGCTGATGAAAAACTTCCCTGAACTGGGTAAACCCGCGGTAGCAAGCCTTGAATGTGAAATCCACCCGGGGGAAGTCACCGGGTTGGTGGGGCCTGACGGCGCAGGGAAAACCACGCTAATGCGTATGCTGGCAGGCTTGATGAAACCTAGCGGGGGAAGTGCACAGGTCATAGGCCTCGACCCAATCAAAGATGGCAGTGCCCTACACGCCGTAGTAGGGTACATGCCGCAAAAATTCGGGCTGTATGAAGATCTGACGGTAATGGAAAATCTCACTCTGTACGCAGACCTGCGTGGAGTGACGGCCGAGGAACGTAAAAAAACATTTGCGCGGCTGCTAGAATTTACTTCCCTCGGTCCCTTTACCTCGCGCCTCGCCGGCAAACTTTCCGGCGGTATGAAGCAGAAGCTAGGCCTCGCCTGTACACTGGTCGGCCAACCTAAGGTTCTGCTGCTCGATGAGCCCGGCGTCGGCGTAGACCCCATTTCGCGACGCGAGCTGTGGCAGATGGTGCACGAACTGGCAGGTGAAGGGATGCTGATCCTATGGAGTACTTCGTACCTTGACGAAGCCGAACAGTGCCGCGAGGTGCTACTGCTAAACGAAGGCGAGCTGCTGTATCACGGAGCGCCAAAAGAGCTGACGCAGAAAATGGCCGGGCGTTCGCTGCTGGTGAGTCATGGGGGAGAAAACAACCGCAAGCTACTTCAGCGGGCGCTGAAATTGCCGCAGGTGAGCGACGGTGTGATCCAGGGGCGTTCCGTACGTCTGATACTGGCAAAAGACGCCACTATAGAAGAGCTGGCACAAGCATTGGATCTGTCTCTGGAGCAAATAACGCGTACCGTCCCGCGTTTTGAAGATGCGTTTATCGAACTGCTGGGGGGCACCGGCACGAAGGAATCACCGCTAGGAAAAATACTGCATACGGTGGAAGGCAGTTCCGAAGAAACGGTGATTGAAGCCAAACAGCTCACAAAGAAATTTGGTGATTTCACAGCGACTGACCAGGTCAATTTTACCGTACAGCGCGGCGAGATATTCGGGCTGCTTGGGCCGAACGGCGCGGGTAAATCCACGACGTTTAAAATGATGTGCGGGCTGCTAGTGCCGACCTCTGGCAAGGCGCTGGTGTTGGATATGGATCTGAAAACCAGCTCCGGTAAGGCCCGTCAGCATCTGGGATATATGGCACAGAAGTTTTCGTTGTACGGCAACCTGACGGTTGCACAAAATCTGCGTTTCTTCTCAGGTGTGTACGGGCTGCACGGCAAGGCGCAGGACGACAAAATTTCCCGTATGAGTGAAGCGTTTAACCTCCAGCCGATATTTAACAGCCCGACAGATTCCCTGCCACTCGGCTTCAAGCAGCGCCTGGCGTTGGCCTGCTCACTGATGCATGAGCCGGATATTCTGTTCCTTGATGAACCCACGTCTGGTGTTGACCCGATTACACGGCGCGAATTTTGGATGCACATCAACGACATGGTTGAAAAAGGCGTAACCGTGATGGTCACCACACACTTTATGGACGAGGCGGAATATTGCGACCGTATCGGGCTGGTATATCGTGGCAAGCTTATCGCCAGCGGCACGCCGGACGATCTCAAACAGCAGGCGGCAGACGACGAGCAGGTCGACCCAACCATGGAACAGGCATTTATCACGCTGATAAACAAGTGGGATAAGGAGCACACGCATGAGTGAGCATAAAATAGTCTCATGGAGGCGAGTACGCGCCCTCTGCGTGAAGGAAACGCGCCAGATTGCGCGTGACCCGAGCAGTTGGTTGATTGCTGTGGTGATCCCCCTGCTGCTGCTTTTTATTTTCGGCTTTGGCATCAACCTGGATTCAAGCCGCCTGCACGTGGGGATTCTGCTGGAACAGCAAAGCGAAGAAGCGCTGAGTTTCGCTCATACCATCAGCGCTTCGCCCTACATTCAGCCGACCATCAGCGATAACCGCCAAGAACTGATTCAGCTCATGCAGGCGGGAAAAATCCGCGGCATAGTGGTTATCCCTACAGACTTTGCGCAGAACATGGCGCGCGCCGGGGCTACAGCGCCGGTTCAGGTGATTACCGACGGCAGCGAACCGAACACCGCAAACTTTGTGCAGGGCTATGTCGAAGGGATCTGGCAGGTATGGCAACAGCAGCGCTCGAAGAGCCGGGGTGAAAGCGTCGAGCCACTGATTGACGTGCAACTGCGTTACTGGTTTAACCCTGCTGCTATCAGTCAGCATTTCATTATTCCGGGGGCGATAACCATCATTATGACGGTTATCGGTGCCATTCTGACATCGCTGGTCGTGGCGCGTGAGTGGGAACGAGGCACTATGGAAGCCCTGCTTTCAACGCAGATAACGCGTACCGAGTTGTTGCTGTGCAAGTTGCTCCCCTACTATGTGCTCGGCATGCTGGCAATGCTACTGTGTATGGTGGTTTCGGTATTTATTCTCGGCGTACCCTATCGCGGTTCGCTGCTACTGTTATTTTTGATTACCAGTCTGTTTTTGCTCAGTACGCTTGGTATGGGTCTGCTGATTTCGACTATCACTCGCAACCAGTTTAACGCCGCTCAAGTGGCGCTGAACGCTGCATTTTTACCTTCCATCATGCTCTCGGGCTTTATCTTCCAGATCGACAGCATGCCCGTGATTATCCGCGCAGTGACTTATATCATACCGGCGCGCTACTTCGTGAATACCCTGCAAACCCTGTTTCTCGCGGGAAATATCTCCACGGTGCTGATAGTTAACGTACTGTGTCTCATTGTCTCGGCGGTGATGTTTATCGGCCTGACGGCGTTGAAGACCAAACGTCGTCTGGATTAAGGGAAAGTTATGTATCATCGACTCTGGACATTAATTCGCAAAGAACTGCAATCCCTGCTGCGCGAGCCGCAAACCCGTACCATTTTGATTTTGCCGGTGGTGTTGCAGGTGATTCTGTTCCCGTTTGCCGCCACGCTTGAGGTCACTAACGCCACCATCGCGATTTACAGCCAAGACAATGGCAGCCATTCCGTGGAACTGACGCAACGTTTTGCACACGCCAAAGCTTTTAGCCATCTGCTGCTGTTAAAAAGCCCGCAGGAAATCCAGCCAACCCTCGATAAACAAAAAGCGCTGCTGCTGATCCACTTCCCTGCGGATTTCTCACGAAATTTGGCAAGCAATCAGCCAGCTAAACTGCAAATTATTCTTGACGGTCGTAACTCGAACAGTGCGCAGATTGCCGCCAATTACCTGCAGCAAATCGTGAAAAACTACCAACTAGAACTCATGACTGGTCAACCGAAGTCGAATAACAGTGAGCTGGTAATACGCAATTGGTATAACCCAAACCTGAACTACAAATGGTTTGTGGTGCCGTCGCTTATCGCCATGATAACGACCATCGGCGTAATGATTGTGACTTCACTGTCCGTTGCTCGTGAACGTGAACAAGGCACGCTCGACCAGCTCCTGGTGTCGCCGCTTGCCACCTGGCAGATATTTGTTGGTAAAGCCGTACCCGCGCAGATTGTCGCCATTGCGCAGGCCACTATTGTGCTCGGTGTGGGAATATGGGGCTATCAAATCCCCTTCTCTGGTTCGGTCTTACTGTTCTACTTCACCATGTTGATTTACGGGCTTTCGCTGGTGGGATTCGGGCTGCTGATTTCTGCACTTAGTTCGACGCAGCAGCAGGCATTTATTGGCGTATTTGTCTTTATGATGCCGGCGATTCTGCTTTCCGGCTATGTCTCACCGGTAGAGAACATGCCCGTGTGGTTGCAAAATCTGACGTGGATAAATCCTATCCGGCACTTTACGGACATCACAAAACAAATTTACCTGAAAGATGCGAGTCTGGACATTGTATGGGGAAGCCTGTGGCCGCTACTGGTGATTGCAGCGATAACAGGCTCAGCGGCGTACTGGATGTTTCGCCGCAAAGTGGCCTGATCTGTCAATCAAATTCTTCGCCAGGGGTTGTCACGCACTTTGATGACTTTACGCAGATGAGCTACATCCTTCAGCATGGCAGCCACACGTTGAAATTGCTGTCATAGACCACTCTTGTTAAAAAATAGTGTTATTTTTGACCAGAAAGCTCCGTTGTACGACGCACCGCAGCCAGAACGCTGCTTTGCAGACCAGCGGCGAAATTAATTTTATTCAACTCATATAAACCATTAATGCCAACCCCTGCCGGAGAGTTATTAATATCCATCAACTGGCGCGGATGGCGCCCGGATAACTTAAGCATTTCAACCGCGCCCACCAGGTTTTCCCACACCACTTGCGTTGACTGAGTCCGGGTTAATCCGGCAAGGACACCGGCGTCCGCCAGCGCTTCGACAAAATAATAGACATAGTTGACACCAGCGACAGCAAAACCGGTGAAGACGTCAATCAACCGTTCTTCCAGCACCATCACCTTGCCGAAACTTTCCAGAAACGGCATTACGGACGCGCTGTTAACATAAGCATTAAACGCCACGCCGCTGTAGCCCAGCCCGGTATCCGTCAGCGTATTCGGGATGATACGCGTAATCGGGCGTGACTCGCCCAGCATCAAAGACAACTGGGTCAGCGTTACGCCAGCAATAATAGAAATGACCGACGTCTGTGGCGCGGCATACTGCTTAATCAGTTGTGCGACATCAGCAATATTATCCTGCGGACGTACCCCAATCACGATGTGATCCGCTGCGGCCAGCGCGTTTGGCAAATCTTGTGTATTGCTCAACTCATAGCGCGCTTTCAGCGTTTCAATTCGCTCTGGATCAATATCCGATAAGCTGACCTCGTGCGGGTTTAATGCGCCGCGTTTTAAGGCGGCGCGCAGAATCGCTTCGGTCATTTGACCAGCACCAATAAAGTGGATATGGCTCATAGTTAATCCTCAGAAGTAACAGAAACAGGACCCAATGACCTCTCCACCAGCGATACCCAAAGACCGATGCCAGGTGCGATAAGTTGGTCATTAAAATCATAATGCGGGTTATGTAATGCCGCGCCCGGCGTTGGGCCATCGGCCCCCAGCCACAAATAAGCGCCCGGACAGGCTTCCAGAAAATAGGCGAAATCTTCTGCCGCCATTGAGGGTGATAACTGTGTGTGGACCTGCGTGATCCCCTCGACGTGGCGTGCGGCATCCGCCAGAATTTTTGCCTGTTGCGCATGGTTGACGGTTACCGGGTAACCGTATTCCCAGCGAATGCTGCCACTGACGCCAAATGGCCGGACGAGCTGTTCGACATACTCCGCCATCAGAATCTGGCAGCGCGCTCTGGCCGTCTGGCTCAGGCAACGCAGCGTGCCGGACAATTGCATTGTCTGCGGGACGACATTTATTGCTTCCCCGGCCTGGAGTTGCGTCACGCTGATCACGACGCTGTCCAGCGGAGAGAGTCGGCGCGTCATGATCGTTTGCAACGCGGTAATCAGGTGTGCACCGGCCAGCACCGGATCGGCCCCTTTTTCCGGCATCGCCGCATGGCATCCCACGCCAGTCAGCGTGATAAAAAAATTGTCCTGAGAAGCCATCATTGGGCCTGTGCTAACGGCCACTTGCCCCACCGGCAGCCCCGGCCAGTTGTGCAGCGCATAAACCGCAGAAACGGGAAAGCGCGTAAAGATTCCTTCTTCCACCATTAAACGCCCGCCGCCGGCATTCTCTTCCGCAGGCTGAAAAATAAAGTACACCGTCCCGTTGAACGCTCTGGTCTGGCTGAGATAGCGCGCCGCCCCCAGTAAAATGGCGGTATGCCCGTCATGTCCACAGGCGTGCATCATGCCTGGCGAGGAAGAGCACCATGCAACAGCGTTGTTTTCCTGAATGGGTAATGCATCAATATCAGCGCGAAGGGCTATTGACGGCCCCTCGCCATTGCGAAGAACACCCATCACGCCAGTGCCCGCAATGCCGGTATGCACTTCAAGATCATATTGGCGCAGCAGGCTGCTGATTTTCGCGGAAGTATGAAATTCTTGTAAGCCAATCTCCGGGCGCGTGTGGATCTCACGTCGCCAGATAATCGCCTGTTGAATAATCTCTTCGGGAATGGAGCGCATATATCCTCTACATTTTCCCGGCACAATGCCGCAGCATGACGCTGTGAATGAATTACCGGAACGCGTAATGCCCTCTGGTAGCTGATTAAATTATCGGTTTGGACCTAATGAAAAGAGTGGCTCAGGGCTTCCCAAAATAAATCCTGGCAAGCCCTTCTTTTGTGACTTCAACCGCGTGCTCGGCACTCAATGAAATATGTTGCTCAATCAGCACCACGCCTTTTTCGATATCCCGCTGGCGTAATGCTGCGATAATTTCGACATGCTCGTCATAGGCATTGTTCCTGCGCACGGGCGTTTCGAGATCGATACGCCGGAAAAAGCGGCTCAGCGAATTCAGGCTATCGAGCATTTCATAGAGCCGACTATTATGGGAAATACGGGCTATTTCCATGTGGAAACGCTCATCAATTTCCGCAATCTTCGCCCAATCCTGTTCAGTTTGCGCCGGGCGATGCTGGCTCACTTCTTCCCAGATAGCCGTGGTCGTAGCGATCTCTTCATCTGTTGCCCGCAGGCAGGCGAAACGAAAGGTCGATTGCTCTATAACCATTCGCACCTCATAAAGTTCGCGGACACCTTCCGGCGTCAGGTCACGGGAGTAAAAACCCCGGTTGGGTACAAAATTCATAAAGCCGTCTTTTGCCAGACGGTTCAGCGCTTCCCGCACCGGCGTACGCGAGACCCCCAGTTGTGCCGCAAGCTCAACTTCATTCACCCGTTCGCCGGGACGAAAGTAGTAATCAATCGCCATGCCTTTCACTTTCTCGTAGACCTTTTCCACACTGTCAGCGCTACGGGATTTCTTTTTTATGATAACCACATTATCCCCTTAATTTACCGCATGCTCAGCACGAAAATAAAAATGCGGCAAAGATTATTTCACGTAATGTTTTTATAGATAGCACAGCAAAAAAAACAACTCAACACAAAAGTGAATACACTTTTCTTTAATTAAAAAATTACTCATTCATAAGCATTTTTCATCTTATTTATTCTTATGGATTTTCCCCGCACCATTTTACGGCAGCATTGCACTAAAATGATTCAAAGTGTATTCACTTATGCACACAGATATTTTTATTGGCCATGATAAAAATGAAAACGAAAGTTTTTTAGATATTTTCGATTCCATTGTATTTATTCATGAATTTGCATTCGTTTAACCTGAAATAAGCACTTGATACCGGGAACGTCCTGTTATCTGGCATCGTCTTTGCTTAATACACAAGTGTATGCACTTATATATTCACTTTAGTGCGCTCTTTTTCGGCATTACCAGGCAGGCTTGTGCACATTTGCGCAGGCGACAAAACACCGGCCTCAGAAGCCGGCAACAGCAAACCGGAGAACCAACATGAAAAATCGTTTCGGGCAAGGCATGATGCTGTCAACACTGGCAGGTATGACGTTGTTTGGTCTGGCGCGCACGGCGCAGGCCGATGTGAACATGGGTGCAATTTTGCCCTTAACCGGCACCAGCGCCAGCATTGGTGAAGATCAGCGTCGTGGTATTGAACTGGCGGTTGAACAGGTTAATGCCCAGGGCGGCGTTAATGGTCAGCCATTACATGTGATCGTGGAAGATTCCGCCGAAAGCCCGGTTACAGGCCTGAATGCCGTACGTAAGTTAACTCAGGTTAACCATGTCCCTTTAGTGATGGGCAGTTTTTCCTCTGGTGTCACCATTCCGGTTGGGCAATATCTGGTGAAGAACAATCTGCTGCACATCAATATTTCCGGTACCAGCACCGATATCCGCAAAATCGGCGCTACCTCCTGGAGCGTTATTGGCCTGGATTCTCTTTCCGCAAGCTTCTCGGCAGAAGATGTGCGCCAGCTCGGTTACAGCAAAGTGGCCTTTATCGCCCCGGATGGTGCTTACGGTCAGGGTATGGCGAAGCAGTTCACCAACGCGTTTGAAAAAGCCGGGGGCAAAGTGGTCGCCAAAGTGCTCTATGCCAGCGGTCAGCCTTCTTATCGCCGCGAGCTGGAACAAATTTCTCGCGCTCATCCGCAAGCCTACGTTTACACCAGCTACGGCCAGGATGCCATTGTGCTGAACCGTGAGGCCTGGGAGCTGGGTCTGAATAAAACGCCCTGGTATGGCATGTATTTAACCATGGCCGTTGAAGGTTCCCCGGCGCAGTACACCAACGGGCAGGTTGGTATGGAAGTCGCAGGTATTGACCAGAAAACGTCGGGTGGTCACGGCGTAAATTATGCTGAGCTGTACCAGAAAAAATTCCATGAGAAACCTCGCTCTGTGTACGGTAGCTATGCCTGGGATAGCGTAATGCTGGCGGCGGCAGCTATCGACAAAGCGCACAGTGCCGATCCGGCAGCCATGATCGCGGCAATGAAAACCGTTGCGCCTGGCTTTACCGGCATTACCGGTACATTAAATCTGGATGCCGATAACCAGCGTATGTCTCAGCCCTACCTGAAAGTGAAAGCGTTTAATGGCGTACCGGTTCCCCGGTAACGAGCCGCTTTATCTTGCCAGTTCACGCTACATCATCGGGGAAAAACCATGCTGCAGTTTTTGATTGATACATTGATTCGCACTGCGGATTTGTCGCTGGTCGCGCTGGGATTAAGCCTGGTTTACGGGCTGGTACGGTTCGCCAACATCGCTCATATGCAATATGCCATGGTCGGTTCATTTATCACCGCCGCCGGGCTTCGTCTTGGCATGCCGTTGGCTCTGGCAATCGTGTTTTCTGCATTGGTCTGCGGCATGCTGTCCATGATTTTGCATCACTGGGTTTATCAGCCACTGCTGAAAAGCGGTACCGCTAACGCCATGATCGGATCGCTTGCGGTATCGATGGTGCTGATCGCACTGGTTCTCGGGGTTGAGGGGTCGGCCCCGGTGAATTATTCCCTGCCTGTGGGTGCGCTCTTGCAGGTTGGGGACACCCGAATCTCCTCTGACGAACTCTGGGGTCTTGGCGTCACGATTTCGCTGGTGGTGGTGTTCAGCCTGTTGCTGTTTCGTACGCCGCAAGGTCGCGCTATCCGTGCGCTGGCAAGTAACCGGGATCTGGCAGCAGCCTCCGGGTTAAATGCCAGCGCAATTATCCACACCGTCAACCTGTTGGCTGGAATGCTGGCCGCTGTGGGAGGCAGTATGCTGGCGATGAATGCCAGCGCATGGGTCAACCAGGGCAATGATCTGATGTTGCCGGTGCTCGCTGCCGCCATTCTCGGCGGGCTGGGAAATCCAATGGGCGCCATTTTTGGTGCACTTCTTATCGCTGCAACCGAAACCCTCGTGACCAACATCGACTGGAGCTGGCTGTTCGGCGGCGACTTATTGTTTATCCCGGTGACCTGGGTGAACGCCTCATCGTTTGTCATTCTGCTGCTGGCGCTGTTACTGCGTCCTTATGGCCTGTTTAACCGGGAGGTCCGCCGTGTCTGAGTTTTTACTGCATATCCTTTGCCTTGCCGGGATCTATGCCATTATCGCGCTTGCCCTGAATTTACAGGCAGGTTACGCCGGTTTGCTGAATTTCGGTCACATTGTGTTTGTCGGAACCGGCGCTTATGCCGTCGGTCTGGGAAACAATTTTGGGTTGCCGCTGTGGGTGGTGATCCCGGCCGGGTTACTGTGTGCCATTGTTATCAGCGCGCTGATGGCGTTGCTGGGGCGTCAGCTAACGGCGGACTACTGGGGCATTGCCACGTTGGCGCTGGCTGAAATCATCCGCATTGCCGTCGTCAATGAAGACGAACTGACGGGCGGCGCGCAGGGGATTGGCGGCCTGTCTTCGCCCTGGTCGACCGGTGATACCGTCACCGATACGCGTATCTTCGCGATCATTATTCTGCTCAGCGTCATCGTCGCCACGCTCGCCAGCCTGCGTATCGGCGCCAGCCGGTTTGGGCGGGCGCTGCGCCTGATGCGCGAGCAACCTCAGTTAGCGATCTGCATGGGCTATGCGCTGCCGTGGCTGAAATGCCGGGCGTTGATGAGCAGTGCTGTGATGTGCTGTCTGGCCGGTATGTTACTGGCCTGGTACACCGATTATGTCAGCCCGGATTACCTGCTTTCGTCGGAAACCTTTCTTATCTGGAGCATGGTGATGATCGGTGGTCTTGGCAATGTGCGCGGCGTGTTGCTGGGCGTGTTGCTGGTGGAAGGGCTGTATAACTTTATCCCCTTTGCAAAAGACTATTTCCACATCAGTTCAGACCTGACTGGCGCGCTACGCCTGGGGTTGGTGGGTCTGGCTTTATTACTGTGTCTGCTCACACGACCAGGTGGTCTGTTACCGGAAAAATTAAGGACTTTCTCATGAGCCGTTTGCTTGAAGTGGCTGACATCAGCAAATCCTTTGGCGGCAACCAGGTACTGACATCCGTATCATTTACGCTGGAAAAGGGGGAGATTCTTGGCCTGCTCGGGCCGAATGGTTCCGGTAAAAGTACGCTGCTCAACACCATTTCCGGGTTTAACCGGCCGGATGGCGGCAGCATCACATTCGATGGACAGTCCATTACTCGTCAGCCCAGCCACCGGATCATCCAGGCTGGCATTGCACGCACCTTCCAGCTCCCCGTCATGCCGGAAAAGATGAGCGTTATGGAAGTCGTGATGACTGCTGGTACTCGTCAGCACGGGTTATTCAACGGTCTGCTGGGGCTGGCTTCCGGGCGTAAAGCCGAACAGGAAGACAGGACCCGCGCCAGCGAATTACTGGATACCTTGCTGTTAACCAAAGTTAAAGATCTGCCTGCTGCGGCGCTTTCCGGCGGACAGAAAAAACTACTGGGTATTGCCTGCGCGCTGATGGGTAAACCGACGCTGCTGATGCTGGATGAGCCTATGGCCGGTGTGCACCCGAAATTACGCCAGGAGCTGGTGGAAACGTTGGTCAACCTGAGCCGTCAGGGTATTTCACTTTTGGTTATTGAACACGATATGCATTTTATAAACACCCTGTGCCAGCGCTGCATCGTGCTGGATCGCGGACAGATTGTCGCCAGTTGCCGCCCGGATGAACTGGCGCAGAACCAGCAAGTACTGGATGCCTATTTAGGGCAAAGCACCGCAACATTGCAGGAGGCCGTATGATTACCCTCGAAAACGTGGTCGCCGGTTATACCCCGGGGATTGATATTCTGCACGGTATTTCATTGCATGTTGAACAGGCGGAAATCGTGACGCTGCTGGGGCCAAATGGCTGCGGCAAATCCACCTTGCTGAAATCGATTGCCGGATTTGTCTCCCCGCGCGAAGGACGGGTTGAAATCGATGGATGCGAAACGGCAAAAATTCCGGTGCACCGGAAAATCCGTGAATGCTCACTCGGGTTTGTCCCACAACTGGACAACGTCTTCAACAATCTGACCGTGGCAGAAAATCTGCAAACCGGGGGACAATTTTTACCGCCAGGCCAACGTAAGCAGCGAATGGCCCAACTGGCGGAAAATTACCCTGTGTTACATAAAAAATGGCAATCACCCGCGTCAGCGCTTTCCGGCGGCGAGCGACAAATCCTCGCGCTGGCAAGGGCTCTGATGCCTGAACCCGCAGTACTGCTGCTCGATGAACCTTCGGCCGGGCTGTCACCGAAAATGCTTACGGAAGTTTTTAGCGCCATACAAACCATTCGCCGCCAGGAAAAAGTGACCATTTTAATGGTCGAGCAGAATGCTATGGAGGCACTGCACATTTCCGACCGGGTCTATGTTCTGGCGCTGGGGAAAGTGGCGATGGAGGGCAGCGCGCAGGACCTGCTACACGACCCCCGTATGCGCGAACTCTATTTTGGCGGTCGTGCCGCCTGACAGGATCAGTAAAAAGAACAGAAGGAAGACACCATGCCGATTACTCCGGTTATCGATCACGCGGTGATTAATGTCGATGAAGAACTGGATCAGGCGCAAGGCCTGTTCCAGCGGATGGGATTTCAGCTCAGTACACGGGGGCACCATTCGATGGGCTCCAGTAACCATCTGGCCGTCTTTGCAGATAACTATCTGGAACTTTTAGGTTATGAGCCTGCCAGTCAGACAGACTCGCGAGGATTGTGGAACGTTGCGCCAGGCCTTGCCGGACTGGTCTGGAAAACCCGGGATGCGCATGCGGTATGGCAGCACCTCCGGCAATGTCAACTCGATGGCGAACCGCCGACCCGCTTCTCACGCCCGGTGATATTGCCGGACGGCAGCCAGACTGAGGCCCGGTTCTGCATCTCGCGGATCCGCGCCAGCGCCCTGGCATACGGCTTCAGTTTTTTCTGCGAACATCAAACGCCGCAGGCCGTTTGGCAGCCCGCCTGGCAGGTACATCCTAATGGCGTGCAAGCGCTGTCTGCCTTCGTTATTGCCTCGCCTCAACCTGAACAGACGCTGGCGCTGTATCACCAGTTGTTCAGTGTGGAGGCCCGCGCGGAGACCAACGGCGGTTATGTGCTTGATTCAGGGACCTGCTGCCTGCGTATTATCACTCATCAACAAGCACGTCTGGAATTCGCGCTTCCGCCTGTCGCTGCGCAGGCACCGGCGAAAATGGTGGCGCTCTGTTTCCAGGTAGCATCACTGGAGCAGCTCAGGCGCTGTCTTAGCCAGGGGGATATTCAGTGGCGCGAGCAAGATGATCAACTGTTGGTGACGCAGCAGCATGCTCAGTGGCTGGCGATGCGCTTTAAGGATAAATAGCGGTGAAGCTCCGCCAGTTACTGTTGGTAAATCTCACTTAATTTCCATTTGTTCATCCCTGAAGTGGAAGTTAACGCCCACAGCAGCACCAAGATTATTACTGTCAGGAGCTTCGAATTTTAAGTCATTGACATCCTGTTCTATAAAGTATTAAAAAAGTCGGCTGATATTTAATTTTATAAATTATAAAGAGCTATACATGATTAAATATATTGTGTCATTTTCAATTATGATTGTCGTTCTCATTATTTTTTTGCTTAGCCGATTATATGATTTCGATCTTTCAGGGTACGGGCAACAACGTTCTATATCTTTTAAGCATAATAACGATGTTCTGATGGGGACGTTGATTATGCCTCCAGGTAAGGTTTCTCCTCCGTTTGTGCTTTTAGTTCATGGAGACGGACCTCAGGACCGCTGGTCAGAAGGTGGATATATTCCATTGGTTAAATTCCTTGTCTCACAGGGAATTGCCGTTTTTTCATGGGATAAACCTGGTGTGGATAAAAGTACAGGTAACTGGCTGGCACAGACAATGTCAGATCGCGCAGAGGAGGCGGTTTTGGCGTTAAAAAAACTGAGAGAACAGCCGGAACTGAAAAAAAGTCGCGGAGGTTATCTTGGGTTCTCGCAGGCAGGTTGGGTTGTACCGCAGGCGAGCCAACTGACAACAACTGAGTTTGTTGTGCTGATAGGTGCGGCGATAAACTGGCGTAATCAGGGCATATACTATACAGGACAAAGGCTTAAAGTCGAAGGTCGCTCCCTGAATGATATTCAGGATGCTAAAAAACATGAAGCCGTGGCTTTTGACCGCCAGTTTACAGAAGAAGCAGCTGTTCTCCCCTGCCACTCCCAATGTACGCGCCAGGACTTCGAACGCAGGAATTCCCTGGCTGATGCGACGAAAGATATTTCCGGTACACATACTCCGGTATTAATTCTGATGGGCCAGGATGACCGGAATGTAGACGCTGATGAAACAGCCACGGTCTGGGCCAAAGCACTACCAGCGGGCACTCCCCGCTGTATCAGGCAGTTGCCGGGGGCAACTCACGGACTTTTACGAAGCGAATGGTTTGATTATCAGCTTGCTTCTCAGTGGCCTTTGTGGAAACAGGGACTTTTTCTGCTGTCAGGGAGATACTCATATTCGCCCGGGGCGCTCAGGACTGTCTCATCATGGATCCTGAATCAGAACTGTGTGGACTGAATTGCATTCTTATTACGTGCCCAAAGCCAGTTCTTCATCGAAGAGCAGGGAACCGAGGTGACTTACCGTCAGAGTGCTACGGTTTCGCTGAACTGGGTTTAAGTCAGGCAACAAAACTATATTGGATACCACACAAACTAAATTAACAGACACTTCAAGCACTTTCAGGAATCGCTTCACAAGTTTCTTGATCCTTAGCTGCATTCAGCAATACTGTATATAAACACAGCATATCGAGATCAACATCATGCAGCTCATTCGACCAACTGAGGCTTCTCAACCAGTCATGCTTCCTCTCTTCTCTGAGAAAGTGCCCTGTGGCTTTCCGAGCCCAGCGCAGGACTATGTCGAGGACAGACTGGATCTCAACAAATTGCTGATAAGACATCCGAGTGCCACTTACTTCATAAAAGTTAGCGGGGAGTCTATGCATGGCGCCGGCATCAGTGATGGGGATCTTTTAGTGGTTGATCGCTCGCTTTCAGCCGTACATGGCGATATTGTTATTGCTGCTGTTTCAGGTGAATTCACCGTGAAAGAACTTCGTACTCATCCTTATCTACAGCTAGTACCTCACAACGATGATTATTCTTCGATTTCATTTCAAAATGCAGAAGAATTAGAAATATTCGGAGTGGTCATTTTTAGTATTAAGGCGCATAAATAATTATGTTCGCTCTCATCGACGTAAATAGTTTTTATACTTCTTGCGAAACTGTTTTTCGGCCAGACTTGCAGGGGAAGCCTGTTGTCGTCGTTTCCAATAATGATGGCTGTATTATTTCTCGCTCAGCCGAGGCAAAATCCCTTGGTATTAAAATGGGTGAGCCATTTTTTAAAATAAAAAACAATACATATAGCTCCAGGGTTTATGTATTCAGTTCTAATTATGCACTTTATGCCGATCTAAGTGAGCGAGTTATGCAGACGCTAACTGAAATGTCTCCTTCGATCGAAGTTTACTCAATAGACGAAGCCTTCGTTAATTTATCTGGGGTAATAAATTGCATGCCCCTAAATTGCTTCGGTCATGAAATGAAAAATAGAGTATTTAAAAATACAGGATTAACTGTGGGGGTTGGTATTGCACAAACAAAGACATTAGCAAAGTTAGCTAACCATGCAGCCAAGAAATGGCGTGGCACTGGTGGCATTGTCGACTTATCGAATATTGAACGTCAGCGCAGGCTACTGGCAATTATCTCTGTTGAGGATGTCTGGGGTATTGGCCGGAGAATTAGTAAGAAACTTAATTCAATGGGTATTAATACAGCACTTGACCTGGCTGAAAGCTCATTATGGGTAATAAGAAAACACTTCAATGTTGTTCTCGAAAGGACTGTTCGTGAACTTCGAGGTGAACAATGTCTTGAACCGGAAGAGTTTGCACCAGAAAAACAACAGATCATCTGCAGTAGATCTTTTGGCAACCGCATAACTCAGTATTCGGATATGCATCAAGCCATTTGTGACTATGCTGAGCGAGCATCAGAAAAACTACGTAGTGAGCGCCAGTTCTGCCGTTTCGTTAGTGTTTTCCTTCATACCAGCCCACACGCACATAATGAAACATACTATGGAAATCAAGCATCCATGAAGCTACTGACCCCTTCTAATGATACTCGTGACATTATAAGTTCGGCCACGAACTCCCTGAAGAGAATATGGGTTGATGGCCATCAATATATGAAGGCTGGCGTTATGTTGGCTGATTTTTTCAGTAATGGAGTAGCGCAGCTAAATTTATTTGACGATAACGCTCCACGAAAAAACAGTGCAGCGTTAATGGAGGCTATCGATAAATTAAATAACTCTGGGAAAGGAAAGATCTGGTTTGCAGGACAGGGTATTGAAAAAAACTGGGCGATGAAACGGGAGATGCTTTCTCCCGCTTACACAACCCGATATTCAGACTTACCAGTGGCGAGGTGAAATTATTCATGCAAGCCACGAGGAAAGGAAACAGCCTCTGATGAATGCCACTCACGTTCGCCACGCTCACGAAAATCAGCGCCAGCGTCTTCGATGACTTGCTGACTTAAGGTCGGTGAAAACAGTCCGGCTATCACCCGGACTATTTTCAAACCTGGCGGGGGAATATCAGCTGATATCTGCGCCGTTCGTCTCGATCACTTTCTGATACCAGTGGAACGATTTCTTCCTGTAACGGTTACCGGTGCCGGAAATCTTATCGTCGAGGTCGACATAAATCAGACCGTAGCGTTTACTCATCTCGCCGGTAGACATACTCACCAGATCAATACATCCCCACGGGGTATAACCCATCAGTTCCACGCCGTCGTCAATGGCTTCAGCCATCGCCTGAATATGCTGGCGCAGATAGTTGATACGGTAATCATCGGCAATAAAGTGGTTTTCATCCGGCTTATCGACGGCGCCCAGCCCGTTCTCGACAATAAACAACGGCTTTTCATAGCGATCGTACAGTTGATTGAGGGCAATCCGCAGGCCGACCGGATCGATTTCCCAGCCCCATTCACTGGCTTCGAGGAACGGATTGCGCGCGCCGCCAAGCAAGTTGCCCTGCGCCGAAACCGCGTCAGGATTGGTTTTGTTGATGGTTGAAGACATGTAGTAGCTGAAACCAATGTAATCCACCGTATGTTCTTTAATCAGCGCTAAATCACCCGGCTGAATATCCAGTTCAACACCCTGAGACTTCCACAAACTTTTGGCGTAATACGGATATTTACCACCGGCCTGCACGTCGGCGCAGTAGAAATTAAACGCCTGCGTCTCTTTCAGGGTTTCCAGTTGATTGACCGGATTACAGTCATAAGCGTAGTTGGTGGCAAACAGGATCATGCAACCAATCTGAATCTGTGCGTTGGTTTCATGGGCGATTTTGACCGCCAGACTGCTGGCGACAAACTGGTTATGCCACGCCTGGAATTTCGCCTGCGCCTCAAGCGCGCCGGTTTTTACCGTCAGCCCCTGACTCATGATCGGGAAATGCGCCGCGCTGTTGATCTCGTTGAAAGTCATCCAGTACTTCACTTTATGACCAAAGCGGGTCAGCACCGTGCGGGCAAAACGCTCAAAGTGACCAATCAGTTCACGGTTTTTCCAGCCGCCAAACGCGGTAGCCAGATGCAGCGGCATCTCATAATGGGAAATGGTGATCACCGGTTCGATGCCGTGCGCAATACAGGCATCAATCACCTGATCATAATGCTTCAGCCCCGCTTCGTTGGGTTGCTGCTCAATACCGTTCGGGTAGATGCGGGTCCAGGCGATAGAAAAGCGGTAACATTTGAATCCCATTTCCGCGAACAGCGCGATATCTTCCTGAAAGCGATGATAGTGATCGATGCCTTTATGATTGGGATACGTGTAGTTTGCAGTATCAAGGGTAAAATCAAACTCCGGTGAGGAAACGATGTTCAGACGCGCTTTGCCACCCGGAATTGCATCGACAATCGACAGCCCTTTGCCATCCTTATCGTAAGCACCTTCAACCTGATTGGCCGCCGTTGCCCCGCCCCACATAAAGCCTTGCGGAAACTTACCTTTCATAAAAACTCCCTGAATGTGTTGATTGATCCCTCGGATCATTTAGAAAATGAATAATTTACCTGTCAAAACACGGCTCTGCCACAAAAGTTACGCCGATGCCCGGGCTTTCAGGCATAACCGGTGCAGTGATCTAAATCACAGATTTAGCTGCATTAATCGCTCCCTGAACCGCTTATTCCGCGTAATAACCGCTTATCTCCCTCTGTGACCGCTTACCAAGTTTCCCCCCTGCGCGCCTGCGAATTTGGCACCCTATGCGGGCAGTAAAGTGTGTAACAAAACAGGTCCCTGCCTCTCTGAAAGCGGTCCTTAATAAAGAAAACAGAGACGGGTATTTCGTGAGTCTTTTAAAATAACCGGGTTATTTATGAATAAAAAAGCATTATTCAAGCACATACCGTGGATGATTGTGGCTCTCCTCGGTGCCTGCTGTCTGGGTGTGGTTGCCCTGCGGCGGGGTGAACATATCAGCGCCTTATGGATAGTCGTGGCCTCTGTCTCGGTTTATCTGGTGGCCTATCGCTATTACAGCCTGTATATCGCGCAAAAGGTCATGAAACTCGACCCTTCGCGCTCGACGCCTGCGGTAATCAACAATGACGGCCTGAACTATGTGCCGACCAACCGCAACGTACTGTTCGGCCACCATTTTGCCGCTATAGCCGGGGCGGGTCCGTTAGTCGGGCCTGTGCTCGCCGCGCAAATGGGGTATCTGCCGGGCGTTCTGTGGTTGCTGGCCGGTGTGGTTCTTGCCGGTGCGGTGCAGGACTTTATGGTGCTGTTCATCTCTTCACGCCGGAACGGTGCGTCCCTGGGCGAGATGATCAAAGAAGAGATGGGGCCGGTGCCGGGCACTATCGCCCTGTTCGGCTGTTTCCTGATCATGATTATTATTCTGGCGGTGCTGGCCTTAATCGTGGTGAAAGCCCTGGCCGAAAGCCCGTGGGGCGTGTTTACCGTGTGTTCTACGGTGCCGATTGCCCTGTTTATGGGCATCTACATGCGCTTTATCCGCCCGGGTCGCGTGGGTGAGATCTCGGTGATTGGCGTGATCCTGCTCGTCGCGGCTATCTGGTTCGGGGGCGTTATCGCCAGCGATCCTTACTGGGGTCCGGCGCTGACTTTCAAAGACACCACCATTACCTTTACCCTGATTGGTTATGCGTTTGTCTCCGCTCTGTTGCCGGTGTGGCTGATTCTGGCGCCGCGTGATTATCTGGCAACGTTCCTGAAAATCGGCGTTATCGTCGGGCTGGCGATCGGTATCGTGCTCCTCAATCCGGAACTGAAAATGCCTGCCCTGACCCAGTACATCGACGGTACAGGTCCGTTGTGGAAAGGTGCGCTGTTCCCGTTCCTGTTTATTACCATCGCCTGCGGTGCGGTGTCTGGTTTCCACGCACTGATCGCCTCCGGCACCACGCCTAAACTGCTGGCCTGCGAAACCGATGCACGGTTTATCGGTTACGGCGCAATGCTGATGGAATCCTTCGTGGCAGTGATGGCGCTGGTCGCGGCATCAATCATCGAGCCGGGTTTGTACTTCGCCATGAATACCCCGCCAGCCGGTCTGGGCATCACCATGCCAAACCTGCACGAACTGGGCGGTGATCATGCGCCGATGATTCTGGCGCAACTGAAAGACGTCACGGCGCACGCTGCAGCAACCGTCAGTTCATGGGGATTTGTGATCTCGCCTGAGCAGATTATGCAAACGGCGAAAGACATCGGCGAACCCTCAGTGCTGAACCGCGCAGGTGGTGCACCCACGCTGGCCGTCGGGATTGCGCACGTGTTCCACAAAATTATGCCGCTGGCCGATATGGGCTTCTGGTATCACTTCGGCATTCTGTTTGAAGCGCTGTTCATCCTGACCGCACTGGATGCGGGCACCCGTTCCGGCCGCTTTATGTTGCAGGATCTGCTGGGTAACTTTATCCCGTTCCTGAAAAAAACCGATTCACTGATCGCCGGGATTATCGGCACCGCAGGCTGTGTCGGGCTGTGGGGTTATCTGCTGTATCAGGGCGTGGTCGATCCGCTGGGTGGCGTGAAAAGTCTGTGGCCGCTGTTCGGTATCTCAAACCAGATGCTGGCCGCCGTCGCGCTGATCCTCGCCACCGTCGTTCTGGTGAAAATGAAACGTACGAAGTACATCTGGGTCACCATGCTGCCAGCCATCTGGCTGCTTATCTGCACCACCTGGGCGCTGGGTCTGAAACTGTTCAGCACCAATGCACAGATGGAAGGCTTCTTCTACATGGCCGGTCAGTATAAAGAACGCATTGCCACTGGCGGCGCGAACCTGACACCAGAACAAGTCAGCAATATGCACCATATTGTCATCAACAACTACACCAACGCCGGGCTGAGTGTTCTGTTCCTGATTGTGGTGTACAGCATCATTTTCTACGGTATCCGCGCCTGCCTGCAGGCACGTAAAACCGACAAACGTACCGATAAGGAAACGCCTTATGTGCCGGTTCCTGCGGAAGGGATAAAAATCTCCTCCGGGCACTGACCGTTTACCTCAAAGCCCCGCACCCGCGGGGCTTTTCAGCATAAATACAAAGGAGTACGTATGTTTGACAACTTAGGTGCGGCGAAGAAATACCTCGGTCAGGCCGCACGTATGCTGGTGGGCATACCGGATTACGACACCTACGTCCTGCATATGCAGACCAACCACCCGGATACACCGCCAATGACCTACGAGGAGTTTTTCCGC
Source organism: Rahnella aceris (assembly GCF_011684115.1). Lineage (NCBI taxonomy): Bacteria > Pseudomonadati > Pseudomonadota > Gammaproteobacteria > Enterobacterales > Yersiniaceae > Rahnella > Rahnella aceris. The sequence goes on along the minus strand of NZ_JAADJV010000003.1, from coordinate 172,695 downwards.
GAGCGTCAGCAGGCGCGTTACGGCGGGGATGGTAAAGGCGGAATGCGCTGTTGTTAAGGGGAATAAAATTATGATGCCAATTGCAGTCACAGTATTAACAGGCTTCCTGGGTGCCGGGAAAACCACGCTTTTACGCCAGATCTTGCATACTCAGCACGAGATGAAAATTGCAGTGATCGAGAATGAATTTGGCGAGATGCCCATCGATAACCAGCTGATTGGCGACCGTGCCACACGGATCACCACTTTATCCAACGGCTGCATCTGCTGTACCCGTTCGGGCGAGCTGGAATCGGCGCTGCTGGATTTGCTCGACAGCGTGGATAAAGGCGAGGTGCAGTTTGACCGGCTGATAATCGAATGCACCGGCATGGCCGACCCCGGCCCAATCCTTCAGGCGTTTTTCGCGCATGAAGTCATCTGTGAAAGATATGTGTTAGATGGCGTTATCACGCTGGTGGATGCCGTGCATGCCATGTCTCAGTTGGATCAGTTCCCGCTGGCGCAGTCGCAGATTGGTTACGCTGACCGTATCCTGCTGACTAAAACTGATGTGTCCGGTGAATGTCCTGAGCTGACGGAGCGGCTGCAACGCATTAATGCCCGTGCACCGGTTTATAAAACAGTTCAGGGGGATATCGATCCGGCGCTGCTGTTTGATACCCGCGGATTTATGCTGGAGGAAGACGTGGTCGCCGCCAGACCGCTGTTCCACCGCCTCGCGCCACAGCAAAACACCGTTTCCTCGATTGTGGTGGAACTGGATTATCCGGTGGCGCTGACCGCGATATCGAAGGTGATGGAAGAACTGCTGGCCAGTTTTGCCGATAACCTGATGCGTTATAAAGGGATGTTATGGATAGCCGATCACCCGTGCCGCCTGCTGTTTCAGGGCGTACAGCGCCTCTACAGCGCCGACTGGGATCGCGAGTGGCTGCCGGACGAAACGCCGCGCAGTGCGTTAGTTTTCATTGGCATGCAGTTGCCCGAAACCGAAATCCGCGCGGCCTTTGCCCGGCTGCGTCCGGCCAGCCCTGTCTGACCCATGTGTCCAAAAGAAAAGCGGCGGGGTTTACAGCCCCACCGTCTCTTTCAGTGATTTCAGATAGCGGCGGCTGACCGGCACAATCTGACCATCACGCAGCAGCAGTTCCGCCTGGTTCTTATCCTCCAGACGGATCTCCTTCAGATAATCCATATTCACCAGATATTGCCGGTGACAACGTAACAACGGCGTACGAACTTCCAGCGTGCGCAGGGTCAGTTCGGTGAATGTCTCTTTGCCGTCCTGTCCGGTGACATACACCCCGCCGACCCGGCTGCTGACAAAAGCCACATCTTCAAGCTGCAACAACCAGATACGGTTACTGCTGATACAGGGGATAAACTTCAGCGGCTGCTGATATTGCGGTAACTGTGAGACATCCTGCTCCTGATAGCCCAGTCGTAATCTCGCCAGCGTTTTCTGAAGCCGCGCCGCCTGGATGGGTTTGAGTAAGTAGTCAAACGCGCACTGTTCAAACGCCTGCACCGCATATTCCTCGAACGCGGTGAGGAAAACGATGTGCGGGCGATGTTGCTGATCGAGCATACCGACCATTTCCAGCCCGCTGATGCGCGGCATCTGAATATCGAGAAAGACAATGTCAGGACGGATTTTGTGGATCACGCCAATCGCTTCAATGGCGTTGGTACATTCACCGACAATTTCAATATCGCTTTCATCCTGAAGCTGTAAGCGTAAATTTTCCAGCGCCAGCGGCTCATCATCGACAATCAGCACTCTTAACATGGCGCACCCTCCGCAGGCAGCCGTAACGTGACGCGGGTGAAATCATCCGGTTTACAACTGACCGTAATGCCATAATCATCGCCAAAGCGCGCCCGCAGACGTTTATCGACCAGGCTCATACCTAACCCGTCGCTGCTTTCTTCCGGCTGATATAACCCGGCGTTATCTTCCACTTCGATGATCACCATTTCGCCCTCACTGTAAGCGCGGATCACAATATTGCCATTGCTCAGCAACTGAGAAGTGCCATGTTTGATGGCATTTTCCACTAACGGTTGCAGGGTGAAAGCAGGCAGGCTCTGATCAGAAAAGGCCTCCGGTACCTGTAAATCCACCTTCAGTTGCGTCGGAAATCTTGCCAGCTCGATTTGCAGATAGGCATTCACATGCTCCAGTTCATCCGCCAGCGTAACGACTTCAGAAGAGCGTTTGAGATTCTTGCGAAAGAAGGTCGACAGGTACTGCACCAGTTGACCGGCTTTATCACTGTCGTGGCGGATCACCGCCATTAACGTATTGAGGGCGTTGAATAAGAAATGCGGATTAACCTGAGCATGCAACAGCTTGATTTCAGACTGTGCCAGCAACGCTTTTTGTTGCTCAAATTTACCGGCGAGGATCTGCGCCGACAACAGTTGGGCAATTCCCTCGCCCAGTGTGCGGTTGATGGAGCTGAACAGACGGTTGCGAACCTCATACAATTTGATCGTGCCAATCACCCGCTGATTTTCACCCCGCAGCGGGATCACCAGGGTTGAACCCAGCTTGCAGCTGGGATGCAGTGAACAGCGGTAAGGCATCTCGTTGCCGTCGGCATACACCACTTCATCGTTCTCGATAGCACGCCAGGTATATTGTGATGCGATGGGTTTGCCCACCAGATGGTGATCGTCGCCGATACCGGTAAAGGCCAGCAATTTCTCACGATCAGTAATCGCCACAGCCCCGATATCCAGCTCTTTCAGCAGCACCTGTGCCACTTTCATGCTGTTCTCTTCGTTGAACCCGCGTCGCAAAATGCCTTCCGTCGAGGCGGCCACTTTCAGCGCGGTGGCCGAAAACGCCGAGGTATATTTTTCGAACATTGCCCGCTTATCCAGCAGGATACGCATAAACATCGCGGCCCCGAGGGTATTCGTCACCATCATCGGTGCGGCAATGCTGCCGACCAGATTAAGCGCATCGTGAAACGGGCGGGCAATAAGCAGGATGATTAGCATTTGCAGTATTTCTGCAACAAAGGTGACACCAGCCGCTACCAGAGGATTAAATAACTTATCGATACGTCCACGTTTGATCAAAACGCTGTGTACCAGACCCCCTAATAATCCCTCGGCGATGGTTGAAATCATGCAGCTCAGCGCCGTCATACCGCCCATTGAATAACGGTGGATCCCGCCGGTCAGCCCCACTAACCCCCCGACCACCGGGCCGCCGAGCAACCCGCCCATCACGGCGCCAATCGCGCGGGTATTGGCAATAGAGTCCTCGATATGCAGGCCAAAGTAGGTTCCCATAATGCAAAAAATGGAAAACGTGATGTAACACAATAGCTTATGCGGCAGCCGAACCGACACCTGAACCAGCGGAATAAATAACCGCGTTTTACTCATCAGCCAGGCAATCACCAAAAACACGCACATTTGTTGTAACAGCAGCAATATCAAATTGAATTCGTACATTCCCGGGCATCCAAAATACGACAAGCTGAAAATATATCGTGCTCAGATAAAATTTACCTTGAACCCGCCAGAAGAATGGGAATATTTTTATTGACGAATTAAATTTAATATTCTTCTAAATGAAATATCAGAAAACTATTTAAAGATGCCGTTCAGCAAACGGTAATATGTATTATGCAGCCACCACGACCCGATATTAATGAATCAGAAAGTCGCATGCCTCTCCGATAAAATCATGACTGACTGCTATTGATATCCCCCGCCTTAGCAGATCTCTGCATCAGCCGGCTCAGTATCAGACAGAAAGCCTCACTTGCAGGGTTATAGCGGTGCTCGTTCACACGTAGCAGACAATCCACGGACGGCAACGGCATCCTCTGTTCAAGTTCGCAAAGATCGCTAACCGGTTTTGCGATGCTGAATTCATTCATTATTCCCACCCCAAGGCCTGCATTTATCGCCGCAAGCATACCTGCCACTGAAGGGCACTCCAGCATCACCATAAAGGTAATATCAGCCTGATTCAGTTTCTCCTCAGCCATACGGCGATAAAAACAATCTGTCCCCCAGGTGATCAGTTTAAGGCGATTACCGGATGCATACCGCCACGAAGGAGGTGCACACCAGTATAATTTTTCTGTCCAGAGTACCTTGTCTTCGCCGCTGGCCATGCCCGTGAAATCCTGGTGTAAAATGATGTCCAGTCCCCCCTCAGAAAAATGCTGACGCAGGAGATGGCTTTGCTCAACAACCAGCTGGACATCCACCTCAGGATGATGGTGAGTGAACAGAGCAATAACTGAACACACTTCTGTCAGAGAAATGTGTTCAGTTACCCCAACACGGAGCTTTCCGCGCAATGCCGAAGGTGAAAAATAGGCCACAGCGTTATCGTGTTCGCTGAGTATTTTCACCGCATGCTGGAGTAACACGCTGCCCTTTTCAGTCGGGCAGGCTTTCCCTGCGTGACGTGTCAGGAGCTGACACTGAAGCTGATCTTCAAGTCGCCTGAGTTTCCAGCTCACAGCAGACTGACTCAGGCTGAGGAGTGAAGCCGTTTTGCTCATACTGCCGGTTTGAACGACGGTTCTGAACACCCTGAGCGAATCAACGGAGAGGCGTTTATTCATTTTATTATGACAAAAGTGGGTTACCAGAGGGAAAGAATGTCACTGGCGTCATATTCAGTCAACGGATAGCCTGCTCAGACTGAATAAAAGCGGAGCAAACTATGCCAGGTTGTAATCCATTACTGACTCAACACGTTGTGATAAAGGGTTGTCGCATTGCGACGGGGGTCCACGGCTCAGGCACGCCACTGATTCTGGTTCATGGCACGCCTGCGCATTCTGTCATCTGGCAGACACTCGTCCCGATATTTGTCGACGCAGGCTTTCGTGTTCATCTGTATGACCTTCCAGGGTTCGGCGCATCCGAACGCCCGGTGAAAACGGATACATCGGTAGCCTCACAGGTGACTTTTCTGCTACGACTGCTTGAATACTGGCAACTGGATAAAGCACACTTTTTGGGTCACGACATCGGTGGGGCAATTTCACTTCGGCTGGCATTCGATTACCCGGACCGCCTCCAGACACTCACCCTCGCCGATATTCCAAGCTACGACTCCTGGCCATCGCCTACATGGAAAGACATGCGGGATAATTATGCGGAATATGCATTGATACCGGCCAGCCAACATTGTATTGCGATGTCACGCCAGCTAAAGATGGCCGTTTTTAAAAAGGAAGTGATGACAGGGGAACGGCTGGAGAGTTATCTCGCGCCACTTTGTGGCGTGGTGGAGCAGGCCTCATTTTATCAACATCAGGTCGCTCACTATAATTCCTGTTACACGGCAGACTTTGCGGAGAAGCTCCCTCTTCTGAATCTGCCCGTACAGATCTTATGGGGGAAAGAAGATGAATGGCAGCCCGTTGAATATAGCCAGCGTCTGCAACGCGATATTTCGTCTTCCACGCTGCATATCTATGAGCAGGCCGGACACTTTTTGATGGAAGATGCTCCACTGCCTGTAGCCAGACAGGTAGTCGAATTTATTAACAAAAATGAGGTGAGGTAACACTATGGTTCTGATCGGAATGCTGGATTCGCCCTATGTCAGACGCGTGGCTATCTGTATGAAAGTGTTGGGTATTGATTTCGAACATCGTCCGCTCTCGGTGTTTGCCGATTTTGAGACACTGGTGAAAATTAACCCGGCGGTCAAAGTCCCCACGCTTATCACGCAAGACAATCAGGTACTGATGGACTCAACCTTAATCATCAGCTATCTGGAGAAACTGTCCACCCGCTCTCTTGGCAATCCCCCCGAGTCCGGGCCGGAAGGCCTGCGGGAATTATGCCTCACGGGACTTGCTCTGACAGCCTGTGAAAAAGCGGTGCAACTCGTTTACGAACGACGCCTCAGGCCGGAGGAAAAGCAACATCAGCCCTGGGTTGATCGGGTGACCCGACAGCTCCGGGGGACATGGCAAATGCTTGATGACAGCCTGCAGGAAAGCGCCCCTGATATACTGACTGTAGCCGGTATCAGCATCGCCGTTGCCTGGAGTTTTACGGTATCGATGCTGCCAGATATCATGAACGCCGACCAGTATGCGCAAGCGAACAGCTTCACACAGCGGGCCGAACAGCGACCGCAATTTCTGGCAACACCCAGGGTGTAAGTACACCGATCCCTTTCAAAGAGAGCAAATGGATTGAAAGGGATCGATTAACAGGAAAATCCACGATCAGTGTGGTTTCTCACTGGCCGATAACGCAAAGGTTCCCACCGGCATGACAGGCAGGTATTTTTTATAATAATCGTGATAGTTTTTCACCGGATCAATATCCCTGAATAAATCAGGATAAAGGGACTTGGCGATAAACTGCACCATGGTGAAATCCACCAGCGTCCGTGATGCGCCCTGATAAACCCCGAAGAGTTTGTCGTTTTTAATTGCCGGTAATGAACTCCAGCCGTCACGGTGAGCAAATCCGTTGAGTTTTGCTCTTGCTGTAGCTTCATTGACCCCGATGCCCATTTCTAACGCCTTATCGACTTTATTGTTCTCCCTGCCGGAAATAAAAATGACATCCGGTTTGGCAACCAGCAACTGCTCAGGGTTAATTTCGCCCCACTGTTTAACGAAAGGTGCCGCAATATTTTCACCACCTGCAAGACGCAGCATCACCCCCCACATATTTTCACCATAGGTAAATGAATACTCCGCCGGACCTTTATTGCCAAACTCAATATAGACTTTTGGCTTCGGCAGATTCGCCTGTCTGATCCTGTCTTCAATCAGCGTGATGTTATTTTTATAAAGCCGGGCAAGCTCATTCGCGCGACCAGCCTGGCCGGTTAATATCCCGATAATTTCCGTGGATTTCACATGATTTTCCACTGTCTGATCATTGTAATCGAGCACGACAACCGGGATATTCAGGCTCTGAAGCTGCGTGACTTCATACTTCAGGGCGGCGTACTGCCAGCTGGCTAAAATGACCACATCCGGTTTCAGGCTAATCACTTTTTCCAGCGACACGTTGTGCAGGTCGATTTCGCCGATATCCGGAATGTTGGCGATGGACGGACGGTATTTAATATACATATCCCAGTTCGCAGGGACTTTGCCATGCCAGGCTTCGCGGGAGATACCGACAATATGATCAAATGCCTGTTCACCACCGACCGCCATATAATCTTCAAAATAGAAACCTAATACCGCTCTTTTCACCGGGGTTTCTAAGGTTATTTTATTTCCCAGAACATCAGTCAGTGTCGTTGTTGCGGCACCGGACGGTCCGGTTATGACGACTGACAGCATAAAAAGCAAACCATGAAGTAACTTCATTTAATTCCCTTAGGTATTGTGTGATTATTATCTGAGGCTGAAAATTATTTTTATAGCAACCGGTTTATTGCACGGTTTATTTAACTTAAGTCGCCGTAACCCGGTAATACCGCCATGCCCTCATCGCGGCGGGATATTATACGTTTGGTCGGCTGCATCAGTACAGTCACAACTGCATGTTGCCGCAGGTCGGACAAAAGGGAGCACCTGAGGTGAGTTCGGGTGATAACTGTTAATATGAAGCGGAAAACGCTTCTCAGATGCTGAGCTATAATTAAAATTTACCGATGAGAAGGATACTTATATGGCTCCAGTCGCGAGTATATCAGGTGGCGTAATATTTATTATCATTGGCATCGTGATGCTGTGGTTATTAATCAAGGCTTATAAAGCCAATCAGAACAAGAAGTTCTTCACGCCGAGCAAATGCATGCTGCTCATCGGGACCCTCGTCTCTTTCATTATCTCTCTGGTTTTTTTCACCTCCTCTTCCTGATGCCAGCATAATTTTTCCGTGAATGCCCCGGCCTCTGTGCCGGGGTTTAATATCCGACAAGATCGCCCTCTTTTTCATCCTCGACTATGATTATTATTCGTTGGCTAACGGCCGGTTAACGCGACTATTTTGCGAGGTAAAGTGATGCAACGCGATGCATTGACGACAAGCTGGGGGGCCAGTTTCATTTCCGCCGGGACAGTTCGCTTTCGGGTCCGGGCGCCGGGTCAGGCCAACATGACGCTGAGACTTTCCGACGAAGACAGAGAAATGCAGCCGACGGAAAACGGCTGGTTCGAGTTTGTGGCAACCGGTGTTTCTGCCGGTCAGGAGTACCAGTTTATTCTGGCCGATGGCATGCCGGTTCCTGATCCTGCCTCGCGCGCCCAGCTGGCAGGCGTCAACGGTCCTTCCCTGGTCACCTCATCATCGGGCTATGCATGGCGAAATCACCACTGGAAAGGCCGCCCGTGGGAAGAAACCGTCGTCTATGAAATGCATATCGGCACCTTCACACCCGAAGGCACTTTCAGCGCCGCGCAGGCAAAACTCGCTTATCTGGCAGAAACCGGCATCACCATGATTGAAGTGCTGCCGCTCTCACAATTTGGGGGGCAACGCGGCTGGGGTTATGACGGTGTCTTGCTGTACGCGCCTCACTCCGCTTATGGTTCGCCGGATGATTTCAAGGCGTTTGTCGATGCGGCGCACGGTGTCGGCATCTCCGTGGTGCTGGACATCGTGCTCAACCACTTTGGTCCGGAAGGCAATTATCTGCCACTGCTCGCGCCGGATTTCTTCGATGCTCAACGCATGACGGCCTGGGGTGCGGGCATCGATTATCGAAACGAAGCGGCCCGCTGCTATATCGTGGAAGCACCGCTGTACTGGCTAAAAGAATACCGGCTTGACGGTCTGCGCTTTGACGCCATCGATCAGATGAAAGACACCTCTTCCCCGCATATTCTGATTGAAATCGCCGAACGAATTCGCGAAGCGATCACCGATCGCCCGGTGCATCTGACCACCGAAGACAGCCGCAACGTCATCTTTTTACACCCGCGTAATGCCGACGGCACCGTGCCACTGTTTACCGCCGAATGGAATGACGATTTCCATAACGCCATCCACGTTCTCAGCACCGGTGAAACCCACGCCTACTATCAGGATTTCGCGCAGAACCCTGAGAAACTGGCGGCACGCGCGTTAGCGGAAGGTTTCGCGTATCAGGGCGAAAAATCGCCGCAAACCGCTAAACCGCGCGGTACGGTCAGCCGCAGACAGCCGCCGGTAGCCTTTGTCGATTTCATTCAAAATCACGACCAGATTGGTAACCGTGCGCACGGCGACCGGCTGATCACGCTGGCTGGCGCTGAACGTACGCGCGTTCTGTTCGCCGCCTTATTGTTATCGCCGCATATTCCGTTGATGTTTATGGGCGAAGAATACGGCGAAACCAATCCGTTTCTGTTCTTCACCGATTTTGAAGGTGAGCTGGCGCAGGCGGTTCGCGAGGGGCGCGCCCGTGAATTTGAAGGACACAACGGTTACGGCAACGACGCGGTCCCCGATCCTAACGCTCTCAGCACGTTCGAAAATTCGAAACTTGACTGGCAGAAACTGACACATCCCGAAGGCGAAAACACCCTGGCGCTGACCCGCAAGCTGCTGGCGCTGCGCCGGAAATACATCGTGCCCTTACTGACGCCTGCGAAAGGAGAAGTCGGCCAGATTGTCGAAACCTCAACCGGTTTTCTCTCCGTTAAATGGACATTCCCCCGTGGCACGCTTTCGCTGGTACTCAACGTTGGCCAGGACACGCATCCGCTTCCTGAACTGCCAGGAGAAACGATCTTTGCCTGGCCGCAGGATGCCGCGACGTCGGTGCCCGCTTCCCTTATTGTCCGTTTTGCGCCAGGAGTCTTACTGTGAAAATCCCCACCGCGACTTACCGCATTCAGTTCCGTAATGGACTGAACTTTGACACCGCGACAGGGCTTATCCCCTATTTAAAACAACTTGGGATCAGCCATCTTTATGCTTCCCCGGTGTTTACAGCGACGTCTGGTTCCACGCACGGCTACGATGTTACCAACGCCAACGAAATTGACCCGACGATTGGCGGGCGTGAAGGTTTCGACCGTATGGTACAGGCGCTGAAAGCGGCGGGGATCGGGCTGATCCTCGACATTGTGCCCAATCATATGGCGGCCTCACTTGAGAATATCTGGTGGCGTGACGTCATTGAACATGGCAAAAAGAGCCGTTATGCACGCCATTTTGATATCGACTGGTCGCGTCGCCTGACGCTGCCTTTCCTCGGGGACGCTTTTGAGGATGCGCTGGAAAAAGGCGACATTGTGCTGAAGCCTGATCCCAAAACCGGTCAGCCCGCTTTCGCCTATTTCGATACCTATTATCCCGTTGCGCCCGGCACTCTCACGGCGTCTAAAACAGATGACCTGAGCAAAACAGAACTGACTGAATTACATGAGCGCCAGCCCTACCGCCTGATGTGCTGGCGTGACGCGCCCCGTGAACTCTCGTACCGGCGCTTTTTTGAAATCACCGGCCTCGCGGGTGTGCGCGTGGAAGACGAGGGGGTTTTCGATGATACGCACCGGCTGATCCTCGAGCTGGTCCGCTCCGGCGTGGCCGATGGCCTGCGGGTCGATCATGTGGATGGTCTTGCCGATCCCAAAGCCTATCTTGAACGCCTGCGGGAGAAGGCCGGGCCGGACTGCTATATCACGGTGGAGAAAATTCTGGGCAAAGGCGAGCGCCTGCCGCCGGACTGGCCGGTCTCCGGCACCACCGGCTATGAGTTCATTGCCTCGCTTTCGGATGTGCTGGTCAACGATGAAAATATCGCGGTGTTTAGTGAGCTTTACGACAGCGTGGTCGGCAAGCCGGTGGACATGCGCAACGAGCTGCGTGCGGCCAAGCTTATGATGGTGGAAAAGAATTTCGAAGGCGAGTACACCACGCTGTGGAAACTGGCGAACAGCATCGCCGGGACCGGGGGCACGATGTATGACGAAAATGATATCCGTACCGCGCTGCGCGAATTACTGATCGCCTTTCCGGTGTACCGCACTTACGGCACCGAACAGGGTATGCCCGCAGAAGACACCGCGCTTTTGCACAAGATCCTGCGCAAGGTCAGCGCCCCGGCCCTTGCCGTTCAGCCTGAAATCCTTGCGTTTCTGGCGCGCATTCTTTGTGGAGAAACCTCTGCTGCGGCGGCATCGCAGGCCGGTTTATTCCGTACCCGCTTTCAGCAACTGACCGGACCGCTGATGGCAAAATCGGTGGAAGACACACTTTTCTTCCGCCAGAACATGGAACTGGCGCTGAACGAAGTCGGCGCTGAACCGTTAATTCGCACCTTCTCCCTCAGCCGCTTCCATACGGAGATGATAAAACGCCGCGAAGAGCAACCGGCGGCGCTTTCCGCGACATCCACGCATGACACCAAACGGGGGGAAGATGCCCGCGCCAGACTGTTTACGCTGACCGAAGCGCCACAAGACTGGGCCGCCTGTGTAAAACGCTGGCACCGGATGAACGAGTCAAAGGTGATTATGCTTCCCGATGGCCCGGCACCGCGCCCTGCGCTGACATGGATGCTGTATCAGGCGCTGGCGGGCGCGTGGCCGGTCACGCTGACGCCTGAAGATGAACAGGGTTTACAGGAGCTCGACGAAAGATTTCAGAGTTTCGTCGAAAAAGCGCTGCGGGAAGCCAAGCTGCGCACCAACTGGGATAACAACAACGAAGACTATGAAAAGGCCGTGCTGGATTACGCGCATCATCTGCTTTCAGCGGAAAACCGGCTATTCCTGCAAGATTTCCACGCGTCGATCCAGCCATTTATCCATGCCGGACTGGTGAACAGCCTGACCCAGACGGTAATCAAACTGATGGCGCCGGGCGTACCGGATATCTATCAGGGCAGCGAGGCGCTGAATTTCAGCCTTGTTGATCCGGATAACCGTCGTCTGCCGGATTTCACCGGACTGGCGCGGTTGTTACGACAGGATGATAAAACGGGCCGGGGCCAGGCAGAAAGAAAGCTGAACGGCCAGCTGAAACAATACCTCGTGGCGACGCTCGCCGGGCTTCGCCAGCAAAAACCTGCGCTGTTTCAGCAGGGGGACTATGTTCCGCTCAGTGCAACCGGCAAGCACGACGAAAACATCATCGCGTTTGCGCGGGTGCACAATGACGATGCGGTGATTGTTGCGGCACCGCGTCTGGTGCTGGGTTTGCCAGCCCGGGGGTTCCCGCAGGCGGAAATTGTACTGCCGCCCCACCTTGCTTACCGGCACTACCGGGATCTGTTCAGCGATAAAGAAATTACGCTGAGCGACCAGCTAGACATGGCTGTCTGGCCTGGCTTCTCCCCGGTCATACTGATAGCGTCCTCGCCATCTTAACGGTCGCGTTCTGCCTGGGTTTTAACAATCATATTCGGCAATGCCATTTCGATCCCCTGCTCGATCAGCTTTTCAATAATACGAATATTAATTTCCTGCTGAATATCCATGTATTTATTGTAATCGGCAGTATTGACGATGTGGACCACTTCGATATTCAGGCGATCGGTACCAAAACCCAGCAAATGTGCGCGGTCGAATTTCGTTTCGCCGACATCAATAATAATTTCCTTTACCATGTCACCGATATTGCGCAGCTTTTCCGGCGGCGTACTAATCGCGACACCAAAATTGAAAACAATGCGGCGGGTTTGCATGCGTTTGTAGTTATGCAGCGTTTGCTGGAGCAGGATGGCATTACCGCAAACAATTTGTTCCCCGCTCAGGCTGCGTATCCGGGTCGTCTTCAGGCCAATATGTTCGACAGTACCGGCAACATCATTGAAAACGACGAAATCGCCAATTTCGAAAGGCTTATCAAAGCCGATAGATAATGACGCGAACACATCGCTGAGAATGGTCTGGATCGCCAGCGCGATAGCGATACCGCCCACGCCCAGACTGGCGACCAGCGCGGTAATGTTCACGCCCACATTCGCCAGTATCGACAGCAGCATCACCGACCACACTACCGCCCGGAAAATCAGCCCGGTGATCACCAGCGTTACCGGATTTTTGTTCATACCGGGCTGACGCATAATATGACGTAACCACGAGACCACCGCCTGATCCAGCCACAATGCCATCTGGAACGCCAGCACCAGAAACCATGCGTGACTGATGGTGTTGTAGAGATTATCGGGCAGATTAACGAACCTCAGGCTGAACAAAAAAGCCGCAATGAAAATGAGTAAATTACTCGTCCGGTTGAGGATCTCGCCCAGAATAAAACGAATCCGGTGGCTGGCCTCATTAACCTCCCCCCAGCGTTTTACGCCCTTGCGCAAAAACGAGACCAGCCAGCTCAGCAGCCAGTATGTGACAAGCGTGACGACACACATCGTCGCGACACCTATCCAGAACACCGGCGCCATCACCAGCGCGATAAAATCAAAGCGTGATAGAAAATTCATCTTCCCTCCCGGAATTAATCACAAACCTCCAGTATAGGAAACAGGTCAGCGCAGGGGTCAGGAATAGGAAAGGTCGGTAGACAACCGGCGTTGCCGCAGAGGTAAAACTTTGCAGACGTCTTAACGTCATCGGTATTTATATTACGTTCTGTCCGGTTTACTATGATTTCTGGCGTGAGCCCGATGTTCTGAAAAACGTTCAACTGAGGTGCTTGATATGAAAAGAGCTTTAGTGATTGGTTATATGTCGTTCGTTTCAATTGCATTGGTCGCCGCGCTGATAATCGGTGCCCGAAACGGATAACAAAGGCCCGGTAAGGTGAGTGATAACGTCTGGGTGAGTGCGGGGCATGATGCGAAAAGCGTTCTGCCACCCAAAAATATGCGCTCTTTGTGGCACTTTTTTGTCAATGACTTGAACAGGACAGGGGTCTGGGATTACTCTTAGATCAGCTGACGCAAGAGCAGCGGATCGTAAGCACCATACCCTTAAATAGCCCACCCATGAGGTGGGTTCTTTTTTGCCTGTCGCTCAGCATTAAGAATTATCCTGGTCAGAAAGTCATTCAGACGTAAAAAAGCCGGTGATACTTTTGTATCACCGGCTTTTTGCTGCGGGTTAACGCAGAACGAAACTTATGCTTCAGTAATGACTTATGCGTTCAGCAATTGCTGTGCGGTTTTCTCAACCAGCGCCAGCAGGACTTTCACGTCTTCCAGCGTTACTGTCGGGTTCAGCAAGGTCAGCTTCAGACAGGTGACGCCATTATGCTCGGTCACACCGACGTTAGCACGGCCAGATTCCAGCAGCGCATCGCCGATTTTCTGGTTCAGCAGTGCAATAGCCGCATCGCTGCTGCCCGCCAGTTGCTCAGGACGATAACGGAACAGAACACTCGCCAGTTGCGGCTTCATCACCAGTTCCAGCGCGGCTTCAGAAGTCACATATTGCGCGACTTCCTGAGCCAGCGTCACACCGTGATCGATGATCGCGGCATACTGTTTCTGACCTAACGCCTCAAGCCCCATCCACAGTTTCAGCGCATCGAAACGACGGGTGGTTTGCAGGGATTTGGACACCAGATTCGGTACGCCAGCCGCTTCGTCGAACTCAGAGTTCAGGTAAGCCGCCTGATAACGCATCAGCTCGTAATGACGCTCTTCTTTGAGCAGGAATGCGCCGCAGCTGATGGTCTGGAAGAACTGTTTGTGGAAGTCCAGCGTGATGGAATCCACTAACTCAATGCCGTCCAGATAATTGCGGTATTTTTCGGACAGCAATAATGCACCGCCCCATGCCGCATCCACATGCACCCAAATCTGATGCTCTGCCGCCAGTTCAGCAATAGCACGCAGCGGGTCGATAGCCCCCGCATCGGTGGTACCGGCTGTCGCCACAATGGCCAGGATCTGATCGCCACTGGCTTGCGCCTGTGCCACTTTCTCGCGCAAATCGTTGAGATCCATACGGGCAAACTCATCGGTTTTCACCAGCGTGACACACTGATAGCCCAGACCGAGCAGCGCCATGTTCTTCTGCACAGAGAAATGTGCGTTTTCAGAACATAACACTTTAATCTTGCGCAGATTACCGACCAGCCCATCCTGCTGAATGGAATGCCCCTGACGCGCGAAGAAGGCATCGCGTGCCAGCATCAGCCCCATCAGATTGCTCTGGGTGCCGCCGCTGGTGAACACGCCTGCGTCGCCAGCCTGATAGCCCACCTGAGTACGCAGCCATTCGATCAGCTTCATCTCAATGATGGTTGCTGACGGGCTTTGATCCCAGGAGTCCATACTCTGGTTCGTGGCGTTGATCAGCACTTCCGCCGCCTGGCTGACCACCAGACTCGGGCAATGCAAATGCGCCACACATTGCGGGTGATGCACAGACAGGCTGTCTTTTAAAAAGTACTCAATCGCACGTTCAATCGCGGCCTGGTTACCCAGACCGTTTGGATTGAAGTCCAGCCTGATACGTTCACGCAGCTCAGCAACGGTTTTGCCCTGATACATCTCAGGTTGTTTCAGCCACTGCACAACAGCTTCACTGCTCTGCGCAATGGCCTGCTGGTAGGCTTCAGTGCTTTGCGCTGAGCCTGCCAGAATCGGATTTAACTCGGACATCAGAATCTCTTACTCCGCTCAGACAGGTTTGATGCCAGCCGCTAACAGCGCCTGCTCAAACTTATCGAGGAAAATACCCAGCTCATCGTTGGTGATCAGCAGGGAAGGCAACAGGCGCAGCACACAACCATTACGGCCACCGCGTTCGAGGATCAGGCCAGCCTGGAAGCATTTTTTCTGCAGCAATGCAGACAATTCGCCGTCAGCCGGATAGCAACCCATGTGATCCTGCGCTTCGTCTGGTTTGACGATCTCAATACCGATCATCAGGCCCAGACCACGCACGTGACCGATAACCGGATAGCGTTTCTGCATGTCAGCCAGTTTGGCTTTCAGCCATTCACCCTGCGCTGCCACTTTCTCGGCGATTTTTTCTTCTTTCAGGATTTTCAGCGTGGTCAGGCCGGTGGCCATCGCCAGCTGGTTACCGCGGAAGGTACCGGTATGGTGACCCGGAGCCCAGGCATCGAACTCTTTCTTAATACCCAGAACCGCCAGTGGCAGACCGCCGCCGACCGCTTTGGACATCACGATAATATCCGGCTCAATGCCCGCGTGTTCGAAGGCAAACTGTTTGCCGGTACGGCAGAAACCCGCCTGCACTTCGTCAAGGATCAACAGAATGCCGTGTTCCTGAGTCACTTTACGGATGCGCTGCAACCACTCAGCCGGAGCCGGGTTCACGCCGCCTTCGCCCTGAACCGCTTCCAGAATGACAGCCGCAGGTTTGCGAACGCCGCTCTCAACGTCGTTGATCAGGTTTTCGAAGTAATAGGTTAATGCTTTAACGCCAGCGTCACCGCCAATGCCCAGCGGGCAGCGGTACTGGTGCGGGTAAGGCATAAACTGCACTTCCGGCATCATGCCATTAACAGCTTCTTTCGGAGACAGGTTACCGGTCACCGCCAGTGTGGCGTGTGTCATACCGTGGTAGCCACCCGAGAAACTGATGATACCGCTACGGCCGGTGACTTTTTTAGCCAGTTTCATGGCAGCTTCAACAGCGTCAGCACCCGACGGACCGGTGAACTGCAGGCAATACTCTTTGCCCTGTTGTGGCAATAAAGAAAGCAGATATTCAGAGAACTGATCTTTCAACGGTGTTGTCAGATCCAGTGTATGTAACGGCAAGCCGCTGGTAATGACATTTTGGATGCTTTGCAGCACGTCAGGATGATTATGTCCAAGAGCAAGCGTACCCGCACCGGCCAGGCAATCAAGATATTGATTATTCTCAACATCCGTGATCCAAACGCCATTGGCCTTCGCAATTGCCAGAGGCAACTTACGTGGATAGCTCCGAACATTCGATTCAAATTCAGCTTGTCTTGCCAAATAGGTTTCATTGTTTCCGTTTAATGAATTCGCACCAAAACTGTCAATACGGACTTTATCCGTCATCATATCTCTCCTACAACCGTGTGTTATTAGAACGCCACAATTGAATAAATTTGATTAAGAAAATTACAAGCGTATGAAAAACGCGGCCAATATATGGCTTTTTTGCCCCCACCTCAATAATTTATTTTGTATAGATTTGTTTATTCTTTCCTATAGGAATCAATATGTTGATGATTTAATGAACGATCGTGCTGACTTAACTCCGTTACACGGTCATTAATAAAGCACTAAAAAGCACATCCGTCTTGCGGAACGACGGGTCAACACGCGACATATCAGGCTTAAAATCACACCGTTGTCAGGCATCAATACCCCTGCGGCTACGACGTCGCACCGGGGGTTGATGCCCGGTGAACAGTCTTTCAGGAAAGTTGTTTAATTATAGCCTGCGGCCGTTATATGGGCCATGATATTAAAGTACGGTGCAGTAACTGGCTGAATAGCCGTCAGATATAAATTTTGAAATATATTACACCGCGACATCGGTGCGGTTATTACAGAAATAATACAGAGAATAATGTCCGCCGCGTATATAAACAATCCCTTCGGATATTTCCCTAATTATTCAGCTCATTAACCCGACCTTTGCGGTAGAACTCATATAAGGTGACGTAATCCTGGAACACCTGCGACAAAATCGCATCGGTTTCCGGCGGAAGGATGCTGTTGGTCTGCATCTGATAGCGCGTTCGCACCGCATCAATCCACAGTTTATCAGCCGCCGGACCCGGTTCCTGAACCAGATGAGCCAGCCAGTACACCGTGTTTTTCTTCACCGTCACCACAGGCTCAGGGCAACGGCAGCACCACCAGACCGGTTGCAGTATTTTGGAAAATAAAACGCCGCTGACTGATTGCCAGACCGAAGAGGTCAACGGTAGCGGAACCCACGCGCGCTGCCAGTGCGTAGCCTGTCCCGTCAGCAATGACATCATGAGCGCCTGCGCAGATCCTGAAAACGGCCTGGACATTCTATTCCCTTCTCTTGTTTCTAAAATAACCCATATCTGCCCGTTACACGGCAATCAAAAAGGGCTCTTGCGGGCCCTTTTCTTTGTCCTTTTCAACGTAAATCAATAACCCTGCGTCACAATCTTCGCGGCAGAAGCCAGCACATCGCGGCGGGATTTCGCGTCTTTCTGCGGCTGGGTGAAATAAGTAATCAGGATCAGCGGGGCCTTATTATCCGGCCAGATCACCGCAATATCATTGGTTGTGCCGTAATCGCCGCTGCCGGTTTTATCGCCGACCACCCAGGTCGCAGGCAGCCCCGCACGGATACTCATCGCGCCGGTCGTGTTGCCTTTCATCCATTCCACCAGTTGCGCGCGTTGCGGTTCAGCCAGCGCGCTGCCCAGCGTGACGTGTTGCAGACTCAGAGCCATCGCACGCGGTGAAGTGGTGTCGCGGTCATCCCCCGGAATGGCGGTGTTCAGCGTTGGTTCAGTGCGGTCCAGCCGGAACGTTTTATCGCCGAGCGTACGGGCGTATTCCGTGACTTTCCGCGGGCCACCAAGCTGCTCAATCAGTTTATTCATGGCGGTATTATCGCTGTACTGCAAGGCGGCGGCAGCCAGTTCGCCTACCGTCATGCCGGTATCGAGATGCTTTTCGGTGATCGGGTTATAATTTACCAGATCAGATTTTTTGAGGCTGACGCGGCGGTTCAGCAACTCCGTTTGCGTTTCGCTCTGTTTAAGAATGGCTGACGCGGCCATGAACTTGCTGGTGCTGCACATGGCAAAACGTTCATCAGCGCGGTAAGCAATCTGGGAATTGTCTTCAGTATTAATCAGCATCACACCAAGACGACCGCCGCTGTCTTTTTCCAGCGCCGCAAGTTGCTGCTGCACAGACGTCATTTTTGTCGCCGTTTGCGCCCATGACACCGCACTGAATGCGAGCATTGGCACTACAGCCGCCGCCATCAGCACAGTTTTACGCAGGGTATTTTTCATCATCAAAGCCTTCTCCTTTATATTGGCGAAGGGATTATGGCAAAAGCTGAGGCAGAAAGTAAAAAACCCGACAGAAATTGTCAGGTTTTAAACATGAAACGGAAAACTTTGAGAAACTAACAGGAGATTTAGAACGTTTCCCAGTTGCCCTGATCAGCGGCCGGAACCGGCTGACGGTTTGACAGCAAGGCGGGAGATTTTGTCTGCCCGGCTTTACGCACCGCCGCCGTTGCCGAACCGGCGCTGACTTTAAAGATACTGATCGCCTGAGATAAACGCTCAGCCTGCTCATTGAGCGAGTATGCCGCCGACGAAGCTTCCTGCACTAATGCGGCGTTCTGCTGGGTGACTTCATCCATCTGAGTGATGGCTTTGTTGATCTCTTCAATGCCGGTGCTTTGTTCGTTACTGGCAATCGCAATTTCGCCCACGATGTCAGTCACATTTTTTACGCTGGACACCACTTCCGCCATGGTAGCCCCGGCTTTGGCAACCAGTTGCGTGCCGTTATCCACTTTCGCCACCGAGTCGTCGATCAGCACTTTGATCTCTTTCGCGGCACTGGCAGAACGTTGCGCCAGATTGCGCACTTCGGAAGCCACGACAGCAAATCCACGGCCCTGCTCACCGGCACGCGCCGCTTCAACGGCGGCGTTCAACGCCAGAATGTTGGTCTGGAAAGCAATGCCGTCAATCACTGCAATGATATCGACGATTTTACGCGAGGAAGTGTTGATACCTTCCATTGTATTCACCACTTCGCCCACCACTTCGCCACCCTGCACCGCCACGCGGGAAGCCTGCGCGGCCAGCAGATTAGCCTGACGCGCGTTATCAGCGTTCTGCTTCACGGTGGCGGTCATCTGCTCCATCGCCGACGCAGTTTCTTCCAGCGAACTGGCCTGCTGTTCAGTGCGGGAAGACAAATCGAGGTTTCCGGCAGCAATTTCGCTGGACGCGCTGGTGATGGCATTGGTGCCGGCACGCACTTCGGTCACAATTTTCAGCAGGTTTTCATTCATGTTTTTCAGCCCCTGCATGAGCTGCCCGGTTTCATCCTGCGACATCACCTGGATTTGTGTGGTCAGATCCCCTGCCGCCACGTTTTCTGCCACTTTCACTGCGGTATGCAATGGACGGGTGATTGAACGCGTCAGGAAATAGCCCAGCGCCGCCGCCATTAAAATCGCCAGCGCGGAGAAAATCAGCGTCAGTTGAATGGCGGTGGCGCCATCTGCTATCGCTGTTTTACCTTCAGCCTGCAACTGCTGATCCTGAGAGTTGGCAAATGCGGTTGCCAGATCCAGATACGCATTTTGCGAGGTAGTGAGTTTGCGCAGAACAAATTCGGTCGCGCCGTCCATGTCACCGGCACGGGCTAAGGCAATCAGTTGCTCTTTCGCCGTTTCGAAGGTTTCACCCGCTTCCTGCAACGTTTTAATTTTCTGCTTGCCCGTCACGGTGGATTGGATCGCGGCGATTTTATCCATCGCTAAATTGGTTTTTTTGACCGTGTCATCCAGTTGTAAATAACGCTTTTTATTCTGTTCAGGATTTTTAGTATCGATAACGATACCCCGCAGATATTTAATCTGGTCGTTTACGCCGTCGCGAACATCAAATGCCAGCCGGACTTTCACGTACCGGTCGCTGATTATTTGTTCAATACTGGTGTTAATGCTGCTTATTTTGGTGATTGCAATCCCGCTGACAATGACTAAAAGCAAAATGACAAGGCTGAATGCGGCCCCTAAACGGGCGCCGACACGCATATTGTTGATCAGTTTAAACATTTTATTTCCCTTATTTCCTGGCCAATAAAACAAATACCATGAAAAAAAATTCAAAATATTGGTTACATAGCGGAACGACTTTCTAATGATTTATTTAATTCAAAAGGGTTATCGGTATAAATAAGGGAATCTTTAGTGACGTTAATATTGCGAAAGTGTAAATAAGGATGACCATTTTGCTTCCTCCCCTGCGAAGGGGAGGAGCACAACAAAAGCGCCGGGCAGGAGGACAAGTATTAATTAGCAAACATTTCCTCCAGCCAGCCCACCCGCATTTCAGGCACCGAACGCAGTAACTCGCGGGTGTAATCGTCCAGAGGTTCGGCGAGTGCAGATGCCACCGGGCCGTGGCGCACAATCACGCCTTGTCTGAGCACCGCGACTTCGTCCGCCACTTCACGTACCACCTGTAAATCGTGGGTGATAAACAGGTAAGCAATGCCGGTTTCCTGCTGGATTTGGCGCAGTAACGCCAGGACATCGCGGGCGACTAACGGGTCGAGTGCCGACGTTGGCTCGTCACAAACGATAATTTTTGGCTCAGCCGCCAGCGCCCGCGCAATACACACACGCTGTTTCTGCCCGCCGGAAAGTGCGGCAGGGAAACGCATCGCAAGTTCAGCGTGTAATCCGACCTGCGCCAGCAATTCACTGACCCGCGCCTCACGCTGGCTGCGGTTCAGCGACGTAAAGCAGGCCAGCACACGGGAAATCTGGCTGCCAATACGCTCTTTAGGATTCAGCGCCGTGTCGGGGATCTGATGAATGAGTTGCACATCGCGCAACTGAACGCGGCTGCGCTGGCGCAAACTGGCAGGTAATACTTGCTGATTCAGACTGACTTCACCGGTTTGCGGCGTGAGCAGTCCGCAAATCACTTTGCCGAGCGTAGATTTCCCCGAGCCGGATTCGCCGATCACCGCCAGCGTGCGCCCGCGCGGCAAGCTCAGTGAAATGTTTTGCAGCACCGGCTGCGCATGATAGCGCGCACTGATGTTGCGGATATCCAGCGCCACCGGCGCATCGCCGGTTTGCGGCGTTTTGCTCCCGCCCTGCGCATGCAGCAAACGGCGGGTGTAATCCTGTTGCGGCTGGCTCAGCAGTTGCGCCGTTTCCGCCTGTTCAACCGTTTTACCGTGCTGCAATACCATGATGTGATCGCTTATCTGCGCAACGACCGCCAGATCATGGCTGATGTAAATCGCCGCGACGCCGGAAAAGCGGATCACATCGCTGATGGCTTTCAGCACACCGAGCTGTGTGGTGACATCCAGCGCGGTGGTCGGCTCATCGAAAATCAACAACTCAGGACCGGCGCACAGTGCCATCGCAATCATCGCGCGCTGTAACTGACCGCCGGAAACCTGATGCGGATAACGCTGATAAAATGCCTGTGGATCCGGCAGGCCGAGTTGTTCAAACAGCGCAATGGCTTTGGCCTGCGCTTGCTGTCGGGGATAAATTTTATGTTTCAGCGCCGCCTCAATCACCTGCTCACCGAGCGTGATCGCCGGATTAAACGCCGCTCCGGCAGACTGTGCGACATAAGCAATCTGCCTGCCGCGCACCTGCCGCAACTGGCGGTCAGAAAGTTGTGTCAGTTCCTGCCCGCTGAATGTAATTCTGCCGGACTGAATGCGCATCCCCTGACGACAGTGCCCGAGAATGGCCAGTCCGATGGTGGATTTACCTGCGCCTGATTCGCCGATCAGCCCCAGCACTTCGCCTTGCTTCACCGTGAAAGAGACGTCATCCACCAGCGTGCGCGGATTTTTACCCTGCGACACCACGTGCAGGTTTTCGACATGCAGTAAGTGCTCATTCATGCTTTTTTCCCCCACACACGACGCTCACCGCTCATCAGCCAGTCCGCCACGGCGTTGACCGCCAGCGCCAGTACCGCGATGGCGCCGCCCGGCACCAGCGCCGCCCAGACGCCAAACAAAATACCGTCTTTGTTATCGCGCGCCAGTCCGCCCCAGTCGGCGGTGGGTGGCTGAATACCCAGCCCGAGGAATGACAGCGCAGAGAGAAACAGCAAAATAAAAATAAAACGCAGGCCGAATTCGGCAATCAGCGTCTGAAGCGCATTGGGTAAGATCACATGCCAGAGGATCCAGCCGAGGCTTTCGCCGCGCAACCGTGCCACATCAACAAATTCCATCACGCCGATATCCACCGCGAGGGATCGTGCCACGCGCAGCACACGGGTCGATTCCAGCAAGCCGAGCACCAGCGTCAGCACCAGAATGGTTTTTGGCAAGACGGCCAGCACAATCAGCGCCAGGATCAGCGTCGGGATAGCCATGACGATATCGTTGCAGCGGGAAATCATCTGATCCAGCCAGCCGCCGCGCAGTCCGGCAATAAACCCGAACGTACAACCGACGATAAACGCCACCAGCGCCGCCAGCGCGGTCACCCCAAGGGAAACGCGGGTGCCCCAGATCAGGCGGGAGAGCAAATCACGTCCGAGATTATCCGTGCCGAGAATGGAATCCGGTCCCGGTAAATCCCAGGACATCCCAAGCGTTTGATCCGGCGCGTGAGGCGCCAGCCACGGCGCAAAAATGGCGATCAGAATAAACAGACTCAGCACCAGCAGGCCAAGTATCGAAGCAGGTTTTAATGCAGGCATTACAGCAATTCCTAAGATTCAGCGGTTGTGGCGTAAACGCGGATTGGCGACCAGTGCCATCACATCCGCCAGCAAATTCAGCAGGATATAAATGCCAGCCAGCAGCAGCGCGCAATCCTGCATCACCGGAATATCACGTTTGCTGATGCTGTCGACCATGTACTGCCCGAGTCCCGGATAAACAAATACGTTCTCAACAATCACCACACCGACCATCAGATACGCCAGATTGATCGCCACGACGTTGATGATCGGCCCCACGGCATTGGGCAATACGTGACGCCACAAAATGCGCGACGGCGACAGCCCTTTGAGCAACGCAGTATCGACATACGCCGAACTTTGCGCGGCAATCAGCGCGGCGCGGGTCATGTTGCTCATATGGCCAAGGATCGCCAGCACCAGCGTGGCACACGGCAGGGAAATGGCGGAGAGTTTAGCTGCCAGCGGCATATCCGCCGTAATACTGCTGTTGCTCGGCGCCCATGCCAGCGTGATGGCAAAAATCAGGATCAGCAGATAGCCGGAGAAAAACTCCGGCAGCGCGACGGTTGCGCGGGTGATGGCGTTGAGCAGCGTATCAATTACGCTGCCCTGATAACGAACGGAAATAAATCCGATCAGCAGCGCCAGCGGAACCGCAATCGCGGCGGTACATCCGGCCAGAAACAACGTGTTGCCCAGGCGGGTAAACAGCGGGCCGCTGATGGCTTCACGGGTGGAGAAACTGGTGCCAAAATCGCCGTGCAACACACCGGCCAACCAGCTCAGATAACGGCTGACTGCCGGTTTATCCAGCCCCAGTTGCAAGTTCAGTTCGCGGATGGCATCCGGCGTGGCGCTCTGGCCGAGGATCGCCGTCGCAGCATTGCCCGGCAGCAGTTGCACACCGGCAAAAATCAGCACGGAAACTGCCAGCACCACCAGCACGCCATAAAACAGGCGTATCAGCACCATGCTCAGCAAGCTGGAATGAGGTTGCGAAAAACGGCCCGCAGGCCGTTGAGTCGCTTTCTGTTGTGCAGATAAGTCAGACATATTTTTACCCGGTTCAGCCTTCGATCCAGACTTTCTCTGCCGCACGGTTACCGCTCAGCGGCATCCCCGGAACGGACGTGAACCCTTTGATTTTGGCGGAACAACCGTCGAGTGCATCGGCATACAGCGGAATGATCTCGCTGCCCTGATCAACCAGCATCACCTGAATGTCATGGTAAATCTGTTTGCGGCGCGCTTCGTCCGCTTCACCGCGCGCGGCTTTGACCATCGCATCGAAAGCCGGTACGTGCCACGCGGATTCGTTCCATGAAGACTGGCTGGTGAACACCAGCGAGAGCAGCGCATCGGCGGTCGGACGGTTCGCCCAGTTCGACGACACGAAGGCTTTCTTCTGCCAGATATCATTCCAGAACGCATCGTCCGGCACGCGCACCACATTCAGATTAATGCCAGCTTTGGCGGCGGATTGCTGATAAAGCTGACCGGCATCAACCGCACCAGGGAAACCGGCATCGGCAACGTTCAGGGTCAGCGGGCCGCTGAACCCGGATTTCTTCCAGTGGAACTGGGCTTTTTCAGGGTCGTACGGACGCTGCGGAATGTCTTTCGCGAAGTAACGGTTCGACGGGAAAATCGGGTTATCGTTCGCGACGCTGGCGTAGCCGCCGAGCACGGTATCGATAATTTTCTGACGATCGATGGCGTATTTCAGCGCCAGACGGCCATCAACATTATCGAACGGCGCCAGATTCGACAGCCCCGGGAAGGTATAAATCATACTGTCTTTGGCGCGCACCAGTTTCAGGTTCGGCATACGTTCGATGCGGCTGACGATGCGCGGATTCACACGGTTAATCAATTGTGCCGAACCACTGACCAGTGCCGCCACACGGGCCGTTGAATCATTCATCGCCAGCGTTTCGACAGAATCGACATGCCCGCGTTCGCTGTTCCAGTAGTTCGGATTGCGTTTAGTCAGCGTAGAGACGCCCGGCTGGAATTTCTCAAGGATAAATGCGCCGGTACCGATGCCTTTGTCAAAGTTTTCATTTTCAGCGGTAATGGCGAAATGCACGGCGCTCAGCAGCCAGACGAATTCAACGTCCGGCGCGGTCAGTTTAATCGTGACTTCATGGTCGCCGGTGGCTTCAATTGAACTGACGGTATCGAGATAACCTTTCACCGGCGAGGTGGATTTCTCACCACGATGGTGATTCAGGGAGTACACCACATCTTTCGCGCCCAGCGAGCGGCCATCGTGGAACTGCACGCCCTGACGAATTTTCAGCACCCAGGTTTTGCTGCCGTCGGTTGAGGCCCAGGCTTCAGCCAGTGATGGGGCCAGTCTGGCGTTTTCGTCGATTTCCACCAGATTGTTAAACATCTGAGAACCGACGAAATACATGTAAGTTTCGAACCAGAATGCCGGATCCAGACGGTCAGTGCTGGAAGCGTTATCCACACCAACAACCAGATGCCCGCCTTTTTTCGGCTTTTCTGCCTCCGCAGCAAAGGCATTGCCCAGCCACAAAGAGTGGGTAGCCGCAGCAACGGAAAGTGCCCCCGCACTTTTGATAAACGAACGACGATCAATCATGTTTTTCCCCTGTCTGCGAAGAATGCATCTTCAGAATTAATGTGCGTTTTATTCTTTTTATGGATGTTATTTAGCAAAGGCCTGCTTAAGCGCGGCGATGTGTTCCGGCCCGATCCCGCAACATCCCCCGACCATGGTGGCACCCTGCGCCACCCAGTCTTTCGCGAAATCCAGGTATCCGGCAGGATCGGTGTCCTGACGCATTTTGCTCAGCCCTTCATTGGCACCGCGCTGATTATCGGAAGGTTCGAAGGCATTGGCATACACGCCGATATCAAGCGCAGATCCCTGCGCCGTCAGTGCGGCACGCGCGGTTTTCACCGCCGTGGCCATCACTTCAGGCCGGCTGCAATTGAACAGCACCGCACTGGCAGAAATCCGTAATGCGCCGTTTACGGCATCATCAACTGATTCGCCGGAGCGCAGCAGCGCATTGCCATTTTCATCAAGATTGTCCTGCAAGGTAAAAGACAGCCACAGCGGACGCGGGTCATCGCCGAGCACATCACGCACGGCTTCGACTTCCGCCACAGAGCTTTGCGTTTCGGCCAGCCAGACATCGACGCTGTCCGTCAGATTATTCACCAGCACTTGCAGTAATTTTTTGGCTGCCACCGGTTCGAACAGATCCGGACGATAAGACCCGAGAACCGGAGGAAGTGAACCCGCGACCAGCACATCAGCCGGTGCTGCATCCGCTGCTTCCCGCGCCAGCTTGCCGGAAAGCGCAATCAGCGCCGCGCCCTGCTCCACAAAAACATCTTCACTAATATGGAACGGCACCACGGCGTAACTGTTGGTGGTGATGACCTGAGAACCGGCAGCAATAAAAGCATCGTGAGCGGCTCGCACAAATTCCGGAGCCTCCATCAGTGCCAGCGCAGACCATTCAGGCTGACGAAAAGGAGCGCCCATCCGGGCCAGTTCGCGCCCCATGCCGCCGTCGAGGATTTTAACGTTACTGAACATTGTGTCACCGCCGTTGTATTTTTCTTAGCCGAATCAAACGTTAATCCGGCAGGTGGTGACACTCTACAAAACGAACGTTTAGATGTCTAGATTTCTTAATGGCTAAAAGGTGGGTTTTTAATGGCAAATTGGTCTCACTCGCCGTGAGGGGGCTTGATCTGGAAAATTTTGGTTTCTCACTTGCCGTGAGGTCCGGACCGGGACAATTTCGGTTTCTCAAGTGCTGCGATCACTTAACGCGCTGCGCCGAAACCGACCAAGAGGGAAAAGTGCTTTTTCCCTCTTGGATCTCCCTTCGCTTTTTCAACACGCGCTATCGCTCGCTGGCTATGTTTCAGGTAGCACAGCGACAGGCTGGAAATCTTGCCGCTGCGCGGTGCCTTCATTTCGGGATTGCAGCCTCAGGTCTGCAACCTCTCATTCAGCAAGCTTTCTGAATCGCCCGCAGGATTATAAATTCAACAACAGAGTGTTTTATCTTTGCTCCTCCCCCTGTCTGTAATATTTATTTACATCGTTAAACCCAATGCGTATTATTCTCATTCGCTTTATTAACCATGACCATTTTATCTTGTCCAGCCCTTGTTCCGGGGGATTCTGGCGGGATTTGCTCATGCAGATAAAGCCGTATTCATACAAAAATGCCGTGGCCTAAAAAATAAAAAAATAACCGTGTGGAGAATAGTTATGTGTGTCTTTTCAGGGAATTGCGTTGTCAGGAACAATAAGCAAAATATTCATAATAATTCAGGAAAGAAACTTTCACTTTCAGTGATCGCATTGTTAATTTCGTCGTCTTTGCATTCTGCTTATGCCGCAGAAACTCCCGCTAAAAAAACGGCGGGCGATACCGTTGTCGTGACCGGTGAGAATAATAGCGCCGGGGTCGCGGAGACTGCCGCCACCGATTACAGTGTTCCGGTCACCACTGCGGGCACAAAAATGGCCCTGACGGCGCGCGATATTCCGCAATCCGTCAGTATCATCAGCAAGCAACGTATGCTGGATCAGCAACTGCAATCTCTGGGTGATGTGCTGAGAAACACCACCGGTATTCAGGAAAGCGTCTCGGATCTCGACCGCCGTACTTATTACGCGCGTGGCTTTCTGATCGACAACTACATGGTCGATAACATTCCGACCACCTTCGACCCGCGCTGGGATCTGGGTGATTCCCAGTCTGACACGGCGATTTATGAACGTATCGAAGTGGTGCGCGGTGCAACCGGTCTGATGACCGGCCCCGGCAACCCGTCAGCATCCGTCAATCAGGTGCGTAAACACGCCGACAGCAAAGAATTCACCGGCAATGTTTCTGCTACTTACGGTAGCTGGAATAAACAACGTTACGTGGCAGATTTATCCACACCGCTGAACGAATCCGGCAGCGTACGTGGCCGCCTGATCACCGGTTATCAGGACAAAAACAGCTACGTTGAACGCTACGGCGCCACCAAAAAATTCGTCTATGCCACCGTGGATGCCGACCTCACCGATTCCACCCTGCTTTCCGCAGGCTACGAATTCCAGCAAACCAACACCGACAGCCCGACCTGGGGCGGTATGCCGCGCTGGTATCTGGACGGCAGCAAAACCGATTATCGTCGCGGCTTTAACTCCGCACCGGACTGGGCGTACAGCGATAAAGAAACGACTAAGCTGTTCACCACCCTGAAGCAGTCGTTCGATAACGGCTGGCAGGCCACGCTGAATGGCACCCATACCGAATCCCGTATCGACAGTAAGATGATGTATATCGACGGGACATTCGATAAAACCACCGGCGTCGGCGAATCCGCTTATGCCGGTTATCCGGTGGTGGCGGGAACCGGTTATAACACCGGTAAACGTAAAGTCGATGGTGTAGATGCCTTTGCCAGCGGCCCGTATGAACTGTTTGGCCGTCAGCATGAACTGATGACCGGTGTGAGCTACAGCAAACAGCAGAACACCTATTACAGTTCATTTGCCAATATCTCAACCGAAGAACTGGGCAATTTTAACGATTTCAACGGTCAGTTCCCTGAAACTGACTGGGGTCCGCGCGCGCTGGCGGAAGAAAATGTTATCCGTCAGAAATCGGCTTACGTGGCTACGCGTCTTTCACTGGCGGATCCGCTGCACCTGATCGTTGGCGCACGCTACACCAACTGGAATTCTCACACGCTCACCGACCAGATCGAGAAGAACAACATCACGCCGTACGCAGGTCTGGTGTTCGACATCAACGATACCTGGTCGACCTATGCGAGCTACACCTCAGTGTTCCAGCCGCAAACTTACCGCGATATCAACGGCGGCTACCTTTCACCGGTCATCGGCAAAAACTACGAAGCGGGCGTAAAATCTGACTGGTTTAACAGCCGTCTGACCGCGTCGGTTTCTATCTTCCGCGCGGAGCTGGATAACGTGGCACAAAGCACCGGCCGCATTATTCCTGGCACAACCGATACCGCCTATGAAGGCAAAAACGGCACCGTCAGCCGCGGCGTGGAATTTGAAGTGAACGGCGCGCTGACCGATAACTGGCAGATGACGTTCGGCGGTACCCGTTACATTGCAGAAGATGAAAATGGCGATGCAGTTAATCCGCAACTGCCGCGCACCCAGCTAAAACTGTTCTCCAGCTACCGTCTGCCGATGTTGCAGGATCTGACCGTCGGCGGTGGCGTGAACTGGCAGACCCACGTCTGGGATACCGTTCCGGGCCCAAGCGGCAACGGCACCCGTTATGCGGAACAAGGCAGCTACGCGCTGGTTAACCTGTTCAGTCGTTATCAGGTCACCAGACAACTGGCGGTGCAGGCCAACGTGAATAATCTGTTTGACAAAGAATATGACACCAGCGTGAACCAGTATGTGGTCTACGGCGAACCAAGGAATGTGTCGGTGACGGCGAGCTATAGTTTCTGATTTGCTGAGGCCGCAGCAATAATTCAAATGCAGAATGTTTTTCTGTTTGCTCCTCCCCCTGCGAAGGGGGAGGTTGGGAGGGGGTTTTAATGGCTAATTCTTTGTAAAAGCACACTTTAACTATTGGATTTTGACCTTAATACCCCACCCCAACCCTCCCCTTCGCAGGGGAGGGAGCTGACTGAGATTTGCCTGACCAGCAGACAAAAGGTCAAAGCCGTATTTTTCTTTCACCTCCACATGAAAACAAGTCAGTCAAATCACTTAACATCACCCAAACAAACCATTACATATTCCGCATACATTTTCGTGCTTTTATAAAGTACCATTAACATCATGAACTCCATTCCACATCCCCCTGTCTTCGACGGTCATAACGACCTGTTACTGCGCCTGTGGCTGCATGATGCAGCAGATCCTGCTGCCCTGTTTCTTGATGGCTCACTGGAAGGACATCTCGATCTCAGGCGTTGTCGCCTCGGTGGCTTCGCGGGTGGCTTATTTGCCATTTTCGTACCACCTGATTCGTATATGCCACAACTGAAGCCAAATTCTCCGGCTGTGCCTCATGACGCGTTAGCCATCACACAGGCACAGATTTCACTGCTGGAACGTATCGAAACACAGTCATCCGGGCGGGCAAAAATCTGCCGGACGGTTGCCGAAATTGAGCAGTGTATCGCTCACGACGTGCTGGCAATGGTGATGCATATTGAAGGCGCGGAAGCGCTGGGAGATGACTTCTCGCGGCTGGAACTCTGGTATGAAAAAGGGCTGCGCAGCATCGGCCCACTGTGGAATTTACCCAATCAGTTTGGGACCGGCGTGAAAGGCGATTTTCCGGGTTCGCCGGATACCGGTGAGGGTCTGACGCCCGCCGGGCTTGGATTGCTGCGTGAGTGTAACCGGAAAAGGATCTTGTTCGATGTCTCGCACATGAACGAAAAGGCCTTCTGGCAGACGGCAAAACTCACCGATGCACCGCTGGTTGCCACCCATTCCAATGTGCATGCGCTATGCCCGCAACCGCGCAACCTAACCGATAAACAACTGGCTGCCATTGCGGAAAGCGACGGCTTTGTTGGCGTTAATTTCGGCACAGCGTTTCTGCGGGCAGATGGAAAACGTAACGGTGACACCCCAATCACCGAAATTGTTAAACATCTTGATAACCTTCTTGGTAAACTGGGCGAAGAAAATGTCGGTTTTGGTTCGGATTTCGACGGCATCAATGTGCCGGATGTCCTCGGCGATGTCGCCGGATTGCCGTTACTGATTCAGGCCATGTCTGATGCGGGTTACGGCGACGTATTGATCGAAAAAATCGCCTGCCGTAACTGGCTGAAAGTATTAAAGCAAACGTGGGGTGAATAGTTTTTCATCCGGCATTTTGCGCTAATCCCTGTGGCTTACAGGGCAATATCGGTTTGAGCTCATCGCAACATTTTCTTAGCCAAACCAGCGATATTTGACAATAAGCCGATCACCTGCCGCAATTAAAACGGCAGTGAACTTAAAACTGTAATCACCAAGAGGACGTAATTATGTGGACTAAACCTTCTTTCGAAGACCTGCGTTTAGGCTTAGAAGTGACGCTGTACATTTCTAACCGCTAAGCCCTTGTGCCCACGGTTAACTGTGGGCATCTTCCTTCCCTTTCCCCCTGGTTCTCACATGCAGATTATCGTACTTGGTTCCGCGGCAGGCGGCGGCTTCCCTCAGTGGAACTGCAATTGCAGCAACTGTCAGGGCGTTCGCAACGGCACCATGAAAACCTCTCCGCGGACCCAGTCGTCAATTGCCGTCAGCGACAATGGCACCGACTGGGTGCTGTGTAACGCCTCGCCGGACATTTGCCACCAGATTGCCGCCACGCCGGAACTGATAAAACACGACGTTTTACGCGGCACCGCCATCGGCTCCATCATCCTGACCGACAGCCAGATTGATCACTGCACCGGCCTGCTGAATTTACGCGAAGGCTGTCCGCATCAGGTGTGGTGTACGCCGGAAGTGCATGAAGATCTCACCACCGGCTTCCCGATTTTCACCATGCTTTCGCACTGGAATGGCGGCCTGCAACACCACGCTATCGGGCCGGAGAAGCGCTTCTCCGTGGCGGTGTGCCCGAATCTGAAATTCACGGCCATTCCGCTGCTGAGTAACGCGCCGCCTTATTCGAAATACCGCGGCAAACCGCTCCCCGGCCACAATATCGCGCTGTTTATTGAAGACACGAAAACCGGCACCTCGCTGCTGTACGCACCGGGTCTGGGCGAGCCAGATGATGAACTGCTGAAGTGGCTGCATAAAGCCGATTGCCTGCTGATTGACGGCACGCTGTGGCAGGACAACGAGCTGGCGACCACCGGCGTCGGCCGCAATACCGGCAAGGACATGGGCCATCTGGCCCTTGCCGAAGAACAAGGGCTGATTGCCCTGCTGTCTTCCCTTCCGGCAGAACGCAAAATTCTCATCCATATTAATAATACCAACCCGATCCTCAATGAAGCCTCTGCCGAGCGGCAGGCACTGACGCAGCAAAACATCGAAGTCAGTTGGGACGGGATGCGCATCGAACTTTAGGTAAAACGATTATGACGACATCTTCAAACCGGACGTCACCGATGACGCCGGAAGCTTTTGAACAGGCGCTGCGGGCCAAAGGCGCGTTTTATCACATCCATCATCCGTACCATATTGCGATGCACAATGGTCAGGCGACGCGCGAGCAAATTCAGGGCTGGGTAGCGAACCGGTTCTATTATCAGACCAGCATTCCGCTGAAAGACGCGGCCATTATGGCCAATTGCCCGGATGCGCAAACCCGACGCAAATGGGTGCAGCGTATTCTCGATCACGACGGCTACGGCGGCAGTGAAGGCGGTATCGAAGCCTGGCTGCGACTGGGGGAAGCGGTCGGTCTGGATCGTGATGTGCTGCTTTCAGAAGAAAAGGTGTTACCGGGTGTACGTTTTGCGGTCGATGCTTACGTTAACTTTGCGCGCCGCGCCGTCTGGCAGGAAGCGGCATGCAGCTCGCTGACTGAACTGTTCGCCCCGCAAATCCATCAGGCGCGTCTCGATACCTGGCCGCAGCATTACAAATGGATTGAGGAAGAAGGTTATGGCTATTTCCGCAGCCGTCTGAGTCAGGCGAATCGCGACGTGGAACACGGCCTGCAACTGGCGCTGGAATACTGCGATACCGTCGAAAAACAGCAGCGCATGCTGGAAATCCTGCAATTCAAACTCGACATTCTGTGGAGCATGCTCGATGCCATGAGCATGGCTTACGAACTGAACCGCCCGCCGTACCACAGCGTGACGCAACAGGCGGTCTGGCATAAAGGACGACTTCTGTGATCACCATTACCGAACACTACACGCCGATGTTCCGTCGCGGCTACCGCATGCAGTTTGAGAAAACGCAGGACTGCCACGTAATTCTGTATCCGGAAGGGATGGCGAAACTTAACGACAGCGCGACCTTCATTTTGCAACTGGTCGACGGCGAGCGGACGATTGCCAATATCATCGATGAGCTGAATGCCCGCTTCCCGGAAGCCGGTGGCGTGAATGATGACGTCAAAGATTTCTTCGCTCAGGCCCATGCTCAAAAGTGGATTACCTTCCGTGAACCTGCTTAAACCTGCGGTCAAACCACCGTTGTGGCTGCTGGCCGAACTGACCTACCGCTGCCCGTTGCAATGTCCGTATTGCTCGAACCCGCTTGATTTCGCCAAACAGGAAAAAGAGCTGACCACCGCACAGTGGATCAAAGTGTTCGAAGAAGCGCGGGAAATGGGTGCAGTGCAAATCGGTTTCTCCGGCGGCGAGCCATTGGTGCGTAAAGATTTGCCTGAACTTATCCGTGCTGCCCGCGATCTCGGTTTTTACACCAACCTGATCACGTCCGGTATCGGGCTGACCGAGAAGAAAATCGATGCGTTTGCCGAAGCCGGACTGGATCATATCCAGATCAGTTTTCAGGCCAGCGATGAAACGCTGAACGCCGCACTGGCGGGTAACGCTAAAGCATTCCGGCAAAAACTCGACATGGCAAAAGCGGTGAAAGCCCACGGTTATCCGATGGTGCTGAACTTCGTGCTGCACCGCCATAACATCGACCAGATCGACAAGATTATCGACCTGAGTATCGAGCTGGAAGCCGATGACGTTGAGCTGGCGACCTGTCAGTTTTACGGCTGGGCGCAGCTTAACCGCGAAGGACTATTGCCGACCCGCGAGCAGATCGCCCGCGCCGAAAATGTGGTGCATCAGTATCGCGAGAAAATGGCGGGCACCGGTAATCTGGCCAACCTGCTGTTTGTGACGCCCGATTATTACGAAGAACGTCCGAAAGGCTGCATGGGCGGCTGGGGAGCGATATTCCTCAGTGTGACGCCGGAAGGCATGGCGCTGCCGTGCCACAGCGCGCGTCAGTTGCCGGTCGAATTCCCGTCTGTACTGGAAAATACCTTGCAGGAAATCTGGTACGACTCGTTCGGCTTTAACAAATACCGCGGCTTCGACTGGATGCCGGAACCCTGCCGTTCCTGTTCTGAAAAAGAGAAAGACTTCGGCGGCTGCCGCTGTCAGGCGTTTATGCTCACCGGCAACGCCGACAACGCCGATCCGGTGTGCTCCAAATCCGAACATCATGGCAAAATTGTGGCAGCTCGCGAACAGGCCAACTGCACCAACATTCAGATCAATCAGTTGCAGTTCCGCAACCGCGCGAACTCGCAGTTGATTTTTAAAGGCTGAGGGTCTGATGCTGCCAGCCGTACACACCCTGACACTGGCTAACGGATTGCGGGTCAATATTCTTCACGACCCACAGGCCTCGCGTGCTGCCGCACTCATTCATTTGGATGCCGGAAGTCATCACGAACCGCCCGCGTTTCCCGGTCTGGCGCACCTGTTCGAGCACGTCGTGTTTGCCGGAAGCCGTCAGTTTCAGGGTGATGAACGGCTGATGATGTGGGCGCAGTCCGAAGGAGCGCGACTCAACGCCAGCACGCACGCCACCTCGACGGCGTGGTTTTTCGATATGACACCGGCAAAGTTTGCAGACGGTCTGGCGCGTCTGACGGATATGCTGGCGCAACCTTTGCTGGCAACGGAGGCCGTGCAGCAGGAAGTGGCGGTGATCGACGCCGAATACCGCATGCTGACCGGTCATGCGGATTCCCTTTGTAATGCGGCGCTGAGTCTGGCCTTTGCGGCTCCGGCACAACTGCATGATTTTCACGTCGGTAACCGTACCGCTTTCGGTGAGGATATTTCCGCTCTGCAACAGGCACTGACGGACTATCATCAGCAATTCTTCACCGCAGGGCAGCTCACGTTGTGGTTACAGGGGCCGCAATCTGTCGCTGAACTGACCACGCTGGCAGAGCGTTACGGCAATGCCTTTGTTGCCTGCAACGGTTCTCAGCCAGCGCCTGCTCAGCCTCTGGTATTGCGCGACGAACGCCATCTGCAATTGCGTCTTGACGGGTCACCACGACTGCGTTTTTCGTTCCCGGTCACGCCCTCGCCCGCGCTGACGTTATTGCGTCAGCTCCTGGCGGATGAAGCACCGGGCAGTTTGCTGGATCAACTTCGAACCCAGGCGCTGGCAGACAGCGTGCAGGTTTCGCTGCCGTACGCATCCGACAGTGACGCTATTCTCAGTATTGAATTTCTCGTCTGCGATACCACGCCTGTTTTATGTGCACGTGTGGAAACACTGTTCTGCCACTGGCTGCAACAGATTCATGCTTTACGCACCGGGCATTTGCAACATTACATTGCCCTCGCGCATCGCGATTTCAGCCGCCTGACGCCGTTGGATCAACTGCGCGCCCGCACCCTGGATTTCCCGCCCGCCGCGCATAACGGCTGGCAGATATTGCTCAGCGAGTTAAAGCCGGAAAACATGACGCGGCTGTGGATTGCGCCGGATGTGTCTGGTCAAAACACCCCGGTAAAAGGCTTCACCCTGCCGGTCAGTTTTAAAGAATGGCAATCACAATGTGACAACGTCACGAAATCACCTTTTAGGTTTTACCTCCCGTCCGCCGGAATCACGCTTAAAACAGGGGAAAGCATCCTGACCACCGGTGCCCCGCTGACCTTACTTCAGGCGTGTATCGCCCGCGCCAGCCTGCGCGCCCTTTGCGCGCAATCTGCCCATGCAGGTCATTCTCTGGTGTTTACCTGTGCGCAGGGCAACGGATTATTACAACTTAGCGGCTCTCAGGCATGGGCGACGCGCACGCTCGCCACGGCGCTCGAACTGCTGCGCGCGCCTTCTCCCGCCGCGCTGGCACAAGGCAAACGGCTGTTTGAGCAGGAACAGCATCAGCTGGCATCGGATATCGCGATACGCACCCTGCTGGCAAAACTGCCGGAAGTGGTCAGCAGCTCGTCAGGCGGAGTGCATGAATTCACGACCGCCGGAGACGATGCTGCGGTATTGCTATTCTGTCCGCTGGCGGAAAACACCGCTGAATGCCTGGCCGCCACGCAGATTTTAGCGTCGTTCCTCGAACCCAAATTCTTCCAGCAATTGCGCGTCGAAAAAAATGTCGGATACGTAGTGAGTTGCCGTTTCCATCAGACCGCCCGCCAGTCCGGCATTTTGTTTGCATTACAATCGCCGACGTATAGCGCAGAAACACTGCTGGGGTTTATCCATACGTTTATCGCGCAGATCCCGGCCATCATTGACGGCATTACCCCGGAGACACTGGAAGAAAAGCGCTGCGTGTTGCGGGAATCGCTTAGCGCGCGGCCCGCTGACAGGCTGGAAGCGGCGAGGCAGCAATGGTTAAGGGAGTTTGCCTTTGCGCCCCCCGTGAATGAGATGGTCATCGCGGGCGTAACTGGGGAACAACTGGCTGCCTGTCTACGAACACCGGACAACGCCTTCCCCTGCGAAGGGGAGGGTTGGGGTATTACAAAAAAATCAAGAAGTTGATGTCTGCTTTGGCCATCGTTTCGTCCTTAAAACCCCTCCCGGCCTCCGCAGGGGGAGGAGTAAAAACTCTTCCTCGTCTACACTATCCACGAAGACGACGTTAAGGAAAACCATGCAAAAAACCACTCACACGCGGCAAGACACAGCGTTTAACGCCCTGCTGGATCACTATAAAAAAGCCTCACTGCGCATCAGCGCTATCTGGTTGCTGCTCGCCAATCTTGGTTTTGTGCTTTTTTTATTCGGACGTCATCAGTTCAGGGTATTACTGGATCCGAACGCCGACGTGGCGGTTTCCGGTCCGGTTCTGGATAATTTAGCCCTGATTTTCCTGGTATTTTTTATCATTCTTTTGCCCGTGCTGCGCTTCATACGCTCACGTACGCCCGCGATGATACTGGCGTTTCTGGTCGGTTTATTCTGGGCCGTGGTGTTCCATTTCATGCTGGCCAGTGACACGCAGCAACAACTGGTCTTCCCGCTGTTCTGTATGCTGATTTTTACGGCGCTGATTGCGCTGTACCCGACCATGCCGATCCTTTACAGCTTCACATTACCGCTGTGGTTTTCATTATTTTTTCATCTGGTACTGCTGAAAGCGGATATTCCGATTCTGGAAATCGCTGCGATGATTGTCGTCAGCGCCCTGTTTGAAAGCGCGCGTATTATGCTCAGCCGCTGGTTTGTCCTTTCTGTCAGGCGGGAATGCGACAACCAGTTGCTGGTCAGCAAGCTGGATAATCTGGCGCATTATGATCCGCTGACGGGCGTAGCGAACCGCCGCCAGCTTGATAATCAGCTTGAACAACTGATTGCGCAAACGGAACGTCAGGGCGGCACCTTTTCCCTGATCATGATTGACGTGGATTATTTCAAAAAATACAACGACCATTACGGCCATCAGACCGGAGATACTTGTCTGGTGGGCATCGCGGAGTGTTTTAAACAGGTCGTAAGACAACCGGCCGATCTGGTGGCCCGTTATGGCGGTGAGGAGTTTGTGATCCTGCTGCACAGCGCCACCGCCGACGATGCGGAGGTCGTCGCGGAACGCATCAGGCAAAGCGTAACGCAGGCGGCTATCCCGCACGCCTTATCACAGGTGGCAGACACGGTGACGGTCAGCCAGGGCATTATGCAATGGTCGCCGGGCATGACTTCGCTGGAATTACTCAAACGTGCCGACGGTGCGCTGTATGACGCCAAACATGCAGGCAGAAACGGCTATTGCGTGGGGTAATGAAACAGGGCGTGGCTTCAAACGGAAGTTGCGCCCTCTGCATTTTACAAGGTCGCGCGATGCAACTGATTCCGTCCGTAAACCAGCGAATCGCCACTGATATCAGCAATGGATTTCGCCCCGGTCAATGTCATCGCTACCCGCATTTCTTTTTCGATCAGGTTCAGCAGATTAATGACCCCGGCCTCGCCCGCCGCCGCCAGCGCATACACAAACGCCCTGCCCAGCAGCACGCTGTCTGCACCGAGCGCAATCATGCGGACCACGTCCAGACCGGTGCGAATGCCGGAATCGGCGAGAATGGTGATGTCACCTTTCACCGCGTCTGCAATAGCCGGCAGTGCGTGGGCGGTGGACAACACACCGTCAAGCTGACGGCCGCCGTGGTTGGAGACCACAATGCCATCAGCACCAAATTTCACCGCGTCTTTTGCATCTTCCGGATCCAGAATCCCTTTGATAATCATCGGGCCTTTCCAGAACTCACGGATCCATTCCAGATCTTTCCATGAAATCGACGGGTCGAAGTTTGCGCCCAGCCAGCCGATATAATCCTCCAGCGTGGTGGGTTTGCCGCGATAAGCGGAAACATTACCCAGATCATGCGGTTTGCCATTCAGCCCCACATCCCAGGCCCATTGCGGATGCATGACCGCCTGCAACATGCGGCGTGCAGCGGCGTTTGGACCGCTCATGCCGGAATGCGCATCGCGATAACGTGCGCCGGGCGTCGGCATATCCACGGTAAACACCAGCGTTTTAACCCCCGCCGCCTGCGCGCGTTCCAGCGCATTGCGCATGAAACCCCGGTCTTTCAACACATAAAGCTGGAACCACATCGGCCGGTCGATGGCCGGTGCAACCTCTTCAATCGGACAGACAGAGACGGTGGAAAGCGTGAAAGGAATGCCTTTTTTCGCCGCCGCGCGGGCAGCCTGCACTTCGCCGCGTCGCGCGTACATACCGGTCAGACCGACCGGTGCCAGCACGACGGGCATCGCCAGTTTTTCGCCAAACAGTTGTGTCTCAAGACTGAGATCGGACATGTTTTTGAGGATGCGCTGACGCAAGGCGATGTCGGCCAGATCGGCGGTATTACGTCTGAGTGTATGCTCGTTGTAAGCGCCGCCGTCGATGTAATGAAACAGGAATGGCGGCAGTTTACTTTTTGCCGCGGCGCGGTAGTCCGTTGATGCAGAAATGATCATGATGTTTTCTCGTTATCTTGCGCTCTTTTGATTGGCGCTGTAGGGGTGTCAAAAGTGTAGCTGATAAACACAACCTGAGAGAAAACAATGGCAACGAAAAACCATATTTTTACGCGGCAGAGCATGGGAGTAGAAAGAAGGAGAAATCTTGAAAATGCGCGGCGGGTTTAATCTCGCCGCATTGATGATGTCCACGGATTCATCATTTATCGGGTTTGTTCAGATGCCAGTGTAAAAGCCTGACGATCACCTGATACAAAAGAACTGTGATAACAGGACAAATAATAAATAGCGTCAATCCGATAAAGCCTTCAACGTCTGGTTCTCCAAATAACGCGGCTGTGTCATTCCAGAAGATATATTGTTCTTTAGTCACCGGGGATGAAGGCCGCAGAATAAGAAAAACCAGAACGTAAATGCCCACTGCAATTAATATTCTAAATCCCGTTGTCACACGACGCCTGCCCATTCAGGATCACCTCTATCATTCCATAACTCATTAAACCATTGGGTAATTCTGTCTGCCGGGTAGACATCAAGGCCTGACGAATAGCCATAAAATCACTGCGATGCTGAAGGGTGATACATCCATAGGATATCCCCAGCGGGCCGGGAGGATGCAAGCGAAAATTGCCTCGTTCCACTCCTTCTATCCATGTTTTGTCATCTATGGACCCATCGTCCCGATAAAGAGCAAACCACTCCGCCTTAATCACCGGGGTAGGCGTAAACCACGAATAGGAATCACGGATATCGGCCCTGACAACACCTTTCACCCCACCCGTTACTCGTTTCACAATATGATAGCGACCATAGGGAATCGGCCCCAGATTTGGAATTCCAATACAACTTGCCCTGTTGCGATAAGCATCTTTGCCAGAGTAAGCCATGTAAGTACCGACCCCATACATCATCAGAGGGCAGTAATCCGCATCATTAATAACAAACTTTCCTTGTAAAGCCATGAAACCGCCTTTTGAAAATTTAGCTTAAGGGATGACACTACAGGAGTCGCACCGCAAAAAACAGACGTCAGGACTGCCTGAATTGATAATAAAATTCTGAAAATTCAGTCCATTACGACATCCGCTAATTGCGCTGATAGCAGTATGGGCATAACGTGAAGTCTCATTTTATTAAAGGGAATTACAGCAATGCCAATACCCGCTTATATGTGGCTTTATGATGATGGCGGTTCCGCTATCAAAGGTTCAGTGGATGTTGCAGGGCGTGAGGGAAGTATTGAGATCATCGGTTTCAGCCACGGTCTGAATATTCCCGTCGATAGTCGCAGTGGCAGCATTACCGGGACACGCTCTCATTCACCGATGATGTTTGAAAAGGAATTCGATTCGTCGAGTCCTTATTTATATAAAGCGGTTTCAAAAGGCCAAACACTAAAGTCCGCTGAGATCCGCTGGTACCGTATTAACGATGCCGGACGCGAAGAGGTTTATTTTATTATGACGATTGAGGGCGTGAAGATTACTGGCGTAAATCCCGGGATGCCGAACGTTAAAATGTCAGGTAATTCGCAGATTAATCACACGGAATCCGTGTCAATGATGTACAACAAAATCACCTGGCACTATGTTGACGGCAATATTAAATATACCGATGAATGGAATGACCGTTCATGATAAAAATGGGGTTAACACCCCATTTCACCGCACAATACACATCGGCCTGCCCGACGCCGGTTCAGGGTAGATTTGCACATCGATATCAAAAACCTGCGCCAGCAATTCGGGTGTCATCACCTCTTCCGGCGTGCCCTGCGCGATAATTTTGCCCGCCGCCATCATCACCAGATAATCACAATAGCGGCTGGCCTGATTCAAATCGTGCAGCACCGCCACCCGCGTTTTCCCCTGCTGATTCTGACTGCGCAGCAGGTTCATCAGCTCAACCTGATGGCTGATATCAAGATAGGTGGTCGGCTCGTCGAGCAGCATCAGCGATGTCAGCAAACGTGCTCTATTTCCCCTTGAACCAGACCATAAGAGAGATTTATGTTTTTCGGGCTGGCAATCGGCTATAACTTTCTGAGAAAGAAATATATATTTTTACCCTGCAGATGACGCCATTAATGATATTAATGGCGGTTCCTGTGCCAGCGCACTTATTTTTCGACAATCTCTTTTACGTCACCCTGATGAACCTGGTGAACACTGCCATCAGTATCTTTATAAGAGATCAGACCGGTATCTTTGTCTTTCACCGGCTTGCCATGTGTTGTAATCATATGCCCGTCATTGGTTGAAATGACATAGTCACTGGAACAGGCACTGACAGCAAACATGATGCCCATAACAGCCACTACGCTTAATACTTTTTTCATCATAACTCCTGTTGAATTTTAACGCTAAACATCCGAAAAACACGCTATCAGGCTAATAAATATATCATTATTTTCTAACCATCCACTTTCGCATAAGCGTATTCTGATGGCTCATGTTATGCGTTAATACTGTCCTTAAATACAACGCTTTGACAACGGGATGCTGAAAAATAAGGATGATGTTAATATTTTAACATCCTGATAAAGAATTTTTTATGCGTACATTACGCAGAATCCATGCGCATATTTTCTAATTTTAAATTGTTGGCGCTCGTACCGGAACGCGATAATATTCATTATCGGGCGTCCGCAGAGGTATATGCGCAGCAATATCATCATGCCCGGTAAAAGAGAGAATCAATAACCGGAATAGCTCTAATGAAAAATGAGATGAGAATAACTATGCTCAGGAAACCAATATTACTCACGCTGATATTTCTGATATCAGCATGTGCGGGTGAAAAGAATTTTTCAGTGGATTATATTAATAATCATCCCTGGGACATTGCTTATTGTTTACGTCAGAACCTGAATCAAAAAGGCTATCAAACCGGAACACCCGAAAATGATGCAGCCAATATAATGAAAGAAATGACCGTAAGTAAAAATGGAGAAACAGCGGGTATCTACTGGATTGATAAAGCCACTGTGGGGTCTATTGGCCGCTCAGTAAGTACACATAACGTTCAGGACTGGGCGTATCGGGATATGGATGCCGTGTTGCATCAATGTAAGTCAGAACTGGATCAGTAATCCTTTTTAACTTGATACAGATCATCTAAAACGCGGGTTAGGTTTGATCGAATGATAATCATTATCGTTTAATGCTCGGGAATGATTGATTCTTCAGGAGAAGAAGAACCCTATGAGCTTAGACCTCTCGCGTTTTTATGCCGCTGATCAGGGACTGCCATTTCCCGACCGGCGGGCAGTGATGCCATGGCGACCTCAGCAGCCCGTCGCCCCGCAGGATGTCCCTGC
The DNA here is from genome assembly GCF_011684115.1 of Rahnella aceris. Classification (NCBI taxonomy): domain Bacteria; kingdom Pseudomonadati; phylum Pseudomonadota; class Gammaproteobacteria; order Enterobacterales; family Yersiniaceae; genus Rahnella; species Rahnella aceris. The sequence continues at coordinate 130,216 of NZ_JAADJV010000003.1, read as the reverse complement.
ACAGTGGCAGGCGCTCTGCATGCGCACACTTGCGGCCAATAAGCGCCTGGTCTATCTGCATATCCCTTTTTGTGCCACGCACTGCACATTCTGCGGGTTCTACCAGAACAAGCTGGAAGCGCAAGCCACAGAACAATACTGCGATTATCTGATCCGCGAAATTGAGCAGGAAGCCGGTTCGCCGCTGCATCAGTCCGCCCCTGTCCACGCCGTGTACTTTGGTGGCGGCACGCCGACCGCGCTCAGCGCGAAACAACTGCACCGGATTATCACCACGCTGCGCCGCAGTTTACCCCTGGCGCCGGACTGCGAAATCACCGTCGAAGGACGTATTCTTAACTTTGATGATGAACGGATTGATGCCTGTCTGGATGCCGGTGCGAACCGCTTTTCCATCGGTATTCAGACCTTTGACACGCGCATCCGCCAGCGAATGGGGCGCCGCGCGAACCGTGACGAAGCCATCAGTTTCCTGCGTAAACTCGGCGAACGTGACCGGGCTGCCGTGGTCTGCGACCTGATGTTCGGATTGCCGGAGCAGACGCCTGAGAGCTGGCGGGAAGATTTGCAGATTATCCGCGACCTGCCGCTGGATGGCGTTGATCTTTATGCGCTGAACCTGCTGCCTTCCACGCCGCTGGGCAAAGCGGTCGGGAATAAACGCACTACACTGCCGGATGTCAGCATGCGCCGCGATTTTTATCTCGAAGGCGAGGCGTTTCTGGCGCGTGATGCCTGGCATCAGATCAGTAACAGTCACTGGGCGCGCAACACCCGCGAGCGCAATCTCTACAATTTGCTGATCAAAAAAGGCGCGGATTGTCTGGCCTTTGGCAGCGGGGCGGGCGGCAATCTGGAGGGTCAGTCGTATATGACGGCGCGCAGTCTGGAAGCGTATTACCAGCAACTGGACGCCGGGTTGAAACCTATCATGATGATGACAGCGTCAACGACCCGCGAGCACCGCTGGCGGCTGGATTTGCAGGGCGGCATCGAAGCGGGCCGTTATGATCTCAGCCGTATTGTTGAAGACCCCTTCCCGCTTGAACCCCTGTTGCAACAATGGCAACAGTGCGGCCTGATGCACAGCGAAGGCCCGCGCTTTAATCTCACGCCTGCCGGGCGGTTCTGGGCCAGCAATATGTTGCAGGCCTTACAAACACTGATCCCTCAACTGACCTTACGGAATGACGCACATGCACACGGATAACCTTCAGTCCCTGATCGACTTTTTAGCCACGCAACCCGACGGCACTGTCGAAGATATCGCCCGGGAATATGCCATCACGCCGCTGGAGGTGATCCGCAATCTGCCGGGAAGTTCTCTGTTTGCAGGCACACATTTTGATGCGGTCTGGGACAACATCACGGCATGGGGCGAGGTGACGACGCTGGTGAATAACGAGGATCTGATCCTTGAATTCCACGGTGAATTGCCGACCGGCACGCATCGTCACGGCTACTTTAATTTGCGCGGTAAACACGGAATGAGCGGCCATATCCGTGCCACACACTGCCAGCATATTGCCCTGGTTGAACGGCCATTTATGGGAATGAGCACAGCAAGTGTCTGGTTTTTAAACGCTTGCGGTTATGCCATGCTCAAGGTTTTCGTCGGGCGCGACAGCCATCGCCAGCTTCTTGCCGATCAGCTGAATGCTTTTCGTGCCCTTCCCGCCATGCTGGCTGAGAGAGAGAAACAACCTTGAATACTTTGCTGATTTTTGGCGCAGGCAGCGGTGTCGGCGCAGAACTGGTTAAGCTCACGGCGCAGGATCGCCCGGTAGTGGCACTGATCCGCAACCCTGAACAAGCCGCAGTATTGCGTGAACAGGGCGTGACCGTCATTGAAGGCGATGCACTCAATTCCGCAGATGTATTGCAGGCCTGCCAGATGGCCGGTCCGGACGCGCAAATCGTGTCAACGCTGGGTGGCAAACTTGCCGATTACACTGCCAACCGGCTGATCATTGATACCGCAGAACAAGCCGGCATCCGCCAGATGTTGCTGGTGACGTCTATCGGTTGCGGCGACAGTTGGCCAACGTTATCCGCACGGGCAAAACAGGCGTTCGGCCAGGCGGTTCGTGAGAAATCACTGGCGGAAAGCTGGCTGCAAACCAGCTCGCTCGAAGGATGTATCCTTCGTCCCGGTGGCCTGATGAACGGTGAGGCGACCGGCAAAGCGCACCTGATCCAAACCGAAGCTCACGGCCGCGTGCGCAGGAGTGATGTCGCCCTGCACATCCAGCAACTGCTGGCCTCAGGCGATGGCTGGGGCAAAGTGTTTGCGCTGTGTGATTCGACGCTGGAGGGAGAACGGTTCTGAATTAAATGCCCCGGAAACGGGGTATTTCGCCCCCTGACATGTTATTCAGAAATTTTAACCAATATCAGCAAATCACTTCGCTATTCATTCTAATCCCACGGCGTTATTCTTCTTCTCATCGAAGGCACATGGCCTTCCCCAAACAAACATTGAGAAGGAATGACATCATGAAATCTATCAAAACTTTCGTTGTTGCTGCTGCACTCGCCACGGTTTCTTTCGGTAGCTTCGCCGCTGAAATCGGCACTGTATCTGCTTCTGGCAATACGTTAGAGGGTCTGGAATCCACCTTCGCAGCCAAAGCCGCTGCCGCCGGTGCAACCTCTTATAAAATCATCGAAGCCGGTGGTCAGAACCGTCTTCACGGCACTGCCGTGTTGTACAAATGATTTGCTGAAGTCCTGAGATAAAAACAAAAGCCGCTCCTTTTACAGAGCGGCTTTGTCATTGGGGTAAAAAACATAATGAGTGGGATATCACTCATTATTGCTTTAAAAAACCTTTAATGAGTTATTTAGGTAACATTAAATGGACTCTCATTGGATAATGAGTAATATACCACTCATACACTAATGGGAGCCCATATGGAATTTTTAACGTTACAAGCTTTCCTCAATAATACCTGGGTTGATATTGCTAACATCACTTTTCCCGGCAGTGAGCAGAATAACTATCGTCTGACCGAACTGAATTATCATTCGGATTACGCTATTGATAACCTTGATCGTGACGATAACCATGCCGCATCGTTGAATCACCCCGTCTCTTTGTTTTTTGATGGTGACGATGAGCGGGGTTGGCTGAAGTTTCTTGATGATATTATTCCCAGCGGTTCAAGTCGCCGCTATTGGGCAAACTATCTCGATCTCGAAGGACTGACAGCCGATCAGCAAAATTTCATTTTGCTCAAACATGGCACCTTGTCCCCTGTTGGCAATCTGCGCATAAAAGAATCATTACCGGAATATAATCCGCTGGCTGAAAAACTTTTCTTCACTATAGAAGATGTTAAAAACCGGGCGGGTGACTTTCTGGACTACGCACAACAACGCGGTGCGGCTGCCGGTGGCGCGACAGGCGCCGGGGGCGAAGCACCAAAGCTGTTGCTGCGTTGTAGCCAGGAACAGCAAATCTGGATTGATACCTACCAGAATGACACTGCCAACCGGGACATTCCCTATTTGGTCAAATATCCCCGTGGCGCAAGAACAGAGGTAGACTGCAATATTCTTCGGGCAGAATTCTATTTCTACCATGAGCTTGAAGCCATGGGGTTTGACACGATCCCGACGCAAAACATGCGGCTGGAAGAAGGGCTGACTTATCCGTCACTCTGGCTTCCGCGTTTTGATATTTCTTTTGAAGAGGAAGGACTTATCAGACGTTTCGGAATGGAATCAGTCTATTCACTCCTGCGCAAAGCGCCCGGTGTGACGCTGTATCATGAAGAAACCCTCCGTGCACTGATCGATAAGATTTCACACAGTCATATGGTGACAGAACAAGGTTTTGATTTTGATATCCCGGGGTTTGTGACTGAATGGGTACGACGAGATCTGCTCAATATTATTTTTGGTAACAGCGATAATCATGGGCGTAACACCTCTTTCCTGAAAGATGAACGCAGCATCCGGCTTGCACCAATCTACGATTTTGCGCCGATGAAAGCCGATCCGGAAGGTATTGCCAGAACGACGAAATGGAAGGCTCCGTTGGAAATCGGCGGTGAATACGATTATCCCGGCATTGCACAATCACTCGATGATCTTGTCCCGGCAGAAACATTACTTTCGGCACTTAAAAACACGTCACATCAACTGTCGGGACTGAAAGAGCGGCTGGAAGCCCGTGGCATACCGCAGCAAATTTTGAACATGCCCGCGATAAGTTTCAGTTTTATTCCTGAAAAGTTACGCCGCTGGGGGTTGTTATGAAAGAACCAGAGATTGCCGCAAACTCTGCGAGAAATACCATTGATAAAATACGGGCTAAACAAAATGAGGCGAATCATGTGCGGCGTGACGCCGGACAAATGCTGGCTCAGGAAGAAACATCTTCCACGGGAAAAAAACAAGCCCAGCGAAGAGTGTCGAACCTGACAAAACCCGTCAGCACCAATGACCGAAATCAAGCCCGGCTCGACATCATGCGGGCGTTACTTTTGGGTGAAATCACGCAGGGACAAGCACTAAAAGCACTGAGGATTACGGTGCTGGGGTTAAAACAAGACGCCTTTGGGAAACTAGTGACAGTGTCACGTAAGACGCTATCAGAAGTGGAAAATGATAAGGGAAATTACACGCCTGACATCATCAACAAACTGTTTAGACCATTTGGCCTGAAAGTCGGGCTGGTGCCGGTTTCTCAGCAGATATTCAGGACTCTCTTTGAGCGCAGTGAGTAAGATGTAAAAAAAGCCGCTCCTTTTACAGAGCGGCTTTGTCATGTTCCGCGTTGCCGCTTCTATCCTTTCGTCGCTACTTTCAGCAAAATTACGCCTGAAAAAATCAGCAGGACGGCGATGACGCGCAGCGGATTAAGGCTTTCGCCAAACATCACAACACCGAGAATGAAAGCGCCGATGGCACCGATGCCTACCCAGACGGTGTAAGACGTGCCGAGGGGCAGCGTTTTCATGGAAATCGCCAGCAAAACGACGCTGAGTATCATGAAGAAGACCGTAAGCATACTGGGAATGAGACGGGTGAAACCGTGAGATTCTTTCATCGCGGTCGACCAGACCACTTCGAAAATACCGGCGAAAAGCAGATAAACCCAGGCCATAAAATGTCCTTAAAACACGCAAGGTCGTCCCTGCATCAGTATGGCTGAGTCTCTGGTCGTCCAGTCAGCATGAAGAGTGGGGATTATAGTTCACTCTTTCCTGACTTTACAAAATCTACGCCTCGGGCAAAAAAGAATCTTTTTCAGTGTGCAGGGTAATAATGGCCGGACGGAAAAGTTTCCCCTTCTGTTCGATTTCAAAGCTGCGGAAGTGACGGCTCTCACCCACTTCAGATCCCGGCATCAGCGCCGCACCGACCAGACCGTCGCGGAACATCTCGATCACCATCCGGGGTTCGGACACTTTCATGATCACATTCACGTCTTTCACTTCTTCATACAGTCGGTTGAGCAGCACTTCATACGTCCCCTCGCCGCCCATGCGGTGCAGCATCACCAGCGGGAAACCGGAGAGATCAGCGAAAGAAAGCGTGCGTTCCGGCAGCGTGTTCGCCAGTTCGCCGGACACCACCGCGACCAGTTTTATCGGCTCGAATTCACGCACGTAGAAAGAACGCACGTCGGCGGGCGTCTGGATCATCGCCATATCCAGCGTTTTGTTCATCACCAGCTCTTCCAGACTGGTCGATTCGGACACTAAAATGTTCGGATCCCAGTCCGGGTTTTTGCGGTACAGCTCGAGAAAAACGGTGTTGAAATAGCGCAGATAAAGGTAAGAAACGCCGATACGCACCGGGCGTTTTTTTTGCGAGGCGATATCGATGGCTTGTCTGGTGACGCTGTTAACCTGATTGAGTATGTCGCTGGTTTTGCGATACAGAAAGCGTCCGGCTTCAGTGAGTACCATTTGTTTGCTGGTGCGGATAAACAGCGGCGAACCGATTTCTTCTTCCAGCTCATGCAGGCGTTTTCCGAGCGGAGGCTGTGCGATATTCAGCACTTTCGCCGCTTTGCTGATCGAGCCCTGCTCAGCGATAGTACAGAAATAGCGCATTCTTTTGAGATCCATCTTTCTTTCCCTTCCTGTCAGTCTGGCCGCGTGACGCCCAGTATACAAAAAGCCACTTCACGGGGAAGTGGCTTGTGCGGACATCCGTCAGTGGATAAACAGGCTCCAGTAGTGGGAAATGGGCATGACCAGAATGTCTCACCGGTCATATAGTTAACCGCCTTCCTGCAATGCGAATTATTTTGGGCACATAATATTAATATTTAAAATCAGGCAGGAATTTCTTCACATCGACGTCTTTAAATTTGGAACGTTCGAAATGGGCTTTCAGATGAAACGGCACTGTGCAGTCGAAAATAGTTTTGCATGACATACCTTCCTGCAAAATACCTGGGCTGTAGGCTGGATGTTGCGAAGGATCCAGCGGATGGCAGCGCACACCCGGAATAGTGACGGTATCCACGTCGCCCTGATAGCGGGTTTGCATCGCCCACAGGATGTCATCGGTATCGAAAATATCCACATCCTCATCCACCAGAATCACGTGTTTCAGCTCGGAAAAGGCTGCAAACGCCAGCAGCGCGGCTTGTCTCTGACGGCCTTCATCCACCGGTGAGGATTTTTTAAATTGCAGCACCGCCAGTAACTTACCGCCACCGGAGGTGTGCGCATGCACATTCAACACACGCCCCGGCATGGCGCGGTCGATCATATCCAGAATACTGGCTTCGGTCGGAATACCGGCCATGCTGACGTGTTCGCCGCTCGGGCCAAGCGTGGTTTGCAGGATAGGATTGCGGCGATGCGTCACCGCTTTCACCTTAATCACCGGCAGCGCGGCTTTGGCTTCACCGGTATAGCCCGGGAATTCAGGCATCGCTTTGCCGGTGTTGGTGTTCTGATCTTCACGGACACGCACATCCGGCAGCAGTTCGCCTTCAATCACGATTTCGGCGTGGGCAATGGCTTTTTCGTCGATGGAAACACAGTGCGTCAGTTCCACCGCTTTCCCGCGTAATGCACCGGCAATGCTCAGTTCGTTGAAGCCCAGCGGCGTGGTGGGTGGCTCGAAGCAGGCGGCAATCTCAATCGCCGGATCAACGCCGATGCTGATGGAAATCGGCAGCGGTTTACCCGCACGCTCGGCTTTTTCGCGGAAAGCATCAATATGGCGACCCGGGGTCAGCCACATCGACAGTTCGTCGCGGCTCTGAATGCACAGGCGGTGAATGGTAATGTCGGATTCTTTGGTTTCAGGATCAGAGGCATAGCACATGCCCATGGTGAAATACGGACCGGCATCTTCTTCGGTATTGGTCGGTGCAGGCAGCAAGGTGCGCAGGTCAAAATTCGGATCATCCGCCAGATACGTCACTTCCTGACAGGGTGCCGTGCCGCGATCCACAACCACGGGCGCGATGGCGTTTTTCACCGAATCTTTCAGCAGGAAACCGAGTTTTTCCGGCGCACAGTTCAGCAGATAGCCCACACGTTCGCGGGTAGACATCAGGCCGGTGACCACACGCACCCCCGGAAAACCTTTGATGGTGTTAAACATCATCGCCGGGCCTTTACGGGTCGGACGTTCACAGGTTCCCCCGGCACCGACATAGCGGTACACGCCGGAGAGTTCCGCATGCGGATCCACTTCCACATCGGTACTGACCATTTCGCCTGGCAGGCTTTCTAAAAATGCAATCGCAGACCGGAGGTCGTGCACGTTATTATTTTGAGGGTGGCTTTCTTTCTTAGACATATTTTTATCCAGGTAAATAAATATTCCACATAATGAGAAAATTATTTTCATCGCCGGATTGAATATATATTTACTGCCGAAGATCAAAAAGTACCGTTTAAATTCACGCGCTAAACCTTTTTGGTTTATATCAAAAAAATAATAATTATTTAACACTAATGAATACATCACAATAACTTAATGACGAAACATTACGTTAATTCCGCCACGGCATTCATACCCTGACGGAAATTAAAAATCAGGAATTTAAACAGGTACGGAAAACTGAAAACAGGCACCGTGTTTCGGTTGTTCAATCAGCCGGATATCGCTGCCGTGGAGTTGCAGAATGCGGCGCACGATCATCAGCCCCAGCCCGCCCGCACGGTGTTTATTGGTACTAAGGATTGACGGACGCACAAACAGGCTGTCTTTCAGCTCCGGCGCAATGCCCGGTCCGCTGTCTTTCAGTTGTACCATCACCTGCCCTTCCTGTTTCCACAGTTTTATTTCGATTACGCCGCCTTCCGGTGTAAAACGAATCGCATTATCCAGCAGATTAGTCAGCACCCGTTCAATCATGCCTAAATCGGCATTCACCAGCGGAATACCCGGCGTGATATCCGCCAGTAATTTTTGCCCGCGCGTTTCAGTCGCCAGTTCAAATTTCTGGAAAACATCCTGCACCAGTTCACTCAGCGAGAAAGGTTCTTTCTGCGGTTTCACCACGCCATATTCCAGCCGTGCCAGTTCAAATAATTCCTGCGCCAGCCGCCCGACTTTTTTACTTTGCGTCAGGGCAATATTCAGATAACGCTGCCGGTCTTCGTTGGTCAGATGTTCAGCTTTCACCGACAACGTTTCCAGATAGCCATGCAGGGAGGTCAGCGGCGTGCGCAGGTCATGAGAAATATTGGCGATAAATTCCCGCCGCTGCTGATCCTGCACCATCAGACTTTGCCATTGCTGGTCGATACGTTTTGCCAGCGCGACAAACGCCTGTTGTAACTGCGTGACTTCATCGCGGGCGGCACCGGCCGGAGTATCCGTTTTCGCCAGCGCCTGAATTGCGTCCATGCCGCCGGAATCGAGTTGTGCAATCTGCCCCGTGAGTTTACGCACCGGGCGCGTCACCCAACGGAACGCCAGCGCACCGGCCAGCAGGCCAAACAGTGCCACCAGCCCCATAGACCGCAGCGCCAGAGAAATCGCCGACTGATACTGCGCGTCGCTGGTCAGTGCGGTGTATTCATCGCCGAGAAGCACGATATACACATAGCCTTTGGTCACACCGTCTACCTGCAACGGCGCGGCGCTGAATACCTGAGGGATTTGCGGGTCACGCGGATTGTCGCCATATACCGGCATTTTCGCGCCGTGCAGCAGCGCATTCACCGGTGCTAAATCGATTTTCTGCTGTTGCAAGCGTCCCGGAGGCGCCGCATTGCCGACGATATTGCCGTCTTTGTCGAGCAGATACACCTCAACGCTCGGATTCACCGCCATCAGCTGATCAAACAGCGTATGGACCGCTTTCGGATCCCAGTCGCCCTGGCTGAGCAGCGGATTATTCGCCGCGATCTGCGTCGCCAGATTGGCCGACAGACGCTGGATCACCGACTGGCTGTACTGGTTGCTGGAACGCACCTGCATATAGCCGGAAAGCGCGCAGCAGGCGATCAGCAACACCATAAACACCAGAGTCAGTCTTTGCGCCAGCGTGAGATTTTTCATGATTTACCCTTGTGACGCCTCAGAAGAGGACACGAATTTATAGCCTTTTCCCCACACGGTCAGAATCCGTTCCGGCTCGGCCGGATTGGTTTCTATCTTGATGCGCAGCCGGTTGATATGGGTGTTCACCGTATGTTCATACCCTTCGTGTTCATAGCCCCAGACCTGATTTAACAGGCTGAGTCGCGAGAATACTTTGCCGGGATTTTTGGCAAAGAAATACAACAGGTCAAACTCGCGGGGCGTCAGCTCGACAGACTGATGATTGAGCATCACGTCACGCGCAATCGGGTCGATCACCAGCCCGGAAAAGCTCAGCGTTCCGGCATCCATTTTCAGATTACGGCTCATCGCTTCCTGCCGCCGGAACAGCGCCTTGACCCGCGCCACCAGTTCCAGCATAGAGAACGGCTTCGCCAGATAATCGTCCGCCCCCAGTTCCAGCCCGAGCACGCGATGTACTTCGCTGGAACGCGCGCTGATAATAATGATCGGCGTATACCGCGTCATATTGCGCGCACGGCGGCAGATTTCCAGACCATCAACGCCCGGCAGCATCAGATCGAGGATCAGCGCGTCCCAGCCGCCCTTCTCCAGATGTGCCACCCCCAGATTGCCGTCGGCGGCGTGGGTAATCTCATAACCTTCATCACGCAGATGCAGGCTGAGCAGTTCTGCGATATCCCCGTCATCTTCAACGATCAGGATCTTCTTCGTCTTATCCATGTGTTATCCCAAAAACGTGGCGTTTCCTAATGGTTTGAGTCTACACAAGCAACCGTCTGCGAGTTATCACATTTTATTTAACTTTGCGTGAGGTCTCGGGGAACAAATCCGCTCAATACTCGCTACATCACAGGGCGGACAGCCGGACTTCATTATGACAATACACACGGAATTACCTCATCAGGCAAAATCCAAACCGGCCACGGTGCACCCTTTGTGGCTGCGGCTGACCCACTGGCTGAATGCGCTGGCGGTGCTGATTATGGTGGCCAGCGGCTGGCAGATTTATAACGCATCACCCCTGTTTGATTTTGATTTCCCGCCAGCGGTGACACTGGGTGGCTGGCTCGGCGGCGGTATTCAGTGGCATTTCGCCGGTATGTGGCTGTTCGGTTTTAACGGCCTGTTTTATCTGCTGATGAACATTTTTACCGGCCGGATGAAACAGAAATTCTGGCCGCTGACGCCACGCGGCATCTTCAATGATTTGCGGGCTGCCCTGCGTGGCAAGCTGAAACACGACGATTTACGGCACTACAACATGGTGCAACGTGCGGCGTATGTGTTCGTGATGTTCGACGGCATCGTGCTGGTGCTTTCCGGGCTGGTGGTGTGGAAATCGGTGCAATTCCCGCTGCTGCGCGAACTGATGGGCGGCTTTGATACCGCGCGTTATGTGCATTTTCTGGCGATGGCTTCACTGGTGGGATTTGTGGTGTTGCATATCGTGATGGTGGCGCTGGTGCCGAAAACCCTGATTGCCATGATCCGCGGGCGTTAAGGAAGACATGATGAAAAACATCGTTAAAAGAACCCTCAGCCAGATTTTCAGTCCTTCCGACAGCGAAGCGATTTTACAGGAAGCGAAAAAACAGATTATCCGCGAACTGGATGCGCCCTCCCGCCGCCTGTTTTTACAACGCGGACTGACACTCGGCGGCGTGGCGATGCTGACCGGTTGCGATATCAGCGATAACGCCAGCGTGGAAAATGCGCTGGGCAAAATCTCCGGTTTCAATGACCGCGTGCAGGGCTGGCTGTTCGGTTCAACGCGCCTCGCACCGGTGTATGCCGAATCGATGATCACCCGTCCGTTTCCGTTTAACGCTTTTTACGCCGAAGACGACGCGCCACAAGTCGACGGCAACGCTTACCGCCTGAAAATCGCCGGTCTGGCACTGGATAAACGCGAATGGTCACTGCCGACGCTGTACAAAATGGCGCAGGTCAGTCAGGTGACGCGACACATTTGTGTCGAAGGCTGGAGCGCGATTGGTAAATGGGGCGGCGTGCCGTTCGGCGATTTTCTGCGCCTGATCGGGGCAGACCTCACGGCGGAATATGTCAGTTTTAAATGCGCCGACGCGTATTACACCAGTATCGATATGGCGACGGCACTGCATCCGCAAACCCTGCTGGCGCTGACCTATGACGGCCAGATTTTGCCGCGACAATACGGCTTCCCGATGAAGCTGAGGATGCCGACCAAACTCGGCTACAAGAATCCGAAACACATCGAAGTGATTGAAATTACCAATAAATTTACCGGTGGCTACTGGGAAGATCAGGGCTACAACTGGTTCGGCGGAAGCTGAACACTCTCCACAACACCCTTTGTACATCAAACCTATAGAGAAGGATTTACCATGAAAAAGTTAACCATAATGATGATGTCTGCTTGCCTGATGATGGGCGCAGTGAGCACCACCTATGCCGCTGACGCAATGGCGAAGAAAGACACCATGGGCCATATGTCAAAAGACTGCATGAAAAAAGACAGCATGAGCAAAGACACTATGGCGAAAGACAGTATGGGCAAAGACTGCATGTCGAAAGATCACATGAAGAAAGACAGCATGTCGAAAGATTCCATGTCCAAAGACGCGATGAAAAAAGAGTCCTCGGGCCAGTAAGCGCCACTAAACCCGGCCATATAGCGAAAACGCCTCCGTCTGTTCAGCGGAGGCGTTTTACTTTCTGTTAAGAGCCAATACCCCGCCCCCTTAACACTTAATTATTTTGTGGCACTGGACGCCAGGCGAATCTGAATATCATTGTCGAGATTATTCACCCAATGGTTGTAACTGCGGTGAATCTCGCCTTTCCCGGCCAGCAGATTGGTGCTGCCGACATAATTAATGGTGTAGCCGCGGGTGTCATAGGTAATACGGATATCTGCTTTGTGTTCACGGTTATTCAGATGACCGTTAATCACGCCCGGTGCGCCATCCGTCATTATCCAGCCACGTTTTTGCCCTGCGTCGATAATAGCGGTTCTGATCTGACTTTCTGAATTATGGGTTGCCAGCGTGGTATGCGGCGTCGTTACCGGCTCGGTACGCGCGCAGCCAGAAAGCGCCATGACACAGACAAGGCCGATAAGTAACTTACTTGTAGATTTCATGTGAACCTTTTGGATTTAAAATTTGGGATAAGAGCTTGAAAAATCAACACAATATACGCCATTTTCCGAAAGGTGTCATGAAACACGCTGGTTGAGTTTCGTTTTCGCTTTGCGTAGTATATAAAACATATATGATTCGTATACTACCGAGGCAAGCCCATGGGTATCATTAAGATTTCAGAACTGATGCACGAGAATTTGCGTATTGCCAGCATGGCTTATACGCGTTCGATGAACGCACAGGCCGAGCACTGGATGAAGATTGGCATGCTGATGGAAACCCATCCTGATATGACGCACAGCCAGATTTCGCAATTGCTGGTGCAGTGCAGCATGGAATCTGAAGAAAACACCGGAAGTATCCGCACGCTGTTAAACGTGGGTGGCACACACAGGAAGGCAAGCAATGAATAATGGTTTAGACAGCAGGTATTTCGTCAACAATAACCGCATGGTCAAAACGCCGGAAGGCATCGATAAAGCCCGTATCGCCGGTAAACTGGCGGCGCGCGTGTTGCATATGATCACGCCGTACGTAGTGCCAGGCGTTACGACCAACGAACTGGACCGCATCTGCCACGATTTTATCGTCAACGAATTGCAGGCGATCCCGGCCAATATCGGTTATCACGGCTATCAGAAAACCACCTGCACCTCCGTCAACCACGTGATTTGTCACGGCATTCCTTCCGATAAGGCGCTGAAAAAAGGCGATATTGTTAACATCGACGTGGCGCTGATCAAAGACGGCTGGTACGGCGATACCAGCCGTATGTATTACGCCGGTGAACCCGGCATTATGGCGCGCCGTCTGGTGGATACCACCTATGAAGCAATGATGGCCGGTATTGCAGTGGTACGTCCCGGCGCAACGCTCGGCGACGTCGGCTTTGCGATTGCTGCGGTGGCGAAACGCGAAGGGTTTTCCATTGTGGAAGAGTATTGCGGCCACGGCATCGGCATGGGTTATCACGAAGATCCGCAGGTGCTGCATTATGGCGAGCAAGGTCACGGGCTGGTATTGCAGGAAGGCATGTTATTTACCATCGAACCGATGCTCAATGCCGGTAAAAAACAAAACAAAGTCCTGCCCGATGGCTGGACCGTGGTGACTAAAGATCATTCGTTGTCCGCACAATGGGAACATATGATTGCGGTGACGAAAGATGGTTATGAAATACTGACCCCGTGGCCGGAAGATAAGTGACAATACCGGGACAGTAAAGCCTCCATCCGGAGGCTTTTTGCTTTCTGAGGTACGGCTAACTGCGCTCGATTTCTTTTGTCGCCCGGTCTAACGCATCGGTGATTTTATACAGTGTCTCCTGTCCGATGGGGCCTTTCGCCAGCCGCAGGTTCAGCGCCATGCGGATATTGTTTATCGCGCGCTGCATTTCAGGAATGCTGCGATTGTTGGATAAAATCGCCAGCGAATGCAGTTTTTCCGTCACTGAGCCGAGCAGTTCTCCCTGTTCAGCCAGCGATTGCGAACCTTCCGGTGTAATCGCATATTGCTTCTTACCGCCCTCTTCCTGGCTGGCCGAAATCAACCCCTGTTCTTCTAAAAAGGTCAGGTTCGGATAAATGATACTGGCGCTCGGCGTGTATTCACCTTTGGATAATTCTTCGATGGCCTTGATCAGCTCATAACCGTGGGCGGGACGCCGCTGCAAAAAATGCAGCATCAGCAGGCGGATATCCCCCGTTTCGAACATTCTTTCGCGGCGGTGTTTATGATTCATCATCGTTATTTATTATGCCAATAGGCCACACAACGCACCAGGTTCGCATCCAATCCACGGGTTTCCACGAAATAATCATTCAGCCCTTTGGCGAATTTCCCTTCACCGGTGACCCAGATGTAGTAATCGCTTTCCGGCAGCGGCAGGCTTTTCAGTTTTTTAACCGCCGCGTCATCTTCCTGATAACCGTTGTGCTCATCGCTGACAATCCATTCGATGTTGAAGTCTTGTTCATCATCTAAATAGCTGACGCAACTCACGTCTTTCACTTTCACCAGCACGGTGATTTTGGCGTCAGACGCCGCCTGTTTCAGCTCACGCAGACGGCGTTTCACCGCCGGAAGACCGGTTTCATCGCAGACATACAACTGCCATTTATAGGTGGTCGGGATGATCAGTGAACCACGTGGCCCGCCGATGATCAGTTTATCGCCCGGCTTCGCATCAGCCGCCCATTCGCTGGCGACACCCCCGTCGTGAATATAGAAATCCAGCGTCAGTTCGTTGGTCTGTGCATCGTAATGCAGCGGCGTGTATTCGCGGTTCAGCGGACGCGGCCCTTCGCCCCACACAATCCCTTCTTCGGTTGCAGCGGGTGGTGTAATGGCATCCCCCGGATTCGCCGGGAAAAACAGTTTGATGTGGTCATCGAAGCCGCGTGACGTAAACCCGGTCAGCTCGTCGCCGTTTAATACAATGCGTTTAAAACAGCCGGAAATCGTTTCACTGCTTTTTACCGTGATATGACGGAAAACCAGTTCGTTTTTGACCCGGACCGGCAGGTTTGCGGCAGGGGTTTCAGTGCGATGTTGTGCCATCACGTTCTCTCTTTTGCGATAAGGTTTGCTGAAAGATATATCTTAGTCATGTTTTCCGCAATCCCGGAAAGTGTAAGGAAAAACAAAAAAGCCATCGCGGTGGATGGCTTCGGATTGCAGTGGCCGGAGGAAGAATGGCTAGCGCACGGCGCCGTACAGGAACATCTCGACGGCGTTTTTCACCAGTTGCTTGATCTCGATGACGTCCAGTGGCGCAGGGTCGCTCTGGTACAAACGCATATTGGTTTGCGCCGTCACCAGCGCCAGAAACTGGCGCGCGCGCAAATCGGCATCAGCATTGCCGAGTTGCCCTTTTTGCATCGCCAGCGCTAAAAATGCCGCCAGTGATTCGATGGCTTCACCCGGACCGGCATCGTGAAACAACATACCGATGTCAGAACGCCCGGCTTCGGCAATCACCATCCGGTATACCGCCAGCGCGGTACCGTCGTTGGTCAGCACCAGCAACATTCTTTCACCAAAACGGGTCAGCACCGTTTCCAGCGGCAGATCAGGCAAGGGGGCGGAAAGCCCGTCAACGGCATCGGAAAGATGCCCGGTGGCGTAGGCTTTAACCACCGCCACCAGCAGCGATTCTTTGGAGGGAAAGTAATTGTAAAGTGTGGCTTTTGATCCGCCAAGCCGCCGGGCAAGCTCATTCATCGAAGCACGCTCGTAGCCGCACTCCTGAAATAATTCCGCCGCGGCATCCACAATGGCATCCCTTCTGGCCTCGGTACGTACCTTCATTTTCGCTCCTTAACTGTACGGTACAGTTTCTATTTATACCCACTCTAACCATGCCTTTCCGGCTTGTAAAGCCGCGCCCCCCTGGCCCGTTTCGAAAGACGAATTGCAAAGATTTCGTTAAGAACTACATTTTTTTTATCATTTTGTTGATAACAATTATCAGTATCATTATCATTCTCACGAAGCCGAAATGGGTGCGGATGTTAAATAAACCCATATTTTATAAGGACAATGGCCTTTTCACGGAAGAATTGCATGCAGATGACCAGCGCGTCTGATTTGTCGAAAGGCAGTAAATGCGAGCAGAACTTAAAAAAATTAGTCCAGGACTTATAACAAATGTTCAAATCCTTTACACAGCAGGGTTTGGTGAAAAACGTCATTTTCATGGGGACGATTCTCACCACCACCTTTAACGTAAATGCAGCGGAAGCCGTTAAAGACAATACCGATCTCACAGCAAGCAATACGCAATCTTCTGAAGCCATCAAAAAAAAACCGGCGGTGCGTACCGCGCAGGATCTGGCGCAGAACAATGAAGAAGTCATGACTGTCACCGAAACGATGCCGGATAAAAAACCAGGCTCGAAAACCACCATCACGGCGGCAGAAATGCAGCGAAAAGGCGGTAATGATTTCGGCACTATCATGCGTTATGAGCCGCTGATCACCGCGACCGGCGCGAGTGGCGGCTCCGGCAATGGCAAAAGCGGCTTCGACCGCAGCGGTTATACCGGCTATAACATCCGTGGCCTGGAAAGCAACCGCGTCGGTATTGACGTCGACGGTATTCCGCAGCCAAACGCTACCGGGCGCAGCTACGTCAGCCGTGCGGGCCTGAATACCTTTGGTATTGGCCGCGATTACATCGACCCGTATATTTACGGTCAGGTGGATATTGAATCCGGCGCCACATCAGCCGATCGCGCCAACACCTCCATCGGCGGTGCCGTTTCCTTCCTGCCAAAATCTGCCGACGATTACCTGCGTCCGGGCAAGGAAGTCTATTTCGGTTACC
The DNA here is from genome assembly GCF_011684115.1 of Rahnella aceris. Lineage (NCBI taxonomy): Bacteria > Pseudomonadati > Pseudomonadota > Gammaproteobacteria > Enterobacterales > Yersiniaceae > Rahnella > Rahnella aceris. Next base: position 113,266 of record NZ_JAADJV010000003.1, on the reverse strand, counting down.
AGTCTGATTATGATTCTTCGGATCGTTCCTGGCACAACGGCATCACCGCTGCCGCCGGTGACGAAACCCTGCGGGGCCTGATCGCCATCAGCCGCCGCGACGGCCAGGAAACCAGCAACAACAGCGATACGCTCGATGCGTATCCGGCCAACTGGCACTCTGACGCCATTATGACGTCGGTCATCTGGCAGCCGAATGATGCGCATAAAATCACCGGCACCCTCGATTACTACGAGAAAGTGAACCACACCCATTACGATACCTGGAACAATGCTGGCAGCGCGATTCTGGGTACCGCACAACAGCAAAGTAACACCCGCCGCTGGGGCGCGAGCCTGAAAGATGAATGGACGCCATTCAACGATTACGTGGATGCCATCGTCTCGAAAGTGTATTACCAGTACACTCAGGCACACGACAACACCTATCTGCCAAACGAAAGTAAGCAGATGATGAACGTCTACTCAAACTATGACGTGAACACTTACGGCGCGGAGACCAGCTGGCTAAAAACGCTGGGTCGCCATGAGCTGAGTGCCGGTATCAACGGCCGCGTGTCCAACACTGAACGTCCATTCCGCGAAAGCCCGGATCAAAGTGCTTTCACGACTATCATGCAGCCGGAAGCTAACAGCCGGACGTATATCCTCGGCGGCTTCCTGCAAGACACCATTAAGTTTGACCTCGACGGCCATAACTTCTCTGTGGTGCCTGCGGTGCGTGTCGCGTATCAGAATACCAAGGCAGAAAACCTGTCAGACTTGTCCAACAGCATTGTTTCTGAAGATCAGGTTTCCACCCTGTACGGTAAAGCCAACTCCGATACACAGGCCCTGCCATCACTGGCCTTCACCTATGACATCACCCCTAAGCTGATGACTTACCTGCAGTACCAGCGCGGTGCCCAGTTCCCGGATGCCAGCCAGCTTTACGGATCCTGGAACCTCGGTTCTAACTACGCAGGCCGTGGTCAGTACGCGCTGATCGGTAACACTAATCTGAAAACCGAAACCAGCAATAACTTTGAATGGGGCATGAAAGGCGAAGCCACGGAAGGCGTGACCTTCAAGACTTCTCTCTTCTATAACACCTACAAAAACTTCATTGCTAACACCCGTTACACCCGCGCGGGCAGCCCGGGTATGTTCACCAATGTGCCCTCCAATATTTATACGATTTATCAGGCAGAAAACCGCGATGAAGCCTTTATCTACGGTGGCGATCTGAGTACCAAAATTAACTACGGTACCTGGTTCAGCAGCGTTGATGGCCTGAGCACCACCTTCGCACTGGGTTATGCCAAGGGTGAATCGAAATCCAGCTACGATGGCGACAAATATGTTGACCTCGACAGCGTGCCGCCAATGAAGTTTGTGGCTGGCGTGGCATGGGATGCGCCATCCGGCATCTACGGCACCGCCCTGACCGCCACCTTCGTGAAAGGTAAAAAAGCCGAAGCGACCAGCCGCCAGAGCTACACCAATGCCGGGACGCCAATCACGGGTTCCACCACCGAATACATGAATGTGCCGGGCTACGGTATGGTGGATGCAACGGCCTACTGGAAAGTCGCGAAGAACGTGAAACTCAGCGGTGGCGTTTATAACATCACCGACCGCAAATACTGGGATTATCTGAGCAGCCGCACCCTGACCGAAACCACCAATCAGGATGAGTACAACAAAGCGCTGGCTGTGATGCCGGGTCGCAGCTTCCAGTTGGGCGTGAACGTCGATTTCTAACCGATAACGCCCGAACGGACAACATCAAAGGCGTCATGTGCAAACATGACGCCTTTTTTACGCCTTGTGACCTTCTCCTCAAAACTAAACCCACCTGTACATTTTCTTGACATGGGAATTTTATTACTCCATAAATGAACCGTACCGTACGGTTTTGAAATAAACCGAAACCGACGTCCCGCGACGATTCTTAAAAAGGTAGGAAAAATGTCTGCATCCGTTCACGGCTATTCTCTGGCGGCTTTGATTTCTTTGGGTTTTCTCACCGGGTGCGCGAGTACCCAGCCTGTGCCCTACACCGGGGTCACCTCTTCTCCACAAATGAAACCTGATACCCAGGACGATTCAGGCCATATCGCATACAGCTACAACACCCCGACGGACTGGAATAAATACAGCCGCGCGATCCTCGATCCGGTGGTGATTTATCAGGGCAAGGATGCCCAGTTTGATGACGTCACGGCGGAGCAAAAACAGCAACTGGCGGCGTACATGCAGCAGCAGTTCGGCAAAAGTGTCGGCGGGCGTTTCCCGCTGACGAACGCTATTACCCCAGGCACCTTACGTATCCGGCTGACGCTCACCGGCGCGCAAACCACCACCGCGTTTCTGGGCACGTTCACCCGCTTTGATCTGATGGGCGGGCCGTACAACATCGTGCAGTCAGTGCGCGGCAAACAGGGTTCATTCACCGGCTCCGTGAGTTATGCGGTGGAAATTTATGACGCCCCCTCCAATCAGTTGCTGAAGGCTTATATCGCGAAGCAATACCCGAACTCGCTGAACATTGGCGCGACCTGGGGTGCGCTGAGTGCGGCCGAAACCGGGCTGGATAAAGGCGCGGAACAGTTGCAGGCACAACTGAAATAAGTGACGGCAGGACACAGGACATCACCATGAAAATCTATCCGCAGCAGGTCGTTTGCAAACATTGCGACAGTCTGTATACCCGAAAACCTGTGCGGTCCGGCGAGGCCGCACATTGCCAGCGTTGCCGTGCCGTACTGTATCGGGGAAGCTGGCTGAGTCTGGAACAATGGTTTGCGCTGACGGTTACCGCCGCGCTGTTTTTCATTATCGCCAATGCCTTTCCGGTGCTGGAAATTCAGTTTCATGGTCAGGTGCAGGCGGCAACGTTGTGGCAAACCGCGATGGCGCTGGCGTACAGCTACGCATCGCCACTGGCCATTCCGCTGGCCATGCTGATCATCGTCTGTCCGTGTCTGCAAATTCTCTTATTGGGTTGGGTGTTATGGCACGCCTGCCGGAAAAAAGCCGCGCCGGGGCTCGCTTCTGCGATGCGTTTGCTGGCCGGGCTGGCGCCCTGGAGCATGGCGGAAGTGGCGTTGCTGAGCATTCTTATCGCCGCCATCAAACTCTCGGGACTGGTGCAAATCACCCCCGGCCCCGGTACATGGGCGCTGCTCGGGTTGTGCCTGTTATTGCCGGTGATCAACCATCAGGATTTCCACCCGCTGTGGAGCCTCAAAACGCTGAAAGGCCAGCGCGAATGACGCCGGTTCCGCACGCATTAACGCAGGGCATCGTGCGCTGTCATGTCTGCGGACTGGTCTGCGAACAGGTGCCTGGCGTGCGGGCGTTGCCGTGTCCGCGCTGCCATGCGCCGCTGCATCCGCGATTGCCGGACAGCCTCAGCCAGTCATGGGCATTGCTGCTCACCGGGCTGTTGCTGTATCTGCCCGCCAATTTACTGCCGGTGATGTACAACAGTTTTGCCGGTCGCGGCAGTGAAAGCACCATTCTGGGCGGTATTGCCGGGTTCTGGGATGCCGGTGATTACATCATCGCAGCAATCATTTTTACCGCCAGCATTGTCGTGCCGTGTGCCAAGTTCCTGATCCTCGGCGGGCTGCTGATCGCGGTACAACGACGTCCCGCTTCCGGTCAGCTTCGTCGCTCGCGCCTGTTCCGCCTGACGGAACATATCGGTTACTGGTCGATGCTCGATGTGATGGTGGTCGCGATGATCGCAGCGCTGGTGCAGTTCCCCGGCCTCAGCACTGCCGAACCGCGCATCGGTATTGTTTTTTTTGGCGCAGTGGTGATCTTCACCCTGCTGGCTGCCCTGAAGTTCGACCCGCGTTTGCTCTGGGAAAATCAGAATAATGACTGAACACGCTTCACCCCCGCCGGACATTGTCCCGCGCCGTTTTCGCCCCTCGCTGATCTGGCTGGTGCCCGCCATAGCGGCATCAGTGGGTTTGTTTTTGCTGTTACAGGTCTGGGCGGATACCGGCCCGGAAATCTCCATTACTTTTCAGACCGCCAGCGGATTAGAAGCCGGTAAAACCGAAGTGAAATACAAAGACGTCACGGTCGGGCGGGTGAAATCGATTTCGCTCAGCCCCGACAGCCGCCGCGTGCTGGTCACCGTTTCACTGATGAAAAACGCCGAAAATCTGCCCAGGGAGGACACCCGTTTTTGGGTCGTGCGTCCGCGCATCGGCATGGGCGGCGTATCGGGTATCGATACCCTGCTTTCCGGCGCGTATATCAGCCTTGATACCGGCACATCGCAGAAATCCGGCAGTGACTTTCAGGGACTGGAATCGCCCCCGGCGGTGATCAACGGTATGCCCGGCAAACAGTTTGAAGTGGTGGCCGACGATCTGGGTTCACTGGATATCGGTTCGGCGGTGTATTACCGCCGCGTGCCGGTCGGGCGGGTCTCTTCCTATGCGCTGCGCCCTGACGGCAAAGGCGTCAGCCTGAACGTATTTATCGATGCGCCGTATGACCGGTTCGTCACTTCCGCCACCCGTTTCTGGAATGCCAGCGGCGTGGATTTATCGCTCGATTCTGAAGGTTTGCAGATCAAAACGCAGACCATGGCATCGGTGATTGCCGGGGGCATCGCGTTTGCCAATCCGCCCGACGACAGCACGGCAAAACCGGCAGCCAGCCACCGCGTATATACGCTGGCAGACGATCAGGCCTCGGCAATGACCCCGCCGGACGGCACGCCGCAGGTGTTGCAGTTGCGCTTCCAGCAGTCGCTGCGCGGCATGAAAACCGGCGCGCCGGTGGAGTTTTCCAGCGTGAAGCTCGGGAAAGTCACGGCGATTGAGCTCGATTACGACCCTGCCGCTTCACGGTTTATCTCGGTGGTGACGATTGAGGTGTATCCGAACCGCTTAGGGCATGTGCAGGAGAAACTGCCGAAACCTGAAAAAGACGGCCAGCAGCAGGCTGCCACGTTCCTGCGCGACATGGTGAAACACGGACTGCGGGCGCAGGCGCGCACCGGCAATCTGCTCACCGGACAGTTGTATATCTCGCTCGATTTTGTGCCTTCGGCGCTGCCGGTGTCTTTTGATATGACTGCGCGTCCGTTGCAGATCCCCACACTCAATGGCGGCTTTGATCACCTGCAGGAACAGCTCGCGACACTGATTGGCAAGTTATCGACAATGCCCATTGAGTCGATTGGCAGCAATCTGAATGCCACACTGGGCAATCTCAATCAGACGCTGATTCAGGTGAACCGTCAGGTTCTGCCACAAACCACGCAAACCCTGCGCCAGTTCGATCAGACGATGGGCAGCGCACAAACCCTGCTGGCGGCGGACTCTCCGCTGTTGCAAACGCTGGCCGAATTCCAGCGGACATTATATTCCCTGCGCACCCTCACCGGCCTGCTCACGCGCCAGCCACAGGCGCTGATCGCCGGCAGAAACAGTGAAAATAAGGAGCAACCATGAATGTCCTCCGCGTGATAACCAGGGTTTGCCTCCTGCTGGGGTTAAGCGGTTGCGCCTCTCCTGCGCCTCATTATTACACCCTGATCACACCTGCGGAGAATGCGCCATCTGCGATACCACCGGCTGCATTTGTGCTGCGCGTGCAACCGGTGACCGTGCCTGAACAGCTTAATCAGCCGCAACTGGTGATACGTAAAAGTGACGGCGAAATCGTGATATCGGATAGCACGTTGTGGGCCGCGCCGCTGCCGGAGGAAATACGCAGTGCGCTGTCGGCGCAGCTTGAACGCTCGCTGAATACAACAGACATCCGCGAATTGACACCGCCGCCCGATAAACCGGTTATCACCCTGCGCGTAACCGTGCAGCAACTGGATGCCTGGCCGCAACGTCACGCCAGCCTGACAGCCCGCTGGCAACTGCGTTTTGGCGCAGATGAAAAAATGCTGACCTGTCGCTCACAGCATCAGATTGACGTGACGGGTGGCGTGCCGGAACTTATCACCGCGCAACAGAAACTGATTGCGGTACTGGCCGCCGATGTTTCAGATGCCATAAAAAGCCGCCACTGCCGCTGAAAACCGGACTTTTTCGCAATGCTTACACGGCAAAAATAGGTTTACGGCATCTTTCCGCCGTTTATCTCAAGATCAATCAGTTACCCCTGTTCTGAACTGTTAAGAAGTGTCAGCAACAGGGGCGAACCTGAGAGCACCATCATGATTTAGTCATTATAAAACAACACATTAACACTATCCTTACGTTAGTTTCCCGCTCCGTCACTGTCTTGCCCTGCAAACTTGTAAGATATATCTTGAGGTCGTCGGCAATCAGCGAAGGAGAAAAATCATGAGCGAAACCGAACCTGCTGTACGGCGTAAAAGCAAACTGTTCACCCGTCAGGAACTGGCGCTGTTTGTGTTGCATCTGATCCAGATAAACCCGGTGCATGGCTACGAAATTATCAAAACCATCGAAGGCTATTCTATGGGGGTGTACATCCCCAGCCCCGGCGTGATTTACCCGATCCTGGCGCATATTGTTGACAACGGCTTTGCCACCGCCGCAGAAATAGAAGGCGGGAAAAAACAGTTTTCCATGACACCGGCCGGTTCTGAATATCTGGCGGCAAGAAGAAACGAAATCCGCGCCATAGAAGAAAAAATGAAAAAGCGCGTGATTGAAAATAACCCGCCGCCCGCACCTGAAATAATTTACGCCATTGAGAATTTAAAAATCACCGTACGGACGAAAGCCTATAACGGTGAGGTCACGCCGGAAATATATCAGCAGATGGTTAAATACATTAATGAGGTCACGAAGAAAATTCATGATTTATGATTCCTGATTTATAAACAACGGCACATCTTTAAATAATTTTAACGGGATCCTGACTGTTTTATTTCGATAAAACAGCCGGGGCTCCTTTGCCTTTAATTATATTATTTATTATTTACGGACACCAAAATGCCTTTAAGATTCTCCTGCTTATTGATACTTATCGCGCTGAGTGGTTGCGATAATTCACCACCGGCTCAGCCCACTGCCGCGCCCGCTGAAGTGGGCGTCGTCACGCTAAAAGCACAATCGTTCAATCTGGTCAGCGAATTAACCGGCCGGACCACCGCCACACTGACGGCGGATGTGCGGCCGCAGGTCGGCGGTATTATTCAAAAACGTTTATTCACCGAAGGCGACTGGGTTAAAGCCGGTCAGGCGCTGTATCAGATTGATCCGTCGTCGTATAAAGCGACGTACGATCAGGCTGCCGCTGCACTGAAAAGCGCCAAAGCGCTGGTGCTCTCGGATTGCCAGAAAGCCCGCCGTTATGCCGTACTGGTGAAAGAGCAAGGCGTGTCACAGCAGGATGCGGAAGATGCGCAATCGGCCTGTGCAGAAGACCGCGCCAGCGTTGATGAAAAAGCCGCATCGCTGGAGTCGGCCAAAATCAATCTCGACTGGACGCGGGTCACGTCGCCGATTGCCGGTCGTATCGGCATTTCCTCCGTTACGCCGGGCGCACTGGTCTCTGCCGCGCAGGACACCGCGCTGGCGACGGTGCGAAATCTCGATTCAATGTACGTGGATCTCACCCGTTCCAGCGCCGATTTGCTCAGTCTGCGTAAACGCGCGCTGGCAGCGAACAGCGATGCTTTAAGTGTCACGCTCACCCTTGAAGACGGTTCAACCTACCCCGAAAAAGGTCGTCTGGAACTGACCGAAGTGGCGGTCGATGAAGCCACCGGTTCGGTCACGCTGCGCGCCGTGTTCCCGAATCCGCAACACGTTTTACTGCCGGGGATGTTTATCCGCGCTGACGTGGATGAAGGCGTCGTCGAAAATGCCGTGCTCGCGCCGCAACAAGGTGTGACACGGGATGCCAAAGGCGATGCCACCGCGCTGGTGGTTACCGCCGACAACAAAGTCGAACAACGTCATATCGAAACCGGCGAGGCTACCGGAACCCACTGGCTGATTGTCAAAGGTTTGCAGGCGGGTGATCGCGTGCTGGTGGAAGGCAGTGACAAAGTCACGGTGGGCGATACGGTGAAACCGGTTGAAGTGAATAACGCCGCCACTGCGAAAAGCACAGAAGGAGCCGCCTGATGTTCTCCCGCTTCTTTGTGCGTCGCCCGGTTTTTGCCTGGGTGATTGCGATTTTGATCATGATGGCCGGAATTATGGCGATCCGCACGCTGCCGGTCGCGCAGTATCCGGACGTCGCGCCTCCCTCAGTGAAAATCAAAGCCACCTATTCCGGGGCTAACGCCGAAACGCTGGAGAACAGCGTCACGCAGGTCATCGAACAACAACTGACCGGCCTGGATAATCTGCTGTATTTCAGCTCCAGCAGCAGTTCCGACGGGTCGGTGGATATCACCGTCACCTTCAAACAGGGCACCAATGCCGATACCGCGCAGGTGCAGGTGCAGAACAAAGTCCAGCAGGCGGAATCACGCCTGCCGACGGAAGTGCAGGAAGCCGGGGTGACGGTCACCAAGTCGCAGTCCAGTTTCCTGCTGATCATGGCGGTGTACGATAAAACCGACAAAACCAGCAGCTCGGATATCGCCGACTGGCTGGTCAGTAATATGCAGGATCCGCTGGCGCGCGTCAGCGGCGTCGGCAGCTTGCAGGTGTTTGGTGCGGAATATGCCATGCGCATCTGGCTGGATCCCACCAAACTGGCGGCGTATGACCTGATGCCGTCAGATGTGGAAACGGCCATCGAAGCGCAAAACGTGCAAATCTCCGCCGGTAAAATTGGCGGTCTGCCGTCTTCCGCTTCACAACAACTGACCGCCACGGTGCGTGCGCAATCACGTCTGCAAACGCCGGAGCAGTTCCGTAACATCATTGTTAAAGGCAATACCGGCGGCGCGGTGGTGCGCATCAGTGATATCGCCCGCGTCGAAATGGGCAGCGAAGATTACACCGCGTCTTCACAGCTGAACGGTCATCCGGCGGCGGGTATGGCAGTGATGTTATCGCCGGGTGCCAACGCGCTCGATACCGCCACGCTGGTGAAAAACACCATCAGCGAATACCAGCGCAGCATGCCAAAAGGTTATGACGTCGCCTATCCGAAAGACAGCACCGAATTTATTAAAGTGTCGGTGGAAGACGTCATTAAAACGCTGATCGAAGCCATCGTGCTGGTCATCGTGGTGATGTATCTGTTTATGCAGAATCTGCGCGCCACGCTGATCCCCGCGCTGGCGGTGCCGGTGGTACTGCTCGGCACGTTCGGCGTACTGGCGCTGTTCGGCTATTCCATTAACACCCTGACGCTGTTCGCGATGGTGCTGGCCATCGGCCTGCTGGTGGATGACGCTATCGTGGTGGTGGAAAACGTCGAGCGCATCATGCGTGATGAAGGGCTTCCCGCCCGCGAGGCCACCGAGAAGTCGATGGGAGAAATCTCCGGCGCGCTGGTGGCGATTGCGCTGGTGCTCTCTGCCGTGTTCCTGCCGATGGCGTTTTTCGGCGGCTCAACCGGGGTGATTTACCGCCAGTTCTCCGTCACCATTATTTCCGCCATGATACTTTCCGTGGTGGTGGCGCTGACCCTGACACCGGCGCTGTGCGGCGCTTTTCTGCGCCATAAACCACAGGCTACCCGTGGTTTCTTCGGTGGCTTCAACCGTTTGTATTCGCGTACTGAGCAACGCTACGAAAATGGCGTGACGCATGTGCAGCGCCGTCCGGTGGCGATGGCGCTGATTTACGGCGCCATGGCCGCACTGATGGGTGTGCTGATGTGGCAACTGCCGACCAGCTTCCTGCCGTCTGAAGATCAGGGCGAAGTCATGGTGCAATACACCCTGCCCGCCGGGGCGACAGCGAACCGTACCGAAGCCGTCAATTCCCGTGTTACAGAGTGGTTCCTCGGCAAAGAGAAAGCCAATACCAACGTCATATTCACCATCACCGGCTTTAACTTCAGCGGCAGCGGTCAGAATGCCGGGATGGCGTTTGTGTCACTGAAGAACTGGGATGAACGTCCGGGTGCCGTAAACACCGCGCAGGCGGTAGCCGGTCGCGCGATGCGGGATCTGGCGGTGATCCGCGACGCAAAAGTCATCGCCATGACGCCGCCTTCCGTGGACGGGCTCGGGCAAAGCAACGGTTTCACCTTTGAGCTGATGGCTACCGGCGGCACCAGCCGCGCGGACTTACTCAAACTGCGCACCGAACTGCTGGCCCTGGCCGCCAAAAGCCCGGAACTGCAATCGGTTCGCGCCAATGATTTGCCACAAATGCCACAGTTGCAGGTGGATATCGACAACAACAAAGCCGTGGCGCTCGGGCTGACACTCAGCGATGTCACTGCCACCCTGAGCAGCGCGTGGGGCGGCACTTACGTCAATGATTTCATTGACCGTGGCCGCGTCAAGGAAGTGTATATCCAGGGCGACAGTGAGTTTCGTTCCAAACCGGCGGATCTGAATAAATGGTTTGTGCGCAGCAGCGACGGTACCAGCATGACGCCGTTCTCCGCGTTCGCCACCACCCACTGGACCTATGGCCCGGAAAGTCTGGCGCGCTATAACGGATCAACTTCCTATGAGATCCAGGGCGAGAACACCGACGGCTACAGTTCCGGCGCGGCGATGGCAAAAATGGAAGCGCTGGCGGATAAATTACCCGCCGGTTCAACCTGGGCATGGAGCGGACTCTCTCTGCAGGAAAAGCTCGCCAGCGGTCAGGCGCTCAGTCTGTATGCCATCTCGATTCTGGTGGTATTCCTGTGTCTCGCCGCATTGTACGAAAGCTGGTCCGTGCCGTTCTCCGTGATCCTGGTGATCCCGCTCGGTCTGCTTGGCGCATCCCTTGCCGCCGAACTGCGTGGCCTGAATAACGACGTTTACTTCCAGGTGGCGCTGCTGACTACCATCGGCCTGTCGTCGAAAAACGCCATCCTGATAGTTGAGTTTGCCGAAGCAGCACTCAAACAAGGCAACACCCTGACCGCTGCCGCGCTCTCCGCTGCCCGCACCCGTTTACGCCCGATCCTGATGACGTCGCTGGCCTTTATCGCCGGGGTGATGCCGCTGGCAGTCGCGACCGGCGCAGGGGCTAACAGCCGCATCGCCATCGGTACCGGCATTATTGGCGGCACCGTGACCGCCACCTTACTGGCTATTTTCTTTGTTCCGCTGTTCTTCGTGCTGGTGAAAAAAGTCTTCACCGGTCACAAAGACGCGCAGGAGTCAGCATGATTTTTCGTCTGAGTATTATTTCGCTGGCCATGTTGCTGGCAGGCTGTATCTCGCTGGATCCCGATTATCAGCGCCCTGCCGCGCCGGTGCCTGCAGTCTGGCCTGCGCAGGGCGCACAGCCAGCGGCCACCACGGTGCTGAGCGACTGGCAGGGCATCATGGCCGATACACGCCTGAATGCCGTGGTGGCCAAAGCGCTGACCAGCAACCGCGATTTGCAGGAAGCGATTGCTGATATTGAAGCCGCCAAAGCGCTGTATGGCGAGCAACGCGCCAGCCTGTTCCCGACGCTGGATGCTGAGCTTTCACAAACCCGCAGCCGGACGCAGGATGCAGGCGTCAGCAGCAGCGCCACCGCCGACGGTGCGGTCAGCAGTTTTGAAATCGACCTGTTTGGCCGTAACCGCAGCCTGAGCACAGCGGCAAAAGAAACCTGGCTGGCGAGTGAATCGACCGCGCAGAACACCCGCCTGACGCTGATTTCAGAAACCAGCACCGCGTGGATCACGCTGGCGGCGGACAACAGCAATCTGAAGCTGGCGCAGGACACCCTGAAAAGCGCGGCGGATTCGCTGAGCATTACGCAACGGCGGCAACAGGAAGGCGTCGCCTCGGGGCCGGACGTCAGCTCTTCGATGGCGATTTATCAGCAGGCACGCGCCAGTGTCGCCAGCTACCAGACGCTGGTCGCGCAGGACATCAACGCCCTGAATCTGCTGGCGGGCGACACCGTGGCGCAAAATCTGTTGCCGGGTACGCTGGAAAGCCTGGCACCGCAGGCCATCAAACTGGTGCCCGCCGGGATTTCGTCGTCGGTATTACTGCGCCGCCCGGACGTGCAGGAAGCGGAACATAACCTGAAAAGTGCCAATGCGGATATCGGCGCAGCGCGGGCGAATTTCTTCCCGACGCTCTCGCTGACTGCCAGCGCAGGCGTCGGCAGCAGTTCGCTGTCGAACCTGTTCAGCCACGGCAGCAATGTGTGGTCGTTCGCGCCCAGCCTGAGCCTGCCTCTGTTTACCGGCGGCAGTAATACCGCGCAGTTGCGCTACGCTGAAGCGGAGAAAAAGGGGCTGATTGCCGCGTATGAAAAAGCCATCCAGAGCGCCTTTAAAGATGTGGCGGACGCCCTCGCCCGCCGTGCCACGCTCAGTGAACAGATGGATGCCCAGCAGCAATATGTTGCGGCCGCACAGCGCAGTTACGATTTGGCGCGCCGCAGTTATGAAACCGGTGCGGGCGATTATCTGACGGTGCTTACCGATCAGCGTTCACTGTGGTCGGCGCAGACCGACCTGATTGCCCTGCAACAGACTGATTTTGAAAACCGTATCACCCTGTGGCAGACGCTGGGCGGCGGCGTGAAATAGCACACTATGGCAGGAGGGCACTTGCAGCTTGATATGTCGCCCCAATATAGCGCTACACTATAAGGCTGCAATGTCACCTGCCAGGAGCAATGATAATGAACAGAGAACTGAATGATTTTGAACGTTTTGTCATCGAAAACAAAGGGACAGAGCGCCCGAATACCGGTGAGTATAACGACCACTTTTCACCGGGCCGTTACGTCTGTAAAAGATGTTCTGCGCCGCTGTATTCCTCAGAACACAAATTCGAATCCCATTGCGGCTGGCCCGCTTTCGACGATGAAATTCCGGGTGCGGTAGAACGTGTGCCGGATGCCGATGGCCGCAGAACAGAAATTGTGTGTGCCAACTGCAAGGCACATCTGGGGCATGTCTTTGAGGGGGAATATTTAACCGAGAAGAATCTGCGCCATTGTGTCAATTCCGTTTCAATGATTTTTGAAAGTGCCGATGCGCAAGGGAATTACCACAAAGCAGAATAATCGCTTATTTCTGCTGTGATAAACGAATAAAAAGAAGGGCCGCACAGGGGCAGCCCTTAAAAGGAAGAACTCCAACAATATTATAATGGCATGATGTTTTACCCTAAGGGTTGCTCAATAAACATCATGCCGGCATTATAATTGAATCAGATTTATTTTCTATTCTCATTGCGTCTGTAAAAAGTAATAACTTTGTAAGACAGCGTTATTATTACCACGTCTTACCGATATTAAACTGGAATTGCTCCGCACTGTCCCCTTCATATTTCACCAGCGGCTGCGCATAAGAGAACACTAGCGGGCCGAGCGGGGATTGCCATTGCAACGCAATACCACTGGAAACACGAATATGTGTCGGGTCACTGTAATCCGGAATACCCGCGGCTTCGGTCGCTGAGGTATTTTTCCATCTCGTATCCCACACCGTACCGGAGTCGACAAATAATGAGGTACGCACTGAACTGGCGTATTTCTCGCTGATGAACGGCGTCGGCACATACAGTTCCGCGCTGGCAATCGCCATCGCATTACCGCCCACCGCATCAGTCGATTTGGTCACCGGACAGGTGGAATACGAGCTGTCCGCGCTGCTGCATTTGTAATACGCCGCTTTCGGCCCGATGGTGTTGGAGGAGAAACCGCGAACCGAGCTGGAGCCACCTGCGTAGAAGTTGTCGTAGAACGGGACTTCGTTGCTGCCAATGCCTGCCGCGTAACCGGCTTTGGCGCGGCCCATTAATACCCAGTCCGATTTGTCGCTCAGCGGAATGTAATGGTTGGCATCAAAGGTGATTTTGTAATAACTGTCGTCCGAGCCAGGCGTGGTCACTTTTGCCGCCAGGCTGGCGCGCGTGCCGGATGACGGGAAGAAGCCACGGTTAAGATCGTTATACGCCCAGCCGACACTGGCGAAGAAGTCATTGGTGCTCAGTTGTGCATCGCTGTTGGTGGACGTCGTTACCAGCCCCGGATGTACGCCGCTGGCATTGAGATAGCGCCAGACCGCGACCTGCGGTTCCATATCACTCAGCGTACTGTGAACATAATCCAGCCCCAGATTCAGCGTATTGTTTTCGCTGACCGGCAGGCCAAGATTCACGCCTGTGCCGTAACTTTGCAGATTATACGCCGCCAGATCGTTATCTTCCGCGTCGTAATGGTTGTAGAACACTTTGCCGCCAAGGCTGATGCCATCAACGGTGTAATACGGGTTAGTGGCCGAGACTTCGACATAGGTCTGATAGGAGTTGCGCGTGCCGCTGAAACTGACCGTATTACCGCTGCCCAGCCAGTTGTCCTGCGTTACGCCCAACTGATAACTGATGCCGCTGTCGGTGCCATAACCCAGGCCCACGTTGAATGTGCCGGTGTTACGCTCTTTAACTTTATACACCACATCAACCTGATCCGCTGAACCGGGCACCGGCTGGGTATCCACATCAACCGACTCGAAATAGCCGGTACGGTTGAGGCGATCTTTGCCCTTCTGCACCAGATCATTGCCCAGCCACGCGCCCTCCATCTGGCGCATTTCGCGCCGCAGCACTTCATCTTTCGAGGTGTCATTGCCTTCAAAACGAATGCGGCGCACCGAATAACGGTTGCCGGTATCCACGCTGATATGCAGTTTCACGGTTTTATCCGTTTCATTAATGTCGCTTTGCGTCGTGACATGCGGATAGGCATAGCCGTAGCGGCCCAGCAGATTTTTGATGTCACCTTCCACTTTGGTGACTTTCGCGCCGTTATACAATTCACCGGCAGGAATGGTGGCGAGCGATTCAATTTCGGAAGAATGTCCGGCCATGTCGCCGGTCACTACCACGCCGGACACGGTATATTGCGCACCCTCAGCAATATTGACGGTAATATAAATCCCTTTCTTATCCGGCGTTAAACTGACCTGGGTGGAATCAATATTAAAACGGGCATAACCGCGGTCGAGATAAAAACTGCGAAGTGTTTCTAAATCACCTGACAGTTTTTGTTTTTCATATTTTTTATCGCCAATCACATTCCACCACGGCACCTCATCGCGTAGCTGGAAATGGGCGATTAAATCGTCACTGGTAAAAGCTTTATTGCCCACAATATTGATTTGTTGAATTTTTGCCGACACACCTTCGGTAAAGACCAGTTTCACGTCCACGCGGTTACGCGGCAACGGCGTCACCACCGCTTTTACACTCGCGCTGTATTTGCCGACGCTGTAATAAAAATCTTCCAGTCCCTTTTCAATCGACGAAATGGTGGTGCGATCCAGCGCGTCCCCGACGCGGATCCCTGAGGCTTCCAGGTTCTGCTGCAACATCTCGTCCTTTATGGCTTTGTTGCCCGAGAACGTAATGCTGGCAATCGTTGGCCGCTCTTTCACCTGAACAATCAGCGTGTTGCCATCTTCAAGCACCTTCACATCGTCAAAATTGCCGGTCGCAAACAAGGCACGGATCGTCTGGCTGATATCGTCATCGGATACCGTATCGCCCACGCGCACGGGGATGCTCAGCAAGGCTGCGCCGACGGTGACCCGCTGCAATCCTTCGACGTGAATGTCTTTTACGACAAACCCGCCGGCAGCAAAAACCGGGGCACTGCTGAACAGCAGCGACGCTAAGAGTAATTTTTTCATTGTCATGTGATCCGTGCTCGCCGTTTTTCAACTAACAAAAATTCCTGTTAACAAAATATTTTGCTATCAGAAGAAATAACCTCGCTAACAGACTGTGGGATATATAGGAGGTTCAGCGGCAAACATTTGATTTTCGTAAAACATGACGTTGGATTACAGATTACTTACATTATTTTCGTCGGGTGAACAGTTGCGGTCCGGGCAACATCGTCGGGCGCGGTTACCCCTGAGAGGAGAACGCTTTTAAGGTAACGCTGTCGGGTAATGCGGTCATTGCGCCTCTGGCGGTGGTGGCAAGAGCACCGCATGCCAGTGCCTGATGAATGATCTGTTGCCAGACACTCTCCGAGGTCAGCGGCCAGTGTTGCGCCAGCCCGGCCAGTAATCCGGCGACAAAAGCATCTCCGGCGCCGGTGGTATCCACCGCTTTCACTTCGGGGGCCGGATAGTGCTTCAGACTGGCATTATTTTTCCGGTAAACCGAAACCCCCAGTTTTCCCTGCGTGACCAGCAGCAGTTCGGGATTATAGCGGTCACACAGACGCAGCATCCCCTCCGACAGCAACGCTTCGCCCGTCAGAAATTCCAGCTCATCCTCTGAGACTTTAATCACATCAGCCAGCGACAAGGCGCGGGCAAGATTTTCACGCAGTTGTCCCTCATCAGACCACAAGTCATGCCTGATATTGGGATCAAAACAGACATAACCGCCTGCCGCTTTCATCTTCGCCATTGCCAGAAAGGCGGAGGAACGTGAAGGTTCCGCAGATAACGCGATTGAGCATAAATGTAAAAAATCCCCGGGATGGAAAGCCGGAATGTCGGTGGCCTGGAGGAATAAATCCGCGCCCGGACGCACCATAAACGTGAAAGAGCGTTCGCCGTCAGCATCGTTTTCCACCACCACGGTGGAGGTACGGTGATGAGGGTCAAGGTACATACAGTCAATATTCACCCCCTCATCCGCGAGGGTTTTCATCAGGAACTTCCCGAAAGGGTCATCGCCCACGCGTCCGATAAATGCGCTGTCTCCCCCGAGGCGGCGGATCCCGACGGCAACATTCGCCGGTGCCCCGCCCGGGCATTTTAATAAGCGGTCATCCTCTTCAGCGATCAGATCCACCACGGCGTCACCCAAAACCCAAATCCGGTTATTCATCTTCATTCCTTTTTTAAATCCTGATAAATCGTCTGTCGATAAAATAGAAGAACCGGTTTAGCTAATCAAGAGCAAATGAATTTTCAGGACGAGAGATGGAATTGCCAGCAAGATCACAAATCCAGCACAAGGCTGCCGAACTTCGTTGCGTAAATACATAACGGGTGTTTATTGTGCTCAGGAAAACCAGTTTAGCAATTTAGCAAAATGGTTTTCCCATAATAATTAAACTTCCTCTGAAGGGATAAAAATGATGATGAAACCTCGCTATCTTGCTGTTGCTATTGGACTTATTCTTTCTTCTGCGGCCCAGGGTGCCGATATCTCCGCCAGTGCGATTGAAGCGCGCTTTGCGGCGATGGAAAAACGACTACAACTCGCCGAAAGCCGCGCCGCTAAGGCCGAAGCCCGTGCTACGCAGGCAGAACAGCAGGTTAAGCAACTCGAAACTCGCACCGCCAGCAACGAACAGCAAACCCGTCAGGTGGCGAAGACGGCTGAAATCACCCAGCAGCAAACTGCCGATGTGGCTAAACGCACTGAAACGTTAGCCGCTGATAACAATAAAAACAGCAGTGATAACAGCGGGTTTAAATTCACGGGATATGCCCGTTCCGGCGTGATCATGAATGACTCGGCGACCTCCACGGAAAGCGGCCCGTACGTGACGCCTGCCGGACAAACCGGCGGTGCAGTCGGGCGTCTTGGCAATGAAAACAACACCTACGTTGAGCTGAATCTGGAGCATAACCAGACAATGGCCAGCGGCGCGACTTCCCGCTACAAAGTCATGCTGGCTGACGGTCAGCGCAGCTACAACGACTGGACCGGCGCGACCAGCGATTTAAATATCCGTCAGGCCTTTGTTGAACTCGGCTCGCTGCCGACGTTCACCGGTCCGTGGAAAGATTCCACGCTGTGGGCGGGTAAACGCTTTGACCGCGATAATTTCGACATTCACTGGCTCGATTCCGACATCATCTTCCTGGCGGGGACCGGCGGCGGGATCTATGACGTCAAATGGGGAGATAACCTGAAAAGTAACTTCTCGCTTTACGGAAGAAACTTTGACGATCTTGAAGACGATAACAACGATGATACCCGCATCGAAAATTACATTGTCACAGCCAACAACTATGCCGGGCCTTTCCAGTGGATGCTGAGCGGGTTGCGTGCCAAAAACAATCAGGATCGCGAAAATAGCGGCACAAATGGGATCACTAATGCGGCGGATACCGGCTTCCATACCATGCTGGCGTACCACGGCGACAGTTTCTATGGTCTGCGTGAAGGGTCATCCAAAACCGCGCTGCTTTACGGTCACGGACTGGGGGCGGAGGTGAAAGCACTGGGCTCTGACGGACATCTGACTGACGATGCCAGTACACTACGTCTGGCAACCTACGGCATCACACCGATCAGCAAAAACTGGAGTATTGCTCCGGCTGTTCTGGCTCAGCAGAGCAAAGACCGTTATGTCTCCGGCGATGACTATAAATGGCTGACCTTCAACACCCGGCTGATTCAGCAAATTACCGAGAACTTCGAGCTGGCGTATGAAGGCAGCTATCAGTATATGGATCTCAATCCGCAGGGTTACAGCGATTACAACAAAGTGAAAGGCGGTTTCTACAAACTGACCTTCGCACCAACCTTCAAAGTGGGCGATATCAGCAACATGCTGAGCCGCCCTGAAATCCGCTTCTTTGCCACCTACATGGACTGGAGCAAAGAACTCGACAGTTATTCCTCCAGTGATTCATTTGGTACTGATGGCTTTACAGCGGGCGGACAGTGGAATTTCGGCATCCAGATGGAAACCTGGTTCTAAACGGCAGGGTTTGATTTAAAAAAAAAAGCACCCGGTCTGACCGGGTGTTAACGGTAATGACAAATTAAGGGATTCTATGAACATCAATGCAATCGCGACTGAGCTGCTTCCGCTGTTGGGTGGGAAGGACAATATTGCCAGCGCGGCACACTGCGCCACACGTCTGCGCCTGGTGCTGGCAGACGACAGTCTGATCAACAAAAGTGCTATCGAAAAAGTGGAAGGCGTAAAAGGCTGTTTCAGCAACGCCGGACAGATTCAGATCATTTTTGGTACGGGACTGGTGAACAAGGTGTACGCCGAGTTTATTAAAGTGGCCGGTATCAGCGAATCGAGCAAATCCGAAGCCGCCGATATTGCGGCGCGAAAACTCAATCCCTTCCAGCGACTCGCGCGCGTGCTGTCGAATATCTTTGTGCCGATTATTCCGGCGATTGTCGCATCCGGCCTGCTGATGGGGCTGCTCGGCATGGTGAAAACCTACGGCTGGGCCAACCCTGAGAGCGCGATTTTTATCATGCTCGATATGTTCAGCTCGGCGGCATTTATCATTCTGCCGATCCTGATTGGTTTCACTGCCGCGCGCGAATTTGGCGGTAATCCGTTCCTGGGTGCAACACTGGGCGGCATTCTGACTCACCCGGCACTGACTAACGCCTGGGGCGTTGCCAGTGGTTTCCATACCATGAATTTCTTTGGTATCGAAATTGCGATGATCGGTTATCAGGGCACGGTATTCCCGGTTTTGCTGGCGGTCTGGTTTATGAGCTTCATCGAAAAACGCCTGCGCAAAGTGATCCCTGATGCACTGGATCTGATCCTGACGCCTTTCCTGACGGTCATCATTTCCGGTTTTATCGCTTTCCTGATCATCGGCCCTGCGGGTCGTGCGCTCGGGGACGGTATCTCCTTTATTCTCAGCACGTTAATTACCCATGCCGGTTGGGTGGCAGGTCTGGTGTTTGGCGGATTGTATTCGGTTATCGTGATCACCGGTATTCACCACAGCTTCCATGCGATTGAGGCCGGTTTGCTGGGGAACCCGAATATCGGGGTGAATTTCCTGCTGCCTATCTGGTCGATGGCGAATGTTGCACAGGGGGGAGCCTGTCTTGCGGTCTATTTCAAAACGCGTGATGCGAAAATTAAAGCCATTGCCGTGCCTTCAGCATTCTCCGCGATGTTGGGCATAACGGAAGCGGCAATTTTTGGTATCAACCTGCGCTTCATGAAACCGTTTCTCGCCGCTCTGGTCGGCGGTGCGCTTGGCGGCGCCTGGGTGGTTGCGATGCACGTCAATATGACGGCGGTTGGCCTGACCGGTATTCCGGGGCTGGCCATCGTGCAGTCCAGTTCGATTCTCAGCTACCTGATTGGTCTGGTGATTGCCTTCGGCAGCGCATTCCTGTTGTCATTGCTGCTGAAATACAACACGGAGAGTGAAAAATGACAGAAGTCAGTTTGCTGAAAAAAGCGCTGCGCAGTGTGGTGGCCGGTCAGGTCAGAGCGGCGGCAGATCCTTATCGACCCGGCTGGCATCTCGCGCCGCCGGTCGGGCTGCTCAATGACCCTAATGGCTTTATCCAGCATAACGGTCGATTCCATTTGTTCTATCAATGGAACCCGCTGGCCTGCGCGCACGGTGCCAAGTTCTGGGGGCACTGGAGTTCAGCAGATTTACTTCACTGGCAGCATGAACCACTGGCGCTGGCGCCGTCAGAAGAATACGAAACCCACGGCTGTTATTCCGGCTCAGCCGTAACAGACAACGGCCAACTGACGCTGATTTACACCGGCAACGTGAAATATCCCGATGGCAGCCGCACGGCGTTTCAGTGTCTGGCGCGCGAAAATGCTGAGGGTGAGTTTGATAAAACCGGGCCGGTATTCAACCTGCCGCAAGGCTATACCGGACATGTGCGTGATCCGAAAGTCTGGTGGCATGACAAACACTGGTACATGGTGCTGGGCGCTCAGGATCTCAGCCTTCAGGGCAAAGTGTTATTGCTGCGATCTGACGATTTATCCGCGTGGGATCTGCTCGGCGAAATTGCCGGTTCAGGTTTACACGGGCTGGGTGAGTTCGGTTACATGTGGGAGTGCCCGGACTTATTCCGGCTGGCCGAAAACGACATTCTGATTTGCTGCCCGCAAGGTTTAGCGGCGGAATCTGACCGTTATCTGAATACCTTCCAGTCGGGTTATTTTGTCGGACAACTGGATTACGCCAATGCCACGTTTACGCACGGCGATTTCGCTGAGCTGGATCTGGGGTTCGAATTTTATGCACCGCAAACCACACAGACGGATGACGGGCGACGCCTGCTGATTGGGTGGATGGGGATCCCGGACGGCGATGAATTTTTCCAGCCAACGATACAAAACGGCTGGCTGCATACCCTGACCTGCCCGCGCGAACTGACACTGGTCGCGGGAAAAATCATCCAGAAACCGGCCCGTGAACTGCAACAACTTCGTCGTGACGAGCAGACATGGCAAGGGATTGCGGACTATTGCCTGCCTCTGGACATCACCCACGCCGAGACAGAGATTGTCACTGAGCACCCCTTCATCGCCGATTTTGGTGGTGATATGACCCTCAGCTTCGACGGAGAATGGCTGCGTTTAAGCCGTAAAAACCGGCGTACGGGTGTGCCTGAATACCGTGTCTGGCAGGGGCAGTTACGTAAGCTGACGGTGTTAAGCGATGCATCAAGCCTTGAAATTTTCATTAATGACGGAGAAGCGGTGATGTCCGCACGCTATTTCCCTGTTTTACCAGCACAATTGAACTTGCAGGGTTCTCATCAGATTACGCTGCGCCACTGGTCGTTGGCGGAATGCGTGATAGAATAAATGTCTTTCCGGACAACAGAATATGGCGCAGTGAAAAAGACCAAACGCATCACTATCAGTGGCATAGCCGAACTGGCTGGCGTATCGAAATCGACTGCCAGCCAGGTACTCAACGGGCACAGCAAGAAGTTTCGTATCTCCGATCCTACCCGGGATCGGGTGCTCGCCGTGGCGGCTGAACATCATTATCAGCCGAGCATTCACGCCCGCTCGCTGAATGTCAGCCGCAGTTTCACCCTGGGGCTGGTGGTGCCGGAAATGACCAACTACGGTTTTGCTGCCTGTTCTAACGAACTTGAAACACTGTGTCGTGAGAACGGCATGCAGCTGCTGATTGCCTGTACGGATGAAAATACCAGCCAGGAAACCATGGTGGTCAATAATCTCATCCAGCGTCAGGTCGATGGCCTGATTGTGGCGTCCAGCATGCTCAGCGATGCGGAATACGTAAAAATCAGCCAGCAAGTCCCCGTCGTTTTGTTTGACCGTCATATGCAGGACACGCAGCTCCCTATTGTTGTCTGTGAAGCCATCGAATCTTCAGCAGAACTGGTTTCGCGGATAGCGAAAATTCAGCGGGACGAGTTTTATTTTATCGGCGGCCAGCCGCGAATTTCTCCGACCCGCGATCGCCTCGCAGGCTATCAGCTTGGCCTGCAGCGGGCAGGTGTCAGTCTCGACCCCGACTGGATTGTGTACGGCAACTACCACCCGAGCTCCGGCTACGAAATGTTTGCGCAGCTGTGTGCCCGGCTTGGGCGTCCACCCAAAGCGCTTTTCGTGGCCTCCTGCGGTTTGATGGAAGGGGTTCTGCGCTATATGAGTCAGCATCAATTGCTTGAGAGTGATATCCATCTTTGCAGTTTTGACGATCACTATCTTTACGACTCGCTGTCCGTGAAAATTGATACCGTCGCTCAGGACTGCGGGGAGCTGGCCATGCACTGCTTCAGCATGATCAGTGATCTGATGAATGAACACCCCATCGCACAGCCACAATGCTTTTTAACCCCTAAATTGCACTGGCGTTCCCCGCACTTCTCGCAGATCAAATAGATATTCAATGTCGTCACATGAGGATGATGAGAGATGTTAATTCATCTCGCATCATCTGATTGTTCCTGCCAGCTTTGCTTCATCATGTCCCGGCTACGACAGCGGCGAACTCATCATTTCGCTGCCTGAAAGGGTGCTGCACACAGTTGCACCGGCAAATAGCACAGAGAAAATCACAAAACCTTTTGCATTAAATTGACACATTTTGTTATGTTATCACATATCAAAACAGTCGCAGCGATGAACAGGTTTAGGGAATGACATACAACAGGACGCAAAATACTGAACCGGTTCTCGCGGTGGAAGGGCTGACAGTGCGGCTCGCAGGTGAAGAACGCGTCAGCGGACTGAGTTTCAGCGTCAGTGCGGGCGAACGGGTTTGTCTGCTTGGTGCTTCCGGCTCCGGTAAATCACTGACTGCCAAAGCCATCACCGGCACGCCGCCTGCGGGCGCGATACACGGCGGCAGCATTCGGGTGAATAGCGTCGAAGTGCGCGGCATACATCCGGTTTCACGTTGTGCTGCCAGCCGCGTCGCCACGGTTTTTCAGGATTCTTCCACCGCACTGAACCCGCTGATGACGCTCGGAAAACAGCTACGTCTCGCCCTGCCCGCCGCCAGCGAAGACGAAATCTGCACGATGCTGGATGCCGTCGGGCTGGCCGATATTGCGCAATTTTCCACCCGTTATCCGGCAGAACTTTCCGGCGGTCAGCGCCAGCGTTTGTGCCTGGCGCTGGCGATGCAATCCTCTTCTTCGCTGCTGGTGGCGGATGAACCGACCACCGCGCTCGACGTGCTGACCCAGCAACAGGTTTTACAGGTCATGCATAACGTCTGCACCCGCCCGCAATCACCCCGGGCGCTGCTGTTTATCACCCATGATATTGCCGTCGCCGCGCAGCTATGCGAGCGCGCACTGGTGATGGAAAACGGCGTGCTGGTGGAATCTGCCGGTATGGCGCAGTTACTCCGTCATCCGCAACATCCTTATTCCAGAAAACTGGTTCACGCTGCAAGACAGGCCGCCGCGCTGCATCAGAATGCCGCGTCGCTGCGCGGGGTTGCCGTCTGATGGAGTCTTCACTGCATCTGGCCACCGAACCGTTTCTGCATCTGCATAACGTCAGCCGCCATTTCGCCCTGCCGCGTTCCGGCTGGCGCAGGCAGCACGCTGCGCTTTTTGAGCATCTGTCGCTGCGTATCGGCCCCCACGAAACGCTCGGGCTGGTCGGCGCGTCCGGCTGCGGAAAATCCTCCCTGCTGAAAATCTTGCTGGCGCTTGAATCTCCCGACAGCGGTGAAGTATATTGCGCCGGTGTTAAAATTCGCCCCGGCTCTGCACGGTCTCTGCGCGCATACCGGCAGCGCGTGCAGTACATTCCGCAGGATCCGGCCGGTTCGCTGCCACCGGCTCAGACCGTTTATCAGATTATTGCCGAACCGCTGAAACGCCTCGGGTTTAGCGGCAATATCCGTCTGCGCGTGACTGACGTGATGGCGCAGGTCTGCCTGAACGAAACGTTGATAGGGCGTACGGCAGCCGGACTCTCCGGCGGGCAGGCGCAGCGGCTAGCGATTGCCCGTGCGCTGGCGATCCGCCCGCAATTTCTGGTGGCCGACGAGCCGGTGAGCGGGCTGGATCTTCCCCTGCGCGGGCAGATCAAACAACTGCTGCAACAGGTGACGCAGCAAAATGGCATGGGCCTGCTGATGGTCACGCACGATATCTCGATGGTGGCCGGGCTATGCGACCGGTTGCTGGTAATGCACGGCGGCAAAATTGTGGAAGACCGCGCCACACAGGATATTTTGCGCGCCCCGGACCATACGCATACCCGGCAACTGCTGCAGGCCATTCCTCATTTACCTTTGACCGTTAACGGATAACCGGATGCTGACCCGTTCCATTGCCCGCGCTTCTGCGCCAAAACCACCGCTGCTGCTCGCCAGCAATCTGGTATTTAACATTGGCTTTTATGCCGTCGTGCCGTTCCTGGCGATTTTTCTGCGCGACGACTTATTGCTTTCCGGCTGGGCGATCGGGCTGGTGCTGGGTTTGCGGACATTCTCGCAACAGGGCATGTTTTTGCTCGGCGGGGCACTGTCTGACCGCTACGGCGCACGGGTCATCATTCTGCTGGGCTGCGTGGTGCGTATCACCGGTTTTCTGCTGCTCGGGCTTTCCGACACACTGGCACCGGTGATTCTCGGCGCCTGTCTGACCGGCATCGGCGGCGCACTGTTTTCCCCTTCGATCGAAGCGCTGCTGGCACAGGCAGGAACGCACAGCGAGAAAGCCGGAAAACGCAGCCGGGCAGAATGGTTCGCGCTCTCGGCGGTCTGCGCGGAACTGGGTGCGGTGCTGGGGCCATTGCTCGGATCGCTGCTGTCCGGTTACGGTTTTCAGCCGGTGGCGCTGGCCGGCTCCGGTCTGTTTCTGATTGCGCTGGTGGTGTTGTTTTTCACGCTGCCCGCCACGCCGGAACGTGCCGCTGAACTGAAAATTGTGCCGTGGTGGCAGACTTTCCGTCAGCCGCGTTTTGTGGCCTTTATTATTGCCTACAGCGCTTATCTGTTCAGCTACAACCAGTTGTATCTGGCGCTGCCGGTGGAGCTGCGCCGTTCGGGCGGCAGCGAGCAGGACCTCGGGCCGCTGTTCGTGCTGGCCTCGGTTCTGGTGATCGTTCTGCAAATGCCGCTGGCGCGTTTTTCCCGCCGGATAGGCGCGGCGCGGATTTTACCTGCGGGCTTCGGATTGCTGTCTTCCGCGTTTATCGCCGTGGCGCTTTTCGCCTGGACAATACCGCCGGAAGGCTGGCTGCGGCTGCTGCCTTCCGTATTACTGATTACCCTGCTGACTGTCGGCCAGATGCTGATTGTGCCGGTCGGGATGGATCTCATTCCGCGCTTTGCCGGGCAACATAATCTCGGTGCGCATTATGGTGCGCTGTCGTCGATGGGCGGCGCTGCGGTGCTCGCGGGCAATTTCCTGCTCGGCGGCCTGCTCGATAACGCCCTGACACCGTCTCCGGGCGCAGTGATTCCGTGGCTGGCGCTGGCCGCCGTTCCCTTTTTAAGCGCGCTGGCGATGTGGCGAATCTGCCGCCAGTTGCCCCCTCCTGCAATCTGACAAGGAACTTCTGATGTCTCTGTTACGTGTAAGCCCGCTGGCCGGGCTGCTTTCTGCTGCCCTTTTACTGACCGGTTGCTTCAGTGAAGCCGATAAAACCCCGGAAAAAAGCGCGGATCCACGCCTGCGGCTGGCGATGTTACAGCCGCCGCGTTCCGGTCTGACGCCGCTCAGCGACGATGCATTTAAACTCTCACGCTGGAGTACAGCAGAGACGCTGGTGACGCTCGATAAGCTCGGCGAAGCGCAACCGGCGCTGGCCATCCGCTGGCAGAAAATCGGTAATCACAGCTGGCGTTTCGCGCTGCGTGCCGGTGTGAAATTCCACGACGGCAGCCCGCTTGATGCCGCCACAGTGGTGAATGCACTGACCGTCGCCGCACATGCCGCGCCGAAACCGCGCATTCTGGATGGCGTGCAACTGACCGCCGTGGCTGACGGCGCACTGGCGGTGATTGTGACCACCGCACTGCCGGATCCGTTGCTGCCGCAGCGTCTGTCCAGCCCGCAACTGGCGATTCTTTCACAAAAAGCCTACAGCGCCAGCGGCGTGGTCGATCCACGCCATACCGGTTCCGGCCCGTTTAAACTGGTGCAGGTGAATGGCACCAGCAGCGCCCGGCTTGAACGTTTCGCCGGTTACTGGGGTAAAAAGGCCAAAGCCAGCGGCATTGATGTCAGTTTCGTGCCGGACGGCACCGCACGCGGCGCGGCATTACGCAGCGGCACGGCGGATATTGTCGAAGCCATTCCCGTGTCTCAGGCCCCGCTGCTCGATCAGAACTTAATCCACGAGGTGCCGATGCCGCGCACCAACACGCTGTATCTCAATACGCGCCTCGGTGTCATGCAGGATCCGGCGCTGCGTGCCGCCGTTCGCGAGGCGATTAACCGTCAGCAACTGGTGGATAATGTCTACGAAAAACGCGCAGATGTGGCGCAGGGTCTGCTCGGCCCGGCACTCCCCTGGGCAGCACAACTGCGCCAGCCGGTGAGCCATCCGGTAGCTGCCCGTAAACCGGCCGGTGAAACCATCACGTTAGCGACATTCAGTGACCGCGCTGAACTGCCGGAGGTGGCGGTGTATCTTGCGCAACAACTGAAGGCCGCCGGTTTTACCGTGACACAGGTAGTGCGCGAATACTCACAAATCGAATCTGACGCGCTGGCAGGCAAGTTCGATGCCTTTATTTTATCCCGTGCGACGGTGCTGGATTCCGGCGACCCGGTGGCCTATATGTACAGCGATTTTGCCTGCAAAGGGTCGTTTAACATTGCGCAGCTTTGCCGCCCTGACATCGATCAGGCGCTGCAAAAGGCTGCCGTTATTCCGGCTGGCGCTGAACGCCGCCAGGCGATCATGCAGGCTGAAAACCTGATCCTCGCCACGGATGCCGCCATTCCAATGTTGCATGAACGGGTGATTCAGGGCGAAGCAGCGGATATTCGTGATGCAGTGCGCGACCCGCGTGAACGCACATTAATCAATGCCGCGACACAACGTGCGGTTCAGGCCGACTGATGAGTGAATCTCTGTATTGCCGCACCTGCATGGCCGTCAGCCGTGTTCGCATGAGCCAGACCGGCGGCGCGTGGATACCGCTGATTTCGCGCTTGCTGACGCTGGCCGCCATCGTGGTATTGATCGGCCTGTTGCCGTGGCTGTCGGGCAGTGATCCGGCACTGACCTTGCTGCGCGCAAAATCCGGTGAGCAGGAAGCCACGGCAGAAACGCTCAATGCGATCCGCCTTACTCTGGGGTTAGATCAGGGGCCGTGGCATGCACTGACCCACTGGCTGGCCGGTTTGTTGCGGGGTGACGCGGGAATTTCCTGGGTATCCGGCATGCCGGTTTTACCCGGCATGTTGCGGGCCACCGGCGTTTCACTGACGCTGATGGCGGTTTCCGCTGGCGTGGCGTTTCTGATTGCACTGCTGTTATGCGCGGGCACGATGATTCGTGGCTTGCAGGGCGGCACGGCACGCCCGGCCGGTTTTCTGGCCGCACTGCTGACCGCGCTGCCCGAGTTTTTACTGGCGTCGGTGCTGCTGATTACCGGCGCTGTCTGGCTGAAATTTTTCCCGCCTTATGGCTGGTCCGGCTGGTATTACGCTGTGCTGCCTGCGCTGGCGCTGGGCATTCCGGCGGGTGGCTATCTCGGGCGGCTGTATTCCGATGCCCTCAGCGGTGTCTTTAATGAAAGCTGGCTGACCACCTGGAGCGTGCTGGGCATTTCGCGCCGCCATACCGCACTGGCCATTATCCGCCGCGCATTGCCCGGGGTAATGCCGTTAACCGGACTGGTGCTGGTGTCGCTGACCGGCGGTGCAATCGCGGTGGAAAAAGTCTTCGCCATCCCCGGCCTGGGGCGCGCTACGCTGGGCGCGGCGGCGGCGGGAGATTTACCGGCGTTACAAACCGGCGTGCTGATCCTGCTGCTGCTGGCCTCCGCCATCGGCATGCTGACGGGCGGCATGCGGCGGATATTACTGGGACGTGCGTTGTCATTGGGTGCGGTGCCGGTTCCGCAACCCGATGCCACGCCCGAGAAACAGCGGGCATGGCTGCCGTGGCTTTGTCTGAGCGTTCTGGTCGTTATGGTTCTCGCCGGTTTGCCGCGCGACCCGCTGACATCAGAGTATTTGCGCCTGCAATCCCCCTCTTTCGCTTTGCCGTTTGGCGCTGACGCGATGGGTCGTGACCTTCTCGCCCGCGTGGCGCGTGGCACATTCAGCACCTGTTTGCAGGCACTGAGTGTTTCACTGATTTGCCTGCTCGCAGGCGTGATTACCGGTGCTTTTCCCCGTGCTATGACCGGCCCGATTGAAGTCACTAACGCACTGCCGCCGGTCATTGCCGGGCTGGTGATCGCTGCCATCAATGGCCCAACCGCCACCGGCGCGGCGATTGCCGTCACCGCCGTAAGCTGGGCGCCGCTGGCAGCACATACCGCCGCGCTGGTGGCCGAAATCCGCGCAAGGCCATACATGCAGATGCTTGCGGTCATTGGCGTGGGTGCATTGCGCCGTAATGTATTTTATGTGTTTCCTGCGCTGGCAGGTCCGCTGTTGCGCCACGCCCTGCTGCGTTTACCGGGCATCGCGCTGGCGCTGGCATCATTAGGTTTTCTCGGGCTTGGCGAATCCCCGCCCGCCCCGGAATGGGGACGCGTGCTGGCGGAAGGGATGCCGTATATTGAACGCGCCCCGTGGAGTGTGCTCGCGCCTGCCGGTGCGCTGGCGCTGCTGTCCGTGATGGCGGTGACGATGAGCAGTTTGCGCTGGAAAAAAACCGTCAGGGCTGGCTGAACTGTTACCTGAATCATTATTTTCGCGCCAATCTGACGGTACTGCCGCCCTGATGACCGGCCGGACTCAATTTCGCCTCATGACAATCTCCGGTCAGGCGTGTATTTTTTCGCTGTTCTGTTACGTGCTCAAAATCTTCTTTTTTCAGATGCATCGGGGTGATGGGCATGCCGTAGAAATCACGGGTGGGCCCGGTGATTTTTCCACCCAGCTCGCTGATGATCCTGACCGTGGAATCCCGCGCCTCCATTATCACGTTATCTGTTTCTTCAAGCATCTCCGTCAGGGAAACCCGCGCCAGTTGCCTGCCGATGCCCATCCCGCGATAACAAGGATTAACGGCAAACCTTCCCCAGTGCCATTCGTTATTTTCCTGCCAGCAGGCGACAGTGCCCAGAACATATTCTCCCGAGCGAACTATCCAGCATTTAGTTTTAAGCTCTGCGGGTAACAGAATAAGCGCCTGCGGAATATTCTGTTCCTGCGAAAAAGTCTCCATTAAGAGTTTTGTCACTTCGGGAAGGTAATTACTGCGCATAATTTCAATTTGTATTCTTTGCGGATGACGTGCGGCATTCCGCCGGAAAGTATTTATTCTCAACGCACGTAACCCATTAATTATTTCCTGCGCTTGCTGTAATTCCATTGCATTTTGAACAAATGAAAATTCATTATCCGCCGAAGCATCAGCCGCGGCTAAACACTGCGCACCTGCCGTCGTCAGCTGAAAACTTTTTTGCCGCTTGTCTCTCTCTCCGGTGACCGGTTCAACATAATTTTTTCCGGCCAGCACGTTCAGCGTACGGCTTAGCGAGGCCTTATCCATGCTCAGTTGCAGGCATAACTCAGCAAAAGACGTCACGCCGTTCTTTGAAAGATAGGTCAGCAGATGCGCCTGCGTAAGAGATAAACCCGAGCGAAAACAGTTTTTATCCAGCAACCCGAGCTCCCTGACAAGGTAACGCAGCTCGGTGCGAATCGAATGAATGGCCGTCATTTTTAACTCTGTTAGTTGATAGTATCAACGAAATTAAACAGCTTCCGCCATTCTGTCAACCCTGAACTACATCCCTCAATCCACTCATACACTACCGTTCAATTCTGAGCCGCTGCGCCGGCACTTATCTGGCATTATGTTAACGAAACACAATGGATTCATTTCATAACCAGTAAACAGGGTGTCGATTAACCGGCCATATGCTGCGTTGTGTCAAAGGGAATTAAAAATGAGCATTCAGGAATATATTATTGCAGGCAGTAAATTACCGGTCCACAACCATTATCAGCTACGTCTTAAAAGACTTGAATCTCAGCAGCCCGGCATCGATATTTCGGTGCTCAGGTTCAGCGGCAGCGGCAGCGGCAGCGGCAGCGGCAGCGGCAGCGGCAGCGGCAGCGGCAGCGGCAGCGGCAGCGGCAGCGGCAGCGGCAGCGGCAGCGGCAGCGGCAGCGAGGCTATCAGCGATATTCTGCGCTATGAGATAGCGTTTACCCGCACGGGGAAAGATGCGCACCGCTGCCGCGTCTGGGCGATCGCACTCTGTTCGCGGGTTACAACGTGGTGCTGGGATTGCGGGAAGATAATCTGGATAAAATGCCGGAGCAGGTGACGATGAAACTGGGCAGGATCAGGGATAAGAGGTAAAAAGGCCGCTGCATCACTGCCGCTACAGTGGCCTTTTATCCTTCCTATAGCATCACTTTTGCCGCCATTTCCCGGCTGTAGTCACGGCTGGCATCGACCAGCACACGGGTGTAATCATCCCGGATATCGCCGCGCAGCAAGGCATCAGTGTCCAGCGTTTCGAGGATTTTGCCGTATTTCATTACTGCAACACGCTGGCAAAGATGGGCGATAACCCCCAGATCGTGTGTCACCATCAGATACGTCAACCCTTCCTCTTTTTGAAGATCGAACAGCAAATTAAGTATTTCCGCCTGCACGGAAACATCCAGCGCAGACGTGGGTTCATCGAGCAGCAGAACACGCGGTTTAAGGATCAGCGCCCGCGCAATCGCCACGCGCTGGCGCTGACCGCCGGAAAGCTGATGCGGATAGCGGCTGCGGAATGCGCGGTTCAGACCCACTTTCTCCAGAATGGTGTTAATCCGCTGCTCCCGCTGGTCGATACGGTGGATTTGCAACGGTTCTTCCAGAATATCGCCAATGGTGTGGCGCGGATGAAGTGAACCATACGGATCCTGAAACACCATCTGTACCAGTCTGCAACGCTCGCGGCCAATGCGGTGCTCAAGCTGCTGGCCGTCGATTTCCAGCTCGCCCTTCCAGTGAGTAAACAATCCCGCCAGGCATTTCAGCACCGTGGTTTTGCCTGAGCCGGATTCGCCCACCAGCCCGAAAATCTCGCCTTCACGCACAGCGATATTGACATCGGTCAGCACCTGCGTGGTCTTCGCGCCCTCACCGAAACTCAGGTTCAGGTTGCGCACGTCTATCATCGTTTTCTGTGGCATACGTGCTCCTTAATCGGTCAGCCAGCTGGCCTGACGTTGCATCACCGGCAGCGGATAACGGCGGTTATCCATGTCCGGCAACGCGTTCAGCAGACCACGGGTGTACGGATGCTGCGCGTTATCCAGATCGGTTGCGGCAATGGATTCGACAATGCGCCCGGCGTACATCACCAGCACGCGGTCGCAGAAACTGCGCACCAGATTGATGTCGTGACTGATAAATATCAGCCCCAGACCGCGGGTTTTCACCAGGTCATCAAGCAGCGCCAGCACCTGCAAACGCACGGACACATCAAGCGCCGAGGTCGGCTCATCGGCAATCACCATTTCCGGGTCAGTGATCAGCATCATCGCGATCATGATGCGCTGCCCCTGTCCGCCGGAAATCTCGTGCGGATACAGGCCGTATACACGTTCAGGTTCGCGGATACGCACCACGTCGAGCATGTTCAGCACTTTGCTTTTAGCATCGTTATAGGAACATTTGTGGTGCGAGCGCCACGCTTCGGCAATCTGATCGCCGACGCACAGCACCGGATTCAGCGAATATTTCGGGTCCTGCATAATCATTGAAATCCGCTTACCGCGCACCTGTCGCATCTGCGCCGGGCTGGCGTGCAGCAAATCCACATCGGCGAACTGCATTTTGCTGGCGGTGATACGCGCTTTCGACGGATGCAGATGCAGCAGCGCACGCCCCACGGTGGATTTACCCGATCCGGATTCACCGACTATCGCCAGTTTTTCGCGCCCGAGCTGGAAAGACACGCCGCGTACTGCCTGCGTGACCTGACGGCCATTCACAAAGCTGACGTGCAAATCCTGCACATCGAGTAACGCCGGAGCGTCAGTCATTTCGGGGATCGAGAATGTCACGAAGGCCATCTCCTAAAAAGTTGAACGCCAGGCTGTTAATCAGGATCGCCAGACCGGGAATAGTCGCCACCCACCAGCACTCCATCATGTACGTACGGCCGCTGGATATCATTGCGCCCCACTCCGGATCCGGCGGCTGGGCGCCAAGCCCGAGGAAACCCAGACCGGCTGCGGTCAGGATAATCCCCGCCATATTCATGGTGATACGGATGATCACCGACGGCAGGCACAGCGGCACAATGTGACGCCACAACACCCGCAGCGGACTCGCGCCCTGCAAACGTACCGCTGAGATAAAGTCAGCCTGTCGCAGCGAGAGCGTTTCGGCCCGCGCCAGACGCGCAATCGGTGGCCAGGCGGTGAGCGTAATGGCGATCACCACATGTTCCAGCCCCGGCCCGAGTGCCGCGACAAATGCCAGCGCCAGCACCAGACTCGGGAACGAGATGAAGATGTCAGTGACGCGCATCAGCACCATGTCGGTTTTCCCGCCGAAATAACCGGCGGTAACGCCAAGCAGCAAACCGAGCGGCCCGACGGTAACCGACACCAGCAACACGATATACAGCGTGATACGCGAGCCATACACCAGACGGCTGAAGATATCGCGGCCAAACTCGTCAGTGCCGAACCAGTGCGCCGCCGACGGCGGGCTGAGCGCATTGTTTAAATCCTGCACCAGCGGATGAAACGGTGCGATCCACGGCGCAAAAACCGCCACAATCATCAGCACCAGAACAATCGCGCCACCGATGGCGGTCAGCGGATTACACGCCATCTGCCACAGAAAATGGCCCGCCCGGCCAAACGCCCTTTTCACGCGCTGACGTTTTTCGTCGCCCGCGCTGAGCGTGACGGAATCAAGGGAAATCGTCATACTTTTGTCCTCGGATCAAAGACCTGATACAGCAGGTCAGAGAGCAAATTCAGCACCACGAAAATCATACCCACCACCAGCACGCAGCCCATCACCGCATTCATATCGCCCAGCATCAGGCTGCTGGTGAGATACGAACCGAAGCCCGGCCAGGAAAACACCGTTTCGATCAGCACCGCGCCTTCCAGCAGCGAGCCGTATGCCAGCGCCACCACGGTCAGCAACTGAACCAGAATGTTGCGGAACGCGTGATTCCACAGCACATGCCATTCGCTCAGCCCTTTCACGCGGGCGGTGATGATAAATTCCTGCGAAAGCTGCGCCAGCATAAAACTGCGGGTCATGCGGCTGATGTAGGCCAGCGAGTGAAAACCGAGCAGTGCCGCGGGTAAAATCAGATGATTAAGCGCGTTGCGAAACACTTCCCCGTTGCCTGCGATCAGTGCGTCGATCAGCATAAAACCGCTGTGGCGGGTAACCTGTCCGTCGAGGCTGAAATCCAGCCGCCCGGCACCGCCGACCCAGCCCAGCCAGGCGTAAAACACCAGCAAGCCCATCATGCCGACCCAGAATATCGGGGTGGAATAACCCGCCAGGCTGATGATGCGCACCACATAATCCGCGATGCTGTTGCGTTTTGCCGCCGCCAGCACACCGAGCGGAATGCCGACGCCCGCACCGAGAATGATCGCCAGCGTCGCCAGTTCCATGGTGGCCGGGAACACGCGCAGAATGTCCTGCGTCACCGGTTTACCGGTCAGCAGCGCATTGCCCAAATCGCCATGCGCCAGCCCGGAAAGGTAAATACCGAACTGCGTCCACAGCGGTTTATCAAAGCCGAGCTGATGGTAAACCTGCTCATAGGTGCTGTGGTCGGCGTCCGGTCCGACAATCGCCAGCACCGGATCCACCGGCATCACGCGGCCGATAAAAAACGTCAGCAGCAGCAGTCCGAACAGCGTGACCGCTACCTGCACCAGACGTTTGCCGATGCGCCCGGCAGGGAATGACATCCGCGCCGTTTGCTTTGAAGCAGGAGCCGGAATTTGCATGGTCATAACCCTTTACCTCCGGTTGGCTGCACGTCAGCAGGTTCGTCTTTCCAGACGTCACGCAGGAACGTGGTGGCAGAAGGATGCGGCAGGTAGTTTTTGACGTCCCTGCGCACCACAATGGAATCAACCATTTGCGAGAGCGGCACCAGCGCCGGGATCAGCGCGTCGTAGCGTTGCTGAATGGCGAAGTAATCCTGCTTTTGTTTCTCCGGGTCACGTTCCAGCAGCGCCTGATCGATATCCGCATTCAGCTGTTTGTCATAGAAACCGGTGCGCCAGCCCTGAAAATTGGTCAGCCGTGCCGCATCGTTGTTATCCGGGTTGTAGACCAGCGCACGCAGGCTGGAATGCGGATGGGGTTCCACGCCGCTGCCGCCGCGCCCGACCAGCATGTCGAACTTGCGTTCACGCATCGCGCCGTAAATCTGGTTGCCGGTACCGGTAACGATTTTGGCGCGGATCCCCGCCTGCATCAGCGTGGACTGCACCGCAATCGCGATATTGAGGAAAGGCTGATCGGCCAGTACCCGCAGCGTAGTATCAAAACCGTTGGGATAACCGGCTTCCGCCAGCAAAGTTCTGGCACGCGGGATATCCAGCTTATAACCCGGATCCGGCAACGTGGCAGGCATACCGACCTGGATAGGACGCTGATGCACGATGCCATAACCGTCCATCAGCGCCTTGCCGATACCCTGGTAATCAATCAGATAGCGCACCGCTTCGCGTACTTTCGGGTTAGCGAAATGCGGCTCTTTCATGCTCATCGCCACGTAATAAATGGTGCCTTTTTTCACCTGATCGACCTGCATGGCCGGGTCGTGGCTCAGCGCTTTCACATCGGACACCGCCATGTTATTGGCAATATCCAGATCGCCTTTTTCAATCATCAGGCGCAGCGTCTGGGATTCCTGAAAATGACGGAATACCACGCGCGACAGTTTCGGTTCACCGCGCCAGTACTGCGGATTGCGACTCATGTTCAGCACATCTTTCGCCTGCCAGCTATCGAGACGAAATGGCCCGGAACCGGCTTCGTTGGTGGTCAGCCAGCGGTTACCCCAGTCGCCATTCACTTCATGGGCCTGCACGGTTTTGCTGTCCAGCGCCACCACGCTGCCGAGCGCCGCCAGCGAGTAGATCACCAGTTTCGGATCATTGGGTTTGGGTAACTGAATTTCGACGATACCGGGAGACGGCGAACGCACCATCTCATCGACATTCTTTTTGCTGAATCCGTAGGATTTCCACACCGAGGCCTGTGCCAGATTGAGATGCAGAATGCGGCGCATCGACCACACCACATCGTCAGCAGTCACCGGATTGCCGGAGTGGAATTTCACGCCTTCGCGCAGATGAAACGTGATGAGGTTGCGGGCGTCGTTGACCTCCCACGAGGTCGCCAGTGCGGGGCGCACGTTGGTGAGTTGTTGCGGATCAAGCTCAATCAGCGGGTCATAGAGATTGACCACGATGCCGACAATATCATTGCCGGTCATCGCTGCCGGATCGAGTGTTAACAGGTTATTCATGTTCATGCCGATGATCAGCTGGTCGGGCGGCGTTTTTGCCTGCGCCGTCCAGCCAGCCGTCATCAGCAGGAGCGCGAAAAGCCATGCGCCCCACGGTTTGCCAGAGTTCATGATGTACCTTCCGGGTAGAGTCAGAGGTTTATTATTTTTCTGCCCGCAGGTCAGTCGCGGCTGACGGTATGGGTTTCTATGTAATCAAAATTAATGTCCTCTCCGAGGCCGGGGCGGTCAGAAAGATGAACAAAGCCGTGTTCATCCATCGGGTCAACAATGCTGTTCAGGTATGCAGCAGGTTCGTCGTATTCCAGGAACGGATGCAGCAGGCCGCGTTCGTACCAGCGACAGTTGCGGATGGCGCCGACCACCGCCAGACTCGCCGCGCCGTTGCCGTGCACTTCGCAGTCCATCCCAAAAGCTTCCGCCAGACTGGCGACTTTCATGCACGGCGAGATGCCGCCGACGCCGTTGGCACCGGCGCGTAAAATGTCGCAGGCACCGGCCTTCACCCAGTCCGCACGGCTGTGGTGCTTGCCACCCAGACTTTCCGGCCCGATCACGTCGATAGACAGGTTTTCCGCCAGCCAGGCATAAGAAGCCATGCTCTCTTCTTCCATCGGTTCCTCGAACCAGGCGAAGTTGAGTTTTTCCAGCGCCTTACCGATGGTCAGCGCCTGACTGCGGCTGTACCAGTGATAGCCGTCGAGCATCAGTTCGATATCCGGCCCGACCGCTTCACGCACGGCGGCACAGGCTTTGATGTCCATTTTCGGATCCGGCGCGAACGCCACCGGCGGCATCCAGGTGTGCAGCTTGATAGCCTGATAACCGCGGGCCACCAGTTTTTCGGCAAACTGCCCGAATTCGTCCGGCGTCGACAGCCCGCCCTTCAGTTCGTCGCCACACATGGTGCTGCCGTAAGCCGGGACTTTTTCGCGAAAACCGCCCAGCAGTTTGTGCACCGGCATATTGAGTTTGCGGCCAATAAGATCCCACAATGCCTGCTCGACAAACGACAGTGCCCGCTCGGTCAGCTGATGCGCACTGCCACGTTGCCAGTGAACCAGATCCTGCCAGAGGCGTTCGCGGTCGAACGGATTCTGACCTATCAGCACTTTCCTGAAAAATGCGTTCACCACATGCGGACGCACCACTTCCGGCGGTGCGAACGAATATCCGCAATCACCTTCGTCAGTGGTGATCGTTAACATGGCCATTTTCGCCTGACTTTCTTCACCCGGATGAGAATGACCCGCGCTGTCAGAAACGCGACGGGTCGGATAAGTAAAAACAGAGACTTCAACAGAACTTATTTTCACAGCGATACCTGCCATTACTGAGAGAGTTAACGCCCTTCAGAGCGCTTCATCATTGCGCGTCCATTCAGCAGTGTGAGCACACTCACACTTCTTTAAAACCGCAATCCAACAATAATAAAATAGCGTTTCATTATTGAACTTAGCCAGTTTGGTGACGCATTTCCACGGCTAAAAGCCGAAAATTTGCCGGTAGATTTGGGCATCTGCACGACGGAATGTGAGCATTTTCACGAAAGTGAGGGGAAGTGTGATCTGTACAGGAAATAGACGGATGGGATGTAGGGGGATATTGCGGCCTTTACTTTGTGATGAGAAAAGTGGGCACGAGGAAGTCAATCCGTTAGGCTAACGTTTTTAGAAGGTGTTTGCTGACCAGTCGGAGTGGAATATGTTGCGCGTTATTGATACGGAAACTTGTGGATTACAAGGCGGCGTGGTTGAAGTGGCTTCGGTCGACATTGAAGACGGGAAAATCGTCAACCCGATGAGTGATCTGGTGCGCCCCGACCGGCCGATAAGCCATCAGGCAATGGCCATCCACAAAATTACCGAGGCCATGGTGGCCGACAAACCGTGGATTGAAGAGATCATTCCACGTTATCACGGCAGCCAATATTATGTGGCCCATAACGCCAGCTTTGACCAGCGCATGCTACCCGATATGCCGGGTGACTGGATTTGCACCGTGAAACTTTCCCGCCGTTTATGGCCGGGGATCAAATACAGCAACATGGCGCTCTACAAATCCCTCAAGCTGGACGTGGCAACGCCTGCGGATCTGCATCATCACCGCGCGCTGTTTGACTGCTACATCACCGCCGCGTTACTTATCCGCATCATGGATGAATCCGGCTGGACACCGGAAGAAATGGTGACCATTACCGGCCGCCCTGCGCTGGTGAGCACCATGATGTTTGGGAAATATCGCGGCAGAAAAATTGCTGAAATCGCCGAAGACGACCCGATGTACCTGCGCTGGATGCTGAATAACATCAAAGAATTAACGCCTGACCTGCGGATGACACTCAGGCATTATCTGGAGGTAGAGTAACGCGTTACAGCGTCACCTTATCACGACACACTCCCAATACCAGTTGCCGCAGCCAGCGGTGCGCAGGGTCAACTTCTGAACGCGGATGCCACATCTGGGAAATCGTGATTTCACGGGTTTCCAGCGGCAGTTCGAAAGCATATAACCGGTCTGGCTCAGCAATCATGAATGACGCGGGGATCAGCGCCACCAGATCGGAGTTTTGCGCAATCGCCAGGGCGGCGGAAAAACCCGGCACGACGGCGGCAATTTTCCTTTTCAGCCCGACTTCGGCCAGCGCGTCATCCACAGGTCCGTAAGTGTTGTTGCGACGTGA
Organism: Rahnella aceris; assembly: GCF_011684115.1. Taxonomy (NCBI): domain Bacteria; kingdom Pseudomonadati; phylum Pseudomonadota; class Gammaproteobacteria; order Enterobacterales; family Yersiniaceae; genus Rahnella; species Rahnella aceris. The sequence goes on along the minus strand of NZ_JAADJV010000003.1, from coordinate 74,755 downwards.
AACGACAACATGCCCGAACGACACGTATTCGTGCGCGGTAATCGTTTTCTTAAGCGCCAGCGGATGACCTTTTCTCACCACGCCCATAAACCTGTCGCGGAACAAAGTTTGCAAACGAATTTCCGGTCCCATTTCGCCTAAAACACCAATCTCAAGATCCACCCGCCCTTCCCGCAACGCATTGGAGGTTTTTTCCGGTTTTGGCATAAATCGCAAACATACAGAAGGGGCCACCTGCGCAGCGGCGGCAATCATCGCCGCGCCAAATGCCACCACAAAACCATCGTTGGAACGGATCAGGAAAGTACGCTCAAGTCTGGCTAAATTGAAATCTGCTGATGAAGGCCGCAACAGGGCGCGCGCCTCAAACGCCACATTCCGGGTGCGCTGGCGGATTTCTTCGGCATAAGGCGTCAGCACCATATTTCGTCCGGCGCGCACCAGCAGCGGATCGCCGGTGGTTTCGCGCAGGCGACCCAGTGTACGGCTCATAGCAGAGGCGCTTAATCCCAGACGTCGGGCAGCAGCGGCTACACTTGCTTCAGCCAGCAGCACATCAAGTGCAATAAGTAAGTTCAGATCGGGTTCAGTCATCTGAACAGAGTAACGCAACGGCAATAATGAGAGAAGGCGTTTGGTGCAGGTATTAAGTGCAGATGCTGCGTCTTCCGCACTATATTACCTGCCGGTATAGTTACCTGACTCAATATCAATAAGGCGAATGCGTTATGGAATTATTTTCCGACAAACCAGGCGATGAAGGATTACCCGGCCGTGAACGGGGATTTGCCATGGCCGCCGTGATGATCATGGCAACGATGGCGGTATTCGACGGTTCGATGGTCAACATCGCACTGCCACAGATTGCACATGCACTGGATATCTCGGCAGGTGCAGCGGTCTGGGTGTCGAACGGTTATCTGCTGTCGGCGTCCATGACACTGGCAATCTTCGCCGCGCTGGCCAGCCGCATCGGTTTCCGTCCGCTGTTTGCCGCCGGACTGACGGTGTTCACCCTTGCCTCTTTGGGTTGTGCGCTGTCATCATCGCTCGACATGTTGATTATCATGCGGGTGCTTCAGGGAATTGGCGCAGCAGCCACGCTGAGTATTGGCCCGGCGATATTGCGCTCCGTTTTCCCCAACCGCCTTCTCGGACGAATACTGGGGCTGAATGCTCTGATGATCGCCACCAGCACCGCTGTCGCGCCGGTGCTGGGCGGGACAATATTATCGGCGATGAGCTGGCAGTGGCTGTTCGCGATCAATATTCCGCTCGGCATTATTGCGGTCATTCTTACGCTGCGCGTGGTGCCATCAAACCCCGCCAGTACGCGCCAGCCGTTTGATACTGCCGGGGCGATTTTATCGGCAGTCGCACTGGGCGCGCTGATTATGGCGGCAGAATCCTTTGCGCATCCGGGAAATGACAAACTTGCCACCGCCATAACCTATGGCCTGACGGCGATAATTGCAGGCGTGGCCTTTGTCTGGCGTCAGCGTCGGGCGCCAAAACCGCTGCTGCCGCTCGGCATGTTTGCCTCCACGCGGTTCACGCTGGCGGCCTTCACTTCGCTGGCCTCATTCGTCAGCCAGGGCATCACCTTTGTCGCGCTGCCGTTCCTGTTTCAGAGCGTTTACGGTTACAGCGCCTTTGTTTCCGCATTACTTTTCACGCCCTGGCCGCTGGGGATTATTCTGGCGGCACCGCATGCAGGACGCCTTGCCGACCGTTATCCGGCCGCCATTATTTCTACTGTGGGTCTGGCGGTATTTGCGGTGGGATTACTGTTACTCGCGCAACTCCCCGCGCAACCCCAGGTCTGGGATATCGGCCTGAGAAGCTTTATCTGCGGACTGGGCTTCGGCTGTTTCCAGAGTCCGAACAACCGTGAAATGCTCTCCAATGCGTCGCGGGAAAACAGCGGTTATGCCTCCGGCGTACTGGCCATTATGCGCACCTTCGGCCAGTGTCTCGGTGCCGCGTGCGTCGGGGTCATCCTGACACTTTATTCTGCCAGCACGGTGTTACACGAAGCGCAGGCGGTGAAGGTCAGTTTGTGGGTGGCGGTGATGGCGACGGTGCTGGCGAGTGTGATAAGCGTGAGCCGCCTGCGAGGTCAGCGCGGTCACTTGCAGGCGGAGAAATAATGGAAATAATAGATAACCGATACCTAAGAGAGTAACACCGTGTCCCGTTCCCAGCGTTTGCTTGATTTAATTCAGATCCTCCGCCGCCACCGGTTTCCGGTGACCGGGTTAACGCTGGCTGCGGAACTCAATATCAGCGTCAGAACGCTCTACCGGGATATCGCAACATTGCAGGAGCAGGGAGCCGATATTCAGGGCGAGCCGGGGCTGGGATATATTTTGCGCCCCGGTTTCATGCTTCCTCCTCTGATGTTTTCTGAGGATGAAATCCAGGCACTGGTGTTGGGTTCCCGCTGGGTATCCAGACGTAGCGACGGGCAACTGAGCGCGGCAGCAAAAAACGCGCTTGCCAAAATTGCAGCGGTGCTGCCCGAAGATCTGCGCATGTCTTTGGAATCGACAACCTTACTCATCGGCCCAGCAGACAATTCTGGCGCAGACGCAGCCTTATTACCGCAAATCCGTCAGGCAATTAAAGACGAACGTAAAATTGAAATTGTTTATCGCAGCCTGAAAAATGAAAGTTCCTCCCGGGTGATCTGGCCATTTGCCCTCGGTTATTTCGATCAGGTTCAGATACTGATCGCATGGTGCGAGTCGCGTCAGAGCTTTCGTCATTTCCGCACCGACTGCATTATGTCTCTCAAACGAACGGATGAGCGCTACCCAAGGCGGCGTCAGAGATTGCTGAAAGAGTGGCAGGATAAGGAACAAATCTCACCTCAGTAACCCGAATCACTCCTGACAGAAACTGGCAGTGGTGGCCACTAAGATACTCAGTAACAGACATCAAACCGGATGTCTTTTCATTCCTGAGGGGCCACTAATGATTGATTCAAACTTCGTTATTTTGTACGTCAACAATCCGCAGGTCAGCGCCAGATTCTATGAAGACCTTCTGGAAAAACAACCCGTTGAGGCTTCAGCCACTTTCGCCATGTTTGTTCTACCCTCAGGGATGAGGCTGGGCCTTTGGTCAAAGCATACTGTCGAACCCGCCGCTGAAGGTTATGCCGGAAATGGTGAGATCGTCTTTTCTGCTGACAGCAATGAACAGGTCGATGCTCTCTGCTCTCTCTGGCGCGATAAGGGACTTGAGATAATGCAGGAACCTGTTGAGATGGATTTCGGCTATACCTTTCTCGCGTTGGATCCTGACGGGTATCGCCTGCGGGTTTACCGGTTGTCGATAGAGTAAACAGCTCAACCCGGAGCGCCCTCACAGGCGCTCTGCTTAAATCAACGGGTTCTGATACGCATTCCAGCGATTGCGGCAGATGTTTCGTTATTCCGGTCAGTCCTTGCGCCGGATCTTTCCCAAACACCTGTTTCAGGATATGTTTATGACGAAACAGACCGGCGAACGTCTGATGGTTATCCCTGAAGTCATACTGTTGAAGGATAAATTCTATGCTGGAACTGAGACCCAACTGCGAGTGTTGCAATACCGACCTCCCCCCTGCTGCTGATGCCAGAATTTGCTCGTTTGAATGCACATTCTGTGTAACCTGTGCCGAAGACAAACTTCACGGGATATGCCCCAACTGTGGCGGAGAACTCGTTGCCCGTCCGCGCAGACCGGCCAATAAACTGGCCAATAATCCGGCGTCCATAACACGGGTATTTAAGCCAGAGGGCTGTGCTTCTTAGTTCCGCGCAGTGTCACGCCAGAGTTTCAGCCGCTGGCGTGCCTTCATCCAAAACAACGGTCATCTGTCTTCTCCTTACTTCAGGACATATAAACGCTTCTGTTTCCTGAAACTGAACTAAAGTTATCCTTCTCCTGCCACTCCCGCTGCATAAAGGGAGTCAAAGAATTCTATAACATTATTATTAAAAAGGATTTTTATGCCCCGCATCACTTCTCTGGTTTCTTCATCTGCACTGATCGGTTCGGTTTTTCTGCTCACCGGGTGTCCGCCCCCGCCTGATTTAACGCAGTGGCAGCGCCCTGGCAGCACCATAGATGACGCGCGTGTTGCGATGGGGCAATGCGGCGTCCCGCTTCCGGGGCCGGAACCTTCTTTTACCGACAATGAAACGGTGCTGTATTACCAGTGCATGGAGGGGAAAGGATTTACCTATAAGGGCGATTTCCATATTTGCGATTACTACAAAAACACCCCTGCCTGCATCGAGAAACAACAGGGACATCCGCTCAGTCAGCGACAGCTCGAAGCGCTACCTTTTGTCGCCGATAAGGGTTTTCACCCGATCAAACCGGATTCAGGCCGGGATGAGTCACAGCTCATCAGCTGGCGTAAAGCGGGCGCCTCACTGCATTTTTCACACGCTGTGGAGAACGATAAGCTCGCGTTACAAATGATGTATGAATGCGGATATCCGAAACCGCTAGGCTCGGTTCCTTTCGTTCCGACCATTCTTAAGGCCGCGAAAGTTCAGCAATGCATGCTGGATAAAGGTTTTGAACCGAAACATAAACTCATGCTGGTTTGCCGCAATTATCCGCAAGTGACAGGCTGCGGGAAATAGCGAAACCTATGTCCAGATTTCCCTGCCATCCGGCATTGAAGTGGTCAACAAATACACGATGGTTCATCAAGATGGTAAATCTACGAAGTCGAGAATATCTATGAATTTTCTGAGAATGACTGCTTCACTCTCGTCCACCAGAGATCCATAACCCCAATTTGCAAATGCAAACGACATTTCGTATCCCTGGGCGGCCTCAAAATCATTCTTATTGTCTCCGATCATTATCTTATGAAGCTTACCGTAATCGGCACGTGCTACAACTGCGTGTAGGTGTCTGGGGTCAGGTTGGAAGAGTGGAGATAGGTTATGTTGGTTCAGCGGCATTTTTTGGGGTACTCCAGGAACAGGTCCAGCGGTTTCGCAATAAATGGCCCGACGTTATGCTTAACACGAAGGAATTACCCACCGAGCAGATCCTGCCACTCCTGGAGGAAGGCAGGATAGATTTGGCTTTTGTCCGAACGCCCGTGCATCTGCCTCTGTCTGTCTCCAGCCATGTCATGGCACGGGACCGATTCTGTGTGGCTCTGCCGGCAGACCACGCTCTGTCGAAGATGTCGACGGACATTCTCCCGCGCGCGCTTTCCAATGAGTCGTTTGTGATCCCAGAACAAGGTCTGGGCTTGCGTGAGGTCGCAAGGCGCGGAAAATTCGATCCACATATCGTCTCGTCGCCCGGAACTCTGGTTGCGGTGTTGACACAAGTAGCGCTGGGTATGGGTGTCGCAATCATTCCCAGTGTGCTGATCAACACGATTCAATTGCCGAATGTCGTTTTCAGAGAAATTGCCGGCCCTGCTATTGTTTCGGAGGTGGCGGCACTATTTCGAAGGCATGAGCGATTGCCAACGGTGCGCAATCTTATTGAACAGATGCTCGAGACTGACTGCCGCGCAGCTTTAGCATGGTTTTACACACCTATGGCTCAAAGTATGGAAATACGCGTCCCTTGAATACTCAGCGCAAAATCTGCACCAAATACTTTAGCTGGCGTCTGAAATCCAGGCTGGCTTACTCCGTTAAGCACCCGTCTGGCGGCTTCGACCGCAGCGAGTGGCGTATAGGAATATCCGTTGACCGTTTCAATGACTGCATGGTGAATGTCACCATCAACCCCGGTCATTTCTACCACTGCACGAGCGACATTACCTGCGCGCTCTTCCTGAGAGGGGCCATCAGGCAAGCGTGATAAATCTCCGGATGGAAAGGCATCGCCACTCACATGGACATACATTTCAATATTTGGAATGCCGGTTGAATGCCATGCAGTAACAAGATCACCGAAAGAGAGTGGCGCACATTCTACTTTCCCTTCACCAAAATCAAAAAAGTCTGTTTTGGCATCGGTTTTCGTCGTCAGTTCACCATTGACCCTGGCAAGCAGACCCGCGCTGATAATCTCTCCCACACTGAAGGCCGAACCCCGTGACATTGAGCCTGCAACCTGCAGCGCAATTCTCAAGCGTACAGGCTCATGCACCTTTTCAGCTATCGTCACCGCGAGACAATCCGTTGGCACAACATCCCATCCCACACCAGGCAGTAACATGACCCTGGCCGTGGAGGCGAGATCATGCAGTGACTCAGCCAGCCGATAAACGTTGATTTCGGCAGTAATATCCAGGTAATGAACACCCTGAATAATGCAGGCTCGCATCAGTGATTCTGAGGTATGAGCAAAAGGACCGGCGCAGTTCAATACAACCGTTATCCCGTCTAAATGACGAGGGAGAGCCCCGGCATCATCCAACGCAAAAGCATGGGCCCTTACGTCCAATGTTTTCGCCAGTTCATCCAGTTTTTCTTTATTTCTGCCGGCAATCACGAAATTGAGACCAGCGTCTTTTGCCTGTTTGGCAATCATGCGTCCGGTATAACCGGTGGCACCGTAAATAAGTAATGTTTTCATGATGAGGTGTGCTGCCAACTTTTATAGACGAATTCCAGGGTGTAGCCGTCGGGATCGATAACGCCGGCAGCGTAATAACGGGGATCATAATAAAGGCGTGCGCCCGGCGCACCATTGTCAGCGGCTCCCGCACTCATTGCTGCGGCATAGGCTTCATCAACCCTTTCTTTGCTATTAGCGACAAAGCCAACGTGCGTGGCCCCGCCTGCAGCGTCCCCCTCGCGCAGCCAGAAAAATATCCGGCCGTTGGCACCAAAGCCTTTGAGGTCAGGATGCCCCGGCGGCCCATCATTTCCGTCATAGTCCAGGCGAACGGTGACGCCGAGAGGCGCCAGGGCTGCGGTGTAAAACGCAACGGATCGCCCGATTTCAGTCACCGATAGAAAGATATGATCGATCATAGAGCCTCCTGTCATCATTAAATGTGATAGCCGCCAGCCACTTCGATGGACTGAGCATTAACCCAGCCATTTTCATCCGACACCAGACTCGCAATGGCCTTACCTACATCGTCAGGCTCCCCAACGCGTCCAAGCGCTGTTTGTGAAGCGAGTAAGGCTTCGAACTCATCATTCAGGCCGCCGCCCAGGCCGGTACGAATGGCACCTGGAGAAATAGCGTTTGCGCGAATACGGCGTGGCCCAAACTCCTTGGCCATATAGCGTGTCAGTACCTCGAGCCCTCCTTTGAAAGCGGCATAAGGCGCCACACCTGAAGTCGCAACGCGTGTCGTTGCGCTGGTCACATTCACGATGTGCCCCCCATCAGCAAGGACGGGCAAAAGAGCCTGTGTCAGGAAGAACGGGCCTTTAAGGTGAACATTGAACAGACTGTCGAACTCATTTTCTGTCACCGTTTCAATCGGGTTAAAAAGGCCGAAACCGGCATTGTTGATCAGTACATCAAAATCAGAACGTTGCCAGAAACGGTGTAGTAAATCCTCAAGGGTCTTCCTAAAGGTAAGGAAAGTTTCAGAGCGCGAAACGTCAAGCTGGACAGCGATAGCCTTACCGCCAGTCGCTTCGATTTGTTTGATAACCTTGTCAGCGGCTTCGGGATGATTATGGTAGGTGAGTACCACGCCCATACCGCGTGCGGCACACTGGATAGCCGTACTGGCTCCTATACCACTGCTTCCACCTGTTACAAGAATAACTTTCATGATGTTTCCTTTCTCTGTGTTTGCGTTGGAGTAATAGTAAGGTAAGGGTCAAACAGGGGCTTCCGTGTTCCTGCTCGATTCTTGCCTGTTTCTGCTTTATGCTCCTTTCAACGATGAGACCGAGGATGTAAGACATGATGATGCAATCCCAGCTTGATGAGCTTTGTGGTCTTGCCGCACACGCCAGCAACTGGCGAACGGAGACGGGGATCCCACGCGTCGCGATGGTTCAGGGAAATATTCCGGCTTCGGCACTGGCTGCGGTTTATGAGCCAATGATCAATCTGATCCTCAGGGGAAGTAAGTCGATGACGGTGGGAGACCGGGTTTTCAACTATGACCCAGCCTCGTATTTTGTGATGTCGGTTGATTTACCTGCAGTGGGTGCTGTTCATCCGTCTGCGACGGGAGAACCGTATCTGGCGGTGAGTCTGACCCTGGAACCTCAACGGGTGGCTGCTATGCTGGACGATTTACCTCAATCAGCCATGAAAAACAGACCGGAAGGCGCGTTCTCTGTTGCCTCAGTGACATCGGAACTTCTTGATGCGTGGGTCAGAATGCTGCGTCTGATGAAGACCCCCGACGATATCCCCGCCCTCGCGCCCAATTATGAGCGCGAAATTCTGTATCACGTATTGAAAGGACCGCATGGCTGGATGCTGAGGGACATTGCCTCTCCGGGCACGATGTTGGCCCGAATCGGCAATGCCATTCGCTGGTTAAGACATAATTTTACAGAAGAGTTTGTCGTTGAATCATTGGCCGAACGGGAGGCGATGAGCGTATCGGCTTTTCATCGTCACTTTAAAGCCGTCACGGCCATGAGTCCTTTACAGTATCAAAAGCGCGTTAGGCTACTTCATGCCAGAACGATGTTATTAGGCAGGCAACAAAGCGTGACGTTTGTTGCCCAGGAAGTGGGGTACAGGAGTGTGCCCCAGTTTAACAGGGATTACGCCCGCATCTTTGGTCTGCCACCGCTAAAGGATGTTGCCCATCTGCGAAAGGTCATCAATGTGCGTGACAATCCGTAGCCACACCACAGGAAAACTTTGCGATCTTTGATGTGTACAATCGACACATAAGAATAACAGGTGGATGGAAAATTTTTTTGGAGTCTGAAAAATGGAGTGAGTACGGGAATTTTGGCGAAGCCAGCATAGCGACAACGAATTACATTACGGGGTATTACGGCCAGACAGCGCCCACTGAAAGCCTGCAGGCACTGTTTTCCATAACTTCGCAGATGGCATTTTTATTGTTTGAGTTCCCTTCACGGTGAGCGATTTCTCAGCCCACGCAATCCCTTTTATTGTACGAATACGTTTTTTCAGTCATCCCCTGCGTATAGTCATATTCCACCCGCAAACCATATTTCTGCACCATCGCGGTGGTACAAAAGAACCGGATGAAACGTGCTCTGCTCTGCGTTTCAAGCTGATATCTGTCAGCCGGATATTTTCTATTGCGTAGGTGTAGTTAAGTGTCTGACCATCTATTCTCGCATCTTGCACAACGGTATAAAAATCCAGTCTGAACGGGTACACGCCTTTCGCATGTTCTCTGTCGATTTGCTGACTGAAATTATGCCAGGCTTCCTCAGGCGAATCGGTCATGAGGTTTTTAACCCCGAGGCCAAGACCGGATGTGATTACCGCACACAGAAAGGGCAGTATCATGACTTTTCGTCCGCTCATATCCTGCAATTGCATTCCCGAGTGATACCAGAAAGTACCGATTACTCCGCCAGAAAAATTCAGCGATATTGTTCGTTTAACCTCGGACAGGAGAATTAAAATGCCTCATACCCCACGCGACGTGCAAATCCGCAATGTTAACACCGGGAAAAATGTCGTGATTTACGAACCCGCTAATGTGTATGACTGTATTCTCGGTGATGACGTTTTTGTCGGGCCCTTTGTGGAAATTCAGGCCAACACCAGCATCGGACGGGGGACAAAAATCCAGTCGCATACCTTTATTTGTGAATATGTCACTGTCGGGGAAAACTGCTTTATCGGCCACGGCGTGATGTTTGCGAACGATATGTTTGAGGCAGGAAAACCCGATCCCGACCGGGATTCATGGGCCAGGATCCGCGTGGGTAACGATGTGGCTGTTGGCAGCGGTGCGACCATTCTGGGCGTCACAATCTGCGATGGCGCAGTGATTGGTGCGGGAAGCGTAGTGACGAAAGACATCACTGTGAAAGGTGTTTACGCCGGAAATCCGGCGCGATGGCTACGGGCGTTGTAGCCATAAAAAAGGCCGCTTTTGCGGCCTTTCAGATTTCAGAGCTTATGACAGCTAATTATTTAGCGTCAGCGTCTGGCAGTGCGTAAGCGATAATGTAATCGCCCAGTTTGGTGCCGAACGAACCGTGACCGCCTGCTGCGATAACAACGTACTGCTTGCCATTCACAGAGTAAGTCATCGGGGTCGCCTGGCCACCTGCTGGCAGACGAGCTTCCCACAGTTTGTCACCGTTGCTCATATCAAATGCACGCAGGTAGTTATCTGCGGTCGCTGCGATGAAGAACACATTACCGGCGGTAGAAATCGGTGCGCCCAACATTGGCATACCCATTTTGAACGGCAGCGGTAATGGTGAGCTGTCACGCACGGTACCGATACGTTTTTTCCACACGATATCGTTGGTTTTCAGGTCAACGCCGGAGATGTAACCCCATGAAGGTTGTTTACATGGGAAGCCCAGCGGAGACAGGAACGGGTTCAGCGTCACGCCAAATGGCACGCCGTACTGTGGCTGAATGCCAGTCTCAGTACCGGAACCACCTTTATCGTTCTCATCTGGCTCCATAGGGTTGCCAGGACCACGTGGGATCAGTTTAGACACGAACGGCAGTGCGATCGGGTTCGCGATAGCCACCTGACGGTCGGTATCCACAGAAATACCGCCCCACTCGAACATACCGAGGTTACCCGGGAACACCAGCGTGCCCTGCTCGGATGGCGGTGTGAAGGTGCCTTCATAACGCAGTTTGTGGAAGATCACACGACACATCAGCTGGTCATAGATCGTTGCGCCCCACATGTCTTTACCGGTCAGTTTGGCTTCCGGACGGAAAGTCAGTTCGGAGAACGGCTGAGTCGGAGAAACGTGGTCGCCTTTCGCTGCGCCTTGCGGAACAGGTTTTTCAGGTGCGTCAACAATCAGCTTACCGTCACGGCGATCCAGCACGAAGATGTTACCGGTTTTGGTCGGTACATAAATCGCAGGAACTTTGTTGCCGCTCTTGTCAGTGATATCAGCCAGCGTTGGCTGCGCCGGAACGTCCATATCCCACAGGTCGTGATGAACGGTCTGATAGAACCAGGCCAGTTTACCGGTGGTCGCATTCAGCGCCAGCAGGCCGCTCGCATAACGTTCCATTTCCGGAGTACGGTTGCCGCCCCAGATATCTGGTGTCGCTACGCCGATTGGCAGGTAGACCAGATCCAGCTTGTCATCATAAGCCGCAGGCGCCCATGAGTTCGGGGAGTTTGGCGTGAAGTGCTGACCATCTTCAGGGATTTTGTTCGGTTCAGCCGCACCCGGATCGAAGGCCCACAGCAGTTTACCGGTTTCCACATCAAAGCCACGGATCACGCCGGAAGGCTCGCGGTTTGAGTAGTTATCGGTAACCGCACCCGCCACGATGATCACAGATTTAGTGATGATTGGCGGTGACGTTGGCTCGTAGTGGCCTGGCGTTGCGTAAGGCATGTTGCCTTGCAGGTTCAGCTCACCGTTGTTACCGAATGCCGGGCAACGTGCGCCGGTTTCAGCGTCCAGCGCAAACAGACGGCCATCGTTGACCGGCAGAATGATACGACGTGAACAGACAGCAGGCGCTGCGCCATTAGCCGCATCACCTTGTGCAGCAGGTGTGGTCTCATGATAAGACACACCGCGACAGGTCACGTGCTGGAAGGTCGGGTTAGAATTGAGCTGCGGATCGAACTTCCACTTCTCTTTACCGGTCGCGGCATCCAGAGCAAACAGCTTCTGGTGCGGCGTACACAGGTAAAGCATGTCGCCGATTTTGATTGGCGTCACTTCGTCAGTGATTTCGCCCGGATCGTTCGGGGTCTTCAGGTCACCGGTACGGAAAGTCCAGGCCACGTCGAGCTTGCTGACGTTTTTATCGTTGATCTGGTTCAGTGGCGAGTAACGGGTACCGCCCTGAGTACGGCCATAGGCCGGCCAGTCACTGGCAGGAACGCCGGAATCGGTTGCTGCCGGTGCAGCATCGGCAGCTTTAAGGGTGCCGTTGATTTCCTGCGGATCGTTGAAGACGGAGTACGCCAGCACAATCACGGTGAACAGCAGGGAAACGGCCAGAGCGCCGCGTGCGAAAGCATTTTTCGCCAGCATCTGGTTATACACAACCGGCAGCAGGATCCACAGGCCCAGGAAGAAGGTGACGTCTAAACGCGGCGTCAGTGCCCAGAAGTCTGTGCCTACTTCCCACACCGCCCACACCGTGGTGCCGAACAGGAAGATTGCGTACAGCAGTAATGCAGAAGAGCGACGGCGATACAGCAACCACGCGGTAACCAGCGAGATAACACCGGCAATAATGTAATAAAGAGAACCCCCTAATTTTGCCAGCCAGATACCGCCGACAAGAAGATAAATCCCGCTTAACGCGGCGAACAAAGCGGTAATTATGACGACGATGCGTGATAACGAGGCTTTCGTTTCCATAGTTGATGACCTTACTGATTTTTTATAATCGTCGATTCAGGCATGAGCCGAATCTTCAAGAACATCCGGTTCTCACCGGGTGTCATTCCTTGCATGTGCTGCCCCGCTTCAAAAAGTGCAGGTAACGGGCAGCACCGCGTGGTTCATTGTTCTGCTGACTGAACGTACTGACTAAAAGTTATTCGAAACTATAAGAAAGCGTAGCGCCGCCACCGTAGTTTCTGCCAGGTGCCGGTTCGAAATAACGGCCATTGCCTTCATTAACAATCACAGAACCGACATAATTTCTGTCGAACAGGTTGTCGACGCGGGTAAACAAATCGAGCGTCACTTTGTTCCAGTTGAAGCGGTAACCCGCATTCACGCTGGCCACGGTATAAGCGGGGGCCTGTTCACTGTTTTCGTCGTTTACTTCAATGTCGCTCATGTATCGCACATCGGCGCCCGCGTGCCAGCCGTCAACCGGTGCCCACTCAAGAGAAGCGTAGCCCATGTTGCGCGCAATACCCGGCAGTCGGTTGCCTGCTGGTGTGCAATCACCCGCGCCACAGGTCTCGTTGCGGAAAGTAGCATCGAGCAGCGTCCAGGCCATTTTCACGCGCCAGTTTTCTTCAATCTGCTGATCTAACGACAGTTCCAGACCGCGACGGCGTGTCTTACCGGCGTTGGTGTAGCTTGACCGCCCGCCGACACTTTGTGCCACAATCAGCTCGTCATCGGTATCGGTCTGGAAGACGGCAGCGGTCACTAAACCGTTGCCCACGCGCCATTTGCTGCCCAGTTCCACGGTGTTACTGGTGGAAGGTTCCAGTCCCAGATTCAGGCCAGATTTACCGTCGGTGCGGTAAGAAAGCTCGTTAATGGTCGGCGTTTCGAAACCGCGCCCGGCCGAAATATAAGTGTTCAGTGCAGGCGTCACGGCATAGTTCAGGGACGCCATCGGCAGCAGTTTGTGATAACGGCGCGAACCGCTGTCATCAGGGTTGCTGCCGGTAATGTAATAATCCTGCGAGTCGAAACTCACGGTGCTGTAACGCGCACCGGCATCCAGCGTCCAGCGCGATGTCAGGTTCCACGTGGTTTGCAGATAGGGATCGAGGTTCCACATCACGTTCTTTTCGTTACGGCGTTCGTCGCCTTTCACGCCCAGATCGCCTTCATCATTGAAGTTTTCATAACCGAAACGACGCTCGGTCATGGTTTCATAATCCAGCCCGCCGGTGACGGAAAACGGTACGGAACCTATCTGAGCGTCATGTTTCCAGCGGGTATCCACACCGGAATACTTACGTTCCAGAACAATCACCCCGCCCGCGTTCAGCGGATTTTTCTGCGATGCCGCCGGAATGGTCTGGTACTGCGTCGTGTGGCGTTCGCCGTGATAAGTCATCAGGCTGAACTCGTCGTTTTCGCCCATCTGACGCTGATAGCGTAACCCGACTTGTGTCTGATCCAGATTCTTACGGGCGTTGTACTGATCGGCGCGTTTGGCCTGCTTCGGGTCATCATGCCATTCAGATTCTGTCAGGCCACCCGGATCGTTGGCATCCACGGACACGCTGTTAAACATCAGCGTCAGGGTGCTGTCATCATCAATACGCACGCCCAGCTTGCCGTTGCCGAGATTTTTCTGCGTACCGCTATGGTCACGGTAGCCGTCAGTGGTGAAACGGGAACCGGAAATCAGGTAATTCACATCACCGGCATGGGTGCCGTCGCCGGTTGCGCCGCTGGCTTTGACGCTGTTACGAAACGAACCGTAGCTGCCGAAATAAGTGCCCGCTTCCAGTTTGGCAGGCTGTGAACCGGTTTGGGTATCGACGTTCACCACGCCGCCGGAGGCGTTGCCGTACAGCGCTGAGAACGGCCCGCGGAGCACTTCAACACGCTCTACCGAGTTCAGGTCAATATTGGAGGTCTGTCCCTGCCCGTCCGGCATGGTGGCAGGAATACCATCAACGTAAATACGCACACCGCGCACGCCATACATGGAACGGCTGCCGAATCCGCGAACGGAAAGTTGCAGATCCTGCGCATAGTTCTGGCGGTTCTGAACCTGTAAACCGGGGACGCTGCCAAGGCTTTCAGACAGATTGACCTGCGCTTTGCTGTTTCTGAAATCCCCGCCATCAATCACGCTGACTGCCGCCGGGGTATCGAGTTCGGATAATTTACCGGTGCTTTCACGCTTGATGACCATCATTGTTGATGAGCCGGCGGTGTCACCCGCATCATCTTTCGGCGACGCTGTCGAAGACTGGGCGTAACTGACTGATACCGGGTTAAAAAATGACAAAAACGTGATGATAAAAGCAGAGGTTTTGGCGTTCACTTTATGAGTTCTTTTGTTTTACGTTAAAAGGTTGAGTCAAAAAATACGACGCATCTCTCAATTCTGGACATAAGAAGTAGACATAAATTGACCAATCTGATTGAGAGCCGTGAAGGGGCTCACTATAGATTTTTTCTTCCTGTTAGTACATACGCAACTTTACAAATATAAATTTTTAACAAAATACCGCACGCAGTGTACATCTGAGGCCATTTTCAAATTCTATCTCCGCGCAAAATACAGGGTTTTATTCGTCTGATACCGTTTATATTCCGACACAAAATAAACATCCGCTTTCATTCGAAAAATCGTCCAACGATCTCCCGGTATTTATCCGCGCCTCAGTGGTAACGATTACACAATATACAACCAACTGATAATTAGGTGATTTACCGGAAAACAAAAATGCACCTGATGCGTATTTATCAGAGAATATTTTCAGCTGGCTAATTCCTTTTTGTCTTTCGAAATCCAGACGAAGGCGCAGACCTCAGAATAAATATAGACCACTATTTCAAGACAGCGGCATATTCATCGCTGTTTTTTCAGACGATAAGTTCCGTGTAATGAAACCGTGGCGTCTTTACAAAAGATATAAAAAGGAGAATTCTCACGGCGCTTAAAATACCCGCAAATAAAGCCGGGGAAACGTTTTCACCGCATCCTGCGGGTCAGCGGCTTTATGACTTTTTTGTCATCCGCAGGTCACTCCTCTGTCAGAGCGCCACACGCAAAGTGGCATCACACACTGAGTTTCATTTCTGATCACAGTAAAAGAGGTCGTGCCATGCGTTTACGTGTAGTTTCAACATTGTTGTTTGCCGCCACTGCGGCGTTCGGTTGCCAGGCAGCCACCGCTGCGCCAGTGAAAAATATCGTGCTGGTTCACGGCGCATTTGTTGGCGGCTCTGGCTGGCGTCCGGTGTATGACATTCTGACCCGCGATGGCTATAAAGTGACACTGGTACAGGAACCACTGACGTCGTTTGCCGAAGACGTTGCAGCCACTAAACGTATTCTGGACAGACAAAACGGCCCTGCCATTTTGGTCGGCCACAGTTATGGCGGCGCGATTATTACTGAAGCAGGCAACGATCCGCACGTAGCGGGGCTGGTGTATATCGCGGCGCATGCGCTGGACAACGGGGAAACCGAAGCGATTAACGGTAAGAAATTCCCGAACTCCGCGCATCCGTTTGTGAAAACGCCGGACGGTTTCCTGTACATCAATCCGGCCAATTTCCCGTCTGATTTCGCCGCAGACCTGCCACGTAAACAGGCTGAATTTGAAGCGCAGGCCCAGATGCTGACATCCGCCAGCGTATTTACTGCGAACATTCCTGATCCGGCCTGGAAAGTGAAACCGAGCTGGTACATGGTGGCGAAGGCCGACAAGATCATTAACCCTGATTTAGAACGCATGTACGCCAAACGCGCACACAGCCACACCGTGGAAATCGCAGGCGCCAGCCATTCCGTTTATGAATCACATCCAAAAGAAGTGGCCGCACTGATTGAGCAGGCGGCAATGGGGGCAGTGAAGTAAAATTATTGACGGCGGACTAAGGCGAACACTTTGATCAGCCGTATAATTCTTCCGGTAATCCTTTTGGGAAAAAACCTTCTGGCGGCACATCGATAAATTCGCCTTCAACCCGACGAATAAGGGTCCAGCCGGTTTCGGTCCACTCAGTTTCTTCCCAACCGTAATCTTTTTCACCTGTGTCTGGGTCTGACCAGTTACTGCGCCTGATGCCCTGAGATGCAGGGACTGGTTGCCCAAAGTCCTCGGGAATAAACCGGGCTGGTGCAAACTTAATATCCGGAAGATAGAATCCTGTTTGTTCGGGATTTTGTCCTATTTCTATTCTTACGGAAGGATCAAGTTCATAACAAGGTATTTTTGCTGGGAGTTCAATGTTTGAATATAAGCTTCCGCAGCCGGTATAGGTCAAATCCCCGTCGTCCCAATTGCCGCGCAAAGTATATGACAGTCTATTGTCTAATGCTGATGCTTTATATTCTAATTCAGAGATATTTAAAATATCCTCCTCCTTCATCCAGCCATTCCAAAACTCGACAATACCTTTGTTAATATTGCTCATAGCATGACCGATATCGAATGCTTTGATATCGTTATGAGTTCGTAGGATATAAGCTTTCATGTATCGTTCTTTCATTGGCCTGATATTAGGCATCACCCGAGACTCCCATACCACATCGGCCTGTTGCCACTGTGGGAGCTTTCTGGCGTTAAGCGGCATTTCACGTTTATATCTTGCCAGTGCTTCCTCATGTGCATCGATATAAGCAATAATGGCATCACGGGTTTCGGCATAATGTTCTGCTGAGATAAATTTTTCTAAAAAGTAACATTCCTGCGGATGTAAAATACCCATTATTCTTTTCCTTTTGGTTCATACCAGTTGTTTTTATTCTCTAGCTTCGGTAGCCCCAGATAAGGGCTGACAGGGTCACCGGCCACATCACCATAGCCCCAGCCGGTTTTACGCCGCTCACCGGTAAACTCTTTTCTAAGCTGCGACGGGTCCAGTACGATTTGTACCGCTCCACCTTCCAGCGAATATTCTTTGGCATTCTCATTAACTTGTGTTGCAGCGCGACCTTCCCAGACTTTAAGCGGTTGCCCCGGCGGAACGGTGTAAACGACATATTCCCCGTTTTCATTCCAGCTTTTCCATACGGCAAAGTTTTTACGCCAGTCACTTTTCGATGTCAGTTTTTCAAACTCTGCCTTACGCATCCAGCAGATGCTGTTGTCTGAAGAGTTTGGGTCAATGACCCGATAGATAATTTCACCCGGGGGAATTTCAACGCCTGTCATG
Source organism: Rahnella aceris (assembly GCF_011684115.1). Classification (NCBI taxonomy): domain Bacteria; kingdom Pseudomonadati; phylum Pseudomonadota; class Gammaproteobacteria; order Enterobacterales; family Yersiniaceae; genus Rahnella; species Rahnella aceris. The sequence goes on along the minus strand of NZ_JAADJV010000003.1, from coordinate 57,146 downwards.
GAATTATCGAAAGTATTAAATTTCCCATTCAAAGGTGTTTTGCGGTGAGGCATGTTTTTAATGTCTGGCCAGCCTTGGTCAATTTGGACGATTTGTGGTTTGGATAGTTTTTTAATCGGCTTATATTTCTCCACGGATACCCCAACATCCACCCAATCCGGTTTTTCCTGCTTAAACATCTCCACTTCTTTAGCCGCCCGTTCGCCGCCGTAGAGGTGTACGTTGGTGCCCACATGCGCGCGGTAGGCATTGTCACCTTCAACACGCAGGCGGTTTGCCAGTTTTTCCAGTAAATCCGTGACGGGGGCGAGGGCTTTACTTAGCATCCGGTCCGCGTTGCGACGTACTGCCATCAGCATGTTCCACAACGCGGCTACGGGTTGCTTTAACGATGCCGGGCCCCAGGCCGTGACTTTATCGAGAAGTTTTTTGGTGACGGAGAGGAGTTCATCAAAAACACTTAACAGATCGAAGACGTCCAGGCTGTCGATCACGCCGCGTAATTTCTCCTCGAGGAAACGGTAAGGGTTATAAATTTTCAGATACTTCAGCGCGCTGCGCGTGGCGGGCATATTCAGAAAATCGTTCAATAAGCCGATGGCGCCTTCAAGAGCACGGTAAAGCTGGCCGGGGTTGTTTAGCTGATCCAGATGACTTTTGCGCAAATACAAAAACAGGACTTTAAATCCGCCCTTGCACAGCGACCCTAACACCGGGAAGCAGCCGATCAATGTCAGGCATAACGCAACCCATGCCCAGGTGTCGCTGTCGTCTTCATTAATTTTTTTGCAGTTAGCCACCAGATCGCGGATATCGCAGAGCTGATCCACAAACGGGATCATGGAAATCACCGTCCCCGTGACGACCTGTCCGGTGGTTTGTCCGGTATTGAAATCTCCCTGCAGGATTTCCCAAATCCATTGCCCTGCGGCCTCAATTTTTCTTTGCCCGCTGCAGACCCAGCTGTCAGGCGGCGGGGTGAAAAATGCCAGCGCCTTTTCGAAATCGTCATCCATTGGTGATTGTCCCTGTTATTTCGTTAAAAGGCTGTCCGTTGCCGCATCAAGTGAGGTGTAGCGTTCCCGGTCCGGATCCGGTACAGGGTTTCGTCGGCGGAGGTGGACAGGCGCTGAAAGTCACGGATAACGCCATACACGGCGCGTTCAGGCTGGAAAGGCGTGCCCAGGGTAAAGCAGGTGAACTGGCGCAGCATCTGCGCGGCACCGATATCCGGTTCGGGGCAGGTGACGTCAACGGTGTAGGAAAAAGTCTCGCTGAGATGTTCCTCGCCGCGAAAGCTCAGCACGTCCAGATGGTACGGGCTGTTCCAGATATCGAGAGAATAGCGGGAAAGTGTGTTCATTCCGGTCCCTGGCTGACATGTGAAAAGCATCCTGCTTTTCGGGGTGTGAGGAAACTGTATTCACATGGTGAAATTGTGGGAATAGAGTTTACTCAGAATTGGGAATTCGGGAAGTGTTAATAATAAGAGGTACCAGACAAAAGCTAGTGAAGCCCTTCTGTTATCTGACCACAACAGAGGCTCTTTAGACACGCCCCCCGGTTACGCCCTGCGGGTAAACGCAATCATCAGGGAAAGGGCATAGACGACGCTGCCCAGAAATACAGCGGGGGCAAGACTGTCAAACAGATGTCCGGGTTGGGCATCTGAGTACAATACCAGCGCAACGACGGAAATCCCCATCATGGCGCCGGGTATGTGGATCCAGCGGGTCAGGCGTTCTTTTTGCTTTTTGTAGGCAGCAAATTCCTGATTTGTTCTTTCCAGCGCATTACTGAGCCGTTCGCAATCTTCTTCGTTATCACACAAGCGTTCGGCCAGGCGGCTGTTTTCATCTTCCAGCTCGGCAATCTGCTTCTTCAGTTTTGCCTTTTCGGTCTTCGCGTTCTGCCCTTCATACTCTTCGAGTTTCAGGCTGGCACGAAGCTGCGTGATTTTACGGTTCGCCTCAGCCGTCAGTTCTTTCTGCTGTCCGAGCAGGGCGTAATTCCCGTCAGCACGGCGGTTGGCGGCATGGCGTTTATCTTCTTCCTCACGCACCCGGCGTTCCGACTCGGTTTCCAGCCGGGTTAAACGCTGTTGCAGCGCATCACGCGCCGCCGCCATCGCGGTCATCTGACTGCCGGTATACGCAATCAGGCTGTTGGCGGCATCGAGTTCTGCGGAGTTTGAATGGCCGTCTGCACGCTGGCGCGAACGCAACAATGCCAGTTCATCGGCGTGCTGCTTTTTCTGTATGTCAGATTGTCGAAGCAGTTCGCTGATGCGGGTGTTAAGACGCGACAACTCCCCTTTCATCCGCTCAGCGTCTTCTGTATTGCCTTTGCCTGTTTGGTTACGCGCAACGGCCAGTTCATTCTTCAGGCTGCACACCTGTTTTTCCAGTGAGGCGAGCTTTTCGAGCGTGACGGCGGTGTCTTTATAAACAGTTTTTACTTTTGCCTTATCTGTCTCGGCGCGGCTGAAACTGATGCCTCTGAGCGCGCTTTCCACTTCGCGGGCGATGGTTGTTTTATCCATGGCTTTCATCCGGTTGCACGCACTGGCCAGGAAAGTGGCTGCTTCGTTGCTGTTACCGGTTCCAAATGCTTGTTTGATAAGGCTCTGTATCACGCTCATGGTTGCCGCACTCACTTGCCGTAAAAAGTCAGGGCACGCCCGTTGTGCACCCGTTTACTGATTGTATCAGATAGGATTTATTTTATTTACAGGAGTTATTTTAAGCGGGATGAGTACAGCAGGATCCGTGGGTTTTCGGACTTAAAGCGCGATCACCCGCAGGCTTTGGACGCCTTTGGCACCCAGCATCAGCGCACTTTCGCTGTCAGCGATCGCCGCCGGGCCGGTGACCATAATCGCGTAACGGGCATTAAAAGGCTGCGGCTGACGGTGGGCGAGATGCAGATGTTCGATGATGTGGTTAACGTCGAGCAGCACGACCAGGTTTTTAGCCATCGCGCTGAGGGTGTTCACACAAAGTTGCGGATCACTGAGAAAGACGGCGCCGGTTTCTGCGACACCAAAACAGGCACGGACCACGCCGACATCAACATCTTTCAGCGATGCCGCCTGAGTACGGGCGTCGAGACTCCTCTCTGCGATAATCTCCGGCGTGGCGGAGCAAAACAGCGAGTCTGCCGGATATAACCCGCGCAGATAGGCATTCAGCGTGGTGTAGCCATTTTGCGGTGCCCGCAGGAACCGGTCATCCCAGATACCGCCCATCAGGGTCAGCGCACGGCCAAATTCTTGCTGCGGATGGGATTTTTCAGCCGGTGGCGGGAACAGCGTTTGCATGAATTTATGCTGACGAATGCCGGTCAGGAAATCGTTGCGGCTCATGGGGTTTCCTTGTCAGGTGAAAGTCAGCAAAACCGGAGTCAGGTTCCCCTGCTCCGGCCACAGTGTGTTAATTAATGGAACTGCAGGTACGCAACATGCGTTTGCAGATATTCCTGCAAGCCATGTTTACCGTCGGCACCACCGACGCCCGACTTACGCCAGCCCGCATGGAAGCCCTGCATGGCTTCGAAGTTTTCACGGTTGATGTAGGTCTCGCCGAATTTCAGCTGTTTCAGTGCTTTCATCGCCGTATTTATATTGCTGGTGTAAATCGATGACGTCAGGCCATATTCGCTGTCGTTTGCCATGGCAATCGCCTCATCCAGCGTTTTGAACGTGGCGACCGGCAGCACCGGACCAAACACTTCTTCATGCATGATCGGCATGTCCTGCTTCACATCCACCAGCACCGTCGGCTGATAGAAGAAACCTTTGTCGCCATGACGTTTGCCGCCCAGCAGCACTTTTGCGCCCTGTGACACGGCTTTCGCCACTTTATCCTCCACACGCTGCAATGCCGCCGCGCTGATCAGCGGCCCCATATCCAGCTCTTTTTGCTCGGCGGTATTGCCGAACGTCACTTTTTTCATCGCTTCGCTGATGCGCGAAATGAATTCGTCGTATACGCCTTCCTGCACGTAAACACGCTCCGCGCAGTTACACACCTGCCCGGTATTGATGACGCGCGAGCTCACGATGGCTTTCACCGCCAGATCCAAATCGGCGTCATTCATCACGATGGCTGGCGCTTTACCGCCCAGTTCCAGTGAGACTTTGGTAACGTTCTGTGCCGCCGCAGTCATGGTGGCGATACCTGCAGCCACGCTCCCGGTCAGACTGACCATGCCGACTTTAGGATTCGCCGCCAGTTCCTGCCCGACGGTCGGGCCGTAGCCGGTGACAATATTCAGCACACCTTTTGGCAGGCCAATTTTGTGAATAATTTCCGCGAAAATCACCGCGTTGTTTGGCGTGATTTCACTCGGTTTGATGACGATGGTATTGCCGGTGATCAGCGCCGGGGCGGCTTTACGGGCGATCAGGAAGAACGGGAAGTTCCACGGCAGAATACCGGTGGTCACGCCGATGGCTTTGCGGAACACAAAGATGTTTTCATTTGGCCGGTCACTCTGAATGATTTCGCCTTCGTAACGGCGTGCCCATTCCGCCATGTAATCAAGGTAGTCGGCGGTGAACAGTACTTCGGTTTGCGCCAGGCCGTAGGTTTTGCCGCCTTCCGCAATAATGGTTTCCGTCAGTTCGGCTTCGCGCTCACGAATACCGTCGGCAATTTTATGCAGCCACACGCCGCGCTCCACCGCAGGTAACGCTTCCCAGCCCGGTTGCGCCGCTTCTGCTGCATCAATGGCTTTTCTGGCGTCTTCTGCTGAGCCTTCAGGGATCTGCGAAATCACCTGTTCTGTCGCCGGGTTCACAACGTCGATCCACTTACCGCCGGTGTTTTCAACGAACTCGCCGTTGATGTACATACGTTTCTGAACTGTGCTCATGTAAGGGTCTCCAAAATACGGATAGAGTTGATGAACGAGTTGTTAATAAAAAAGTTCTTTTTTGTGAAGTTTTAACAGCCTGTTCTATCCGTCTGGTTTTTACCTTTCCGTGATTGCCACTTAATTTTAAGAAATGGCAAAAATGTCATGGTCGGACTGCCCGATATAACAATTTTGCAAAATACAGGGTTCCGCTTACTGATACTGACGAACACTTCTGGGTGCATAGCCAAATTCACGTTTAAACAATGTGGAGAAGTAATTGCTGTCGCAGAAACCACAGTTGTGGGCAATCTCGGTGATCGGGCTGTCGCTGAAACGCAGCATGTTGCGCGCATTGAGCAGACGCAGGCGGTTGAGGTAATTGAGCGGTGTGCAGCCGGTTTGTTGTTTCATCTGACGATGCAAGGTACGCAGCGACATTGAGAACTGCGCGGCCAGTGCCGGCCAGTCGATTTCCTCATCATAATGCTCATTCATCCAGTCCAGCACATTGTTCAGGTCACCGCCCTGCCCGCGATATCCGACATCACGGCTGCCTTTGCGCAGCAATAATAAGAGCTGCATAAAATATAATTCCTGCTGAGCCTGAGATTCCGGCGATTGCGTGGCGGGTTGTCGCGCCAGCAAATTAATCAGCGTTTTGGCCTGCACAATCTGAGTCGGGCTGATGCGCCAGTGCGCCGGATACACCCCGTCCACTTCCTGCGGCAATAAATCACCGACGCCATTAAGGAAACGAAACGCGTTCGGGCTGCGATACAGCACGTTGGTCAGATGCAGGTTTTCGGTATCTTCATAAAGATGATGGTCGCTGTGACGCACAAAACAGACGCTCCCCGCGCTGAGGATCAGCGGCTGGTCATTAAAAACGTGCGTGCCGGTACCTTGCTCGACCAGGACAATTTCATTGAAATCCTGATGATGATGTTCAGGAAAAGTTTCCTGCGGATAACGGGGTTCAATGGCGACCGGGAAATCTCCTGAGGGGAAATACTCACTACTGCGTAACACGGTCATTTCCGACTCCTTATTAACACTATCGTAATATCTTAGTCGTCGCCGGGGCAGCCATCGGGCTGAAACTGTGATCCGCCAGCCGCTTTTGAACAAAACATTTCCCGCCTGATGAAATCCGGTGCAATCCGGCGTACTGCGTAGCTTTATGCCTTATTTCAGTGCGGTCTTCTGAAACCGGTAATGTGTGTTTTTCTGACCGTTTAGCCTGCCTGAAATAAGATTGTTATCAAATTGTGAGGTTGTTCGCTCAAACCTTTGCGTCTTTGCCATAGTTCGCACTGAACTGGCACTCGCGGAAAGGTGAGGCTGTCAGCAACCTCCTAGAGTCGTGATCATGCGCCTGGCGCGTCGGCAACTTTTTGGTCGTTAAACTTTATGCGGACTTATGCGGAGTACAAAAAATGAAATTAAAACACGTACTGAGCCTTACCCTGATGGCGAGCAGCATCCTGCTGGCAGGCGCGGCATCGGCAGAAGTGAAGATCGCCCTGGTAGCAAAATCGTTGGGTAATGGTTTTTTTGAAGCAGCAAACGTTGGCGCACAGCAGGCAGCTAAAGAACTGGGCGATGTGAAAGTGATTTATACCGGCCCAACCACCACTACCGCCGAGGCGCAAATAGAAGTGCTCAATGGCCTGATCGCCCAGGGCGTCGATGCCATTGCTGTCTCCGCCAATGACCCGGATGCGCTGGTGCCGGTGCTGAAAAAAGCCATGCAACGTGGCATTAAAGTCGTGTCGTGGGATTCCGGTGTCGCCAAAGAGGGCCGCCAGATCCACCTTAATCCGTCTAACAACGCGCTGATTGGCGAAACCAACGTCAAACTGGCCGCCGATGCGCTGAAAGCCCTGAACGTAGAAAAAGGCGATGTAGCCATCCTGAGCGCCACGCCAACCTCCACCAACCAGAATCTGTGGATTGCGGAAATGAAAAAAGTGCTGCCGAAATACCCTTCGGTGAATCTGGTGACGGTCGCTTATGGCGATGATCTGTCAGATAAAAGCTACCGCGAAACCATTGGCCTGCTGAAATCCTATCCGGACCTGAAAGTGATTATTTCCCCTTCTTCCGTGGGTATCGTGGCGGCCGCACAGGCAGTGAAAGATCAGGGCAAAATCGGCAAGGTGTATGTAACGGGACTGGGGCTGCCGTCTGAAATGGCGGGCGCAATAAAATCGGGCGCAACCAAAAGTTTTGCTATCTGGAACCCGATTGATCTGGGTTACGCCGCCACTTATCTGGCTGATGATTTGGTGAAAGGCACCGCCACTAAAACCGAAGCCAGCATGGGCCGTTTAGGCAAAGTGAAACTCGATGCAGACGGCAGCGGCGCAATGGCTGAACCGTTTGTCTACGACGCCAGCAACATCGATAAATTCTCTAAAATCTTCTGATCCTGAATGCGGCTGACCGGGTTACCGTTCAGCCGTTTTGTTGTACTTAGCCAGACAGGGGAAACTCCATGAGTGATTCAGCGACACCGTTGTTGTCATTGAAGGGCATCAGCAAAGTCTTTCCGGGTGTCAGGGCGTTAAATAACGTTCATGTGGATTTGTATCCGGGAAAAGTAACCGCCCTGATTGGCGAAAACGGCGCGGGGAAATCGACGCTGGTGAAAGTCATGACCGGCATTTATCAGCCGGAAGAAGGCGAGTTGCACTATAAAGCCATTCCGATAAAACTGCCGAATCCGGAATCCGCACACAAAATCGGCATCACCGCCATTCATCAGGAAACCGTGCTGTTTGACGAGCTTTCCGTGACCGAGAATATCTTCGTCGGTCACTATCTTTACCGCGGCATTTTTAAATGTCTGAACTGGCCGGCGATGCATCAGCAGGCACGCGATATTCTGACGCGTCTGGAAGTAAACATTGATCCGCATGCCATTCTGAAAGAGTTAAGCATCGCGCAGCGCCATATGGTGGCCATCGCCCGTGCGCTGTCGTTTGATGCGCAGGTGGTCATTCTCGACGAACCCACCGCCGCCCTGTCTCAGCATGAAATCGTTGAGTTTTATCAGATTGTCGAACGCCTGAAACAGGAGGGTAAAGCGATTCTGTTTATCTCGCACAAATTCGACGAGATCTTCTCCATTTCCGATTACTACACCGTTTTGCGCGACGGCAGCTATGTCGGCTCCGGCAAAATCAGCGACATCAGTGAACAGCAGATGGTGACCATGATGGTAGGACGTGAAGTCAGTCAGGCTTACCCGAAAGTGAACTGCAAACCGGGCGACACGGTACTGGAAGTGCAAAACCTCAGCCATCCGACCGAATTCGCAGGCATTAACTTCTCACTGCGCAAAGGCGAAATCCTCGGTTTTTACGGGCTGGTCGGTGCGGGAAGAACCGAACTGATGCAGGCGTTATTTGGCGTCACGCAACCGAACGGCGGCAAAATTCTGATCAACGGCAAAGAACACCATTTTTCCCGCCCTTCTCAGGCCATCCGCGCGGGGATTGTGTATGTGCCGGAAGAGCGCCAGAAACAAGGCGCGATTATTGATTTGCCCATCAGCCAGAACATCAGCCTGCCGCAGCTCAGCCAGCTTAATCCGCGCGGCGTGCTCAACGACAAAAAAGAGTGGGCGCTGGCCGATGATTACGCCAGACGGTTGCAGGTGAAAGCGTCAAGCTGGAAACAGGCCGTCGGCACGCTGTCGGGCGGAAATCAGCAGAAAGTGGTGATCGCCAAATGGCTGGCGACCAAACCGGACATCATCATTCTCGATGAACCGACCAAAGGCATTGATATCGGCTCGAAAGCGGCAGTGCATCAGTTTATGTCTGAACTGGTCGGGCGCGGGCTGGCGGTGATTATGGTGTCTTCCGAATTACCGGAAGTCATGGGCATGGCCGATCGCATCATTGTGATGCATGAAGGACTGATGGTCGCCGAATTCAACGCCGGTGAAGCCAGCGCAGAAATGATTGTCAGTGCCGCCAGCGGCGCGGGCGAGGAGGCAGCATGATCAGAAACCTGCTGAAATACCGCGAGCTGCTGCTGGCGGTGGTGATAGTGCTGATGGTGCTGGGCGTCGGCGTGCGCTCGCCGGAGTTTATCGGTGCCGGAAACCTGCTGGAGATGTTTAACGATACCTCGATTCTGATCATCCTGGCGCTCGGGCAGATGATGGTTTTGCTGACCAAAGGTATCGATTTGTCGATGGCCGCCAATCTGGCGCTGACCGGCATGATCGTCGCGCTGATTAACTTCCATCATCCGGATATTCCGGTGTGGTCACTGGTGTTACTGGCAACCGTACTCGGGCTGGTGATGGGCGCAATTAATGGCCTCCTGGTATGGAAAGTCGGTATTCCGCCGATTGTGGTGACGCTCGGCACCATGAGCATTTATCGCGGCATTATCTTCCTGCTCTCAAACGGCGGCTGGATCAATGCCCATCAGATGAGCCCGGAATTCCTCAGTCTGCCACGCGCCACCTTTATTGGTCTGCCGCTGCTTGGCTGGTGTGCGATTGCCGCGCTGATTCTGGTGGCGTATTTCCTGCGTTACAGCCGGACCGGACGGGCACTTTACACGGCTGGCGGCAACGCCACGGCGGCGTATTACACCGGCATCAACGCAGGCAAAATGCAGTTCGTCAGCTTCTGCCTTTCCGGCGCGCTGGCGGGTTTCTGCGGCTATCTGTGGATCTCACGCTTCGCCGTGGCTTACGTGGACGTCGCCAACGGCTTTGAATTACAAATTGTTGCAGCCTGCGTCATTGGCGGGATCAGCACCATGGGCGGCATCGGCTCGGTGGTCGGTTGCCTGCTGGGCGCGCTGTTCCTCGGCGTCATCAACAATGCCCTGCCGGTGATTGAAGTGTCGCCGTTCTGGCAGATGGCGATTTCTGGCGGCGTGATTGTGATCGCCGTCATCCTCAACGAACGCGCCAACAAACGTAAAGGACGGCTGATTCTGCGCCACTCTCCCGCCGTCCAGCCTGTGCGAACTGAAACCGGGGTAAGATCATGAACAAGACCTTAACGTCGCGCAACACGCCGCATTCCGCTGCCGGAGAAAACACCACCATGGCTGTCACGCCGTTTTTCCGCCGCCTGATGTGCTGGGAAGGATTTTTACTGCTGGTGACGCTGCTGGTATTTGTGGTGAATGCGTTCGCCTCGCCGTATTTCCTCAATATATGGAACCTGTCGGACGCAACGTTTAACTTCACCGAAAAAGCCATCATTGTGCTGCCGATGGCGATGCTGATTATCGCCCGGGAAATCGATTTGTCGGTCGCTTCAACCATGGCGCTGAGTTCCACCATTATGGGATTCTGCGCGCAGGCCGGTTTGCCAACACCGGCGCTGGTGGGTGTCGGATTGAGCGTCGGCCTGTTGTGCGGGCTGATTAACGGCCTGCTGGTCACCCGGCTGAATTTGTCGTCTATCGTGATTACCATCGGCACCATGAGCTTGTTCCGTGGCATCACCTACGTGCTACTGGGCGATCAGTCGCTGAATAAATATCCCGCCAGTTTCGCGTGGTTTGGTCAGGGCTATGTCTGGGGGCCCTTGTCGTTTGAATTCGCGCTGTTCCTGGTGCTGGGCGCGGTGTTTTATTTCCTGCTGCACAAAACTAACTTTGGACGCCGCACCTATGCCATCGGCAACAATCCGGTCGCCGCGTGGTACTCCGGGATTAACGTGAAACGCCATAATCTGACGCTGTTCGTGCTGGTCGGCGTAATGTCCGGACTGGCGGCCGTTTTGCTGACCTCGCGCCTCGGCAGTACGCGGCCAACACTGGCTCTCGGCTGGGAACTGAGCGTGATTACCATGGCCGTGCTCGGCGGTGTCAGCGTGCTCGGTGGTTCCGGCAGCATGACCGGCGTAATTATTGCCGCGTTTCTGATGGGGCTGCTGACTTTCGGCCTCAGTCTGCTGAATGTGCCGGGCATCGTGATGTCGGTGATTGTCGGTGCGATGTTGATCGTGGTGATTTCACTGCCGGTGCTGTACCGCAAGGTTCTGGCGCGGGGGAAATAGCGGTGTAACTCCCCCGTCTTCGGGCGGGGGGTGTCGAATGAGTCATTGACGTTCAGTGTGAGGATTGCGTTTCAATGCCTTCACGTAATGCTTCCGCCAGTTTATCGAGCATAAAACTGATAAATGCCGTGCAGTCACTGGCACGATCGCATTCGCCAAGAATGCGGTAGTAATCCTGCTGCTGATTATGGATCAGCGTTTCTACCGGCAGCCAGGCGAACTCTGAACGCCACTGGCTGAGGATCAGCGTCTGCCATAAGCGCCCCATCCTGCCGTTACCGTCGGCAAACGGGTGAATAAATTCAAACTCATAATGGAAAATCGAACTGGCGATGAGCGGGTGGATATCCGTTTCCTTCAGCCAGTTCAGCAAATCTGATATCAGACGCGGGAGTTGCCCGGCCGGTGGTGCCATATGAATCAGCCGATTGTCACGATACACACCCACATTGCCGCTGCGCAGGTGGCCGGGCGCATCCACCAGTCCGAGCATCAGCGTCTGGTGAGCTTTCAGAACATCCTCAAGACGATGACTTTTCAATGCCGGTAACTGTTCGTACGTCAGAATGGCGTTACGCACTTCCTGAATATCTTTTTGCGGCGCCAGCACGCGTTTGCCTTCCATAATGGCGGTCACCTGCGGTGTCGACAGGCTGTTGTGTTCGATAGCGAGTGAAGCCTGAATCGTGCGGATACGGTTTTCTTTTCGCAGCAGCACAGATGACTGTTCAGCATGCGCAGCCCAACGCCCCAGCAATTCCCCGACGTCCACAACCCGGTTGAGGATCTGCGGTGTGATACTGTACGGAGGCTGATAACCTGCCATTCAGTGCTCCTTGTTGAAATAGTGATGGGGCATAGTATCACGCGGCAAAATCTTCAAAAATCCCTCATTCATCATGGCTCTTGATCCCTGCCGCCCTCCTCCCGTAGTTTAAACAAACACAGGGTTTCTGAATGTCTTGATAAAAAAGGATAACGCATGAGAATTTTAGTGGTGGGAGCTGGCGCGACCGGCGGATATTTTGGTGCGCGGCTGGCGCAGGCCGGGCAGGATGTGACGTTTCTTTTACGTGAAAAACGCGCGCTTGTGGTTGAGCAAAACGGGCTGACGATTCACAGTCCGCACGGTGATTTCCATTTCCAGCCCAATGTCTTACAGGCATCGCAGCTGACCGGGCCTTATGACCTGATTTTGCTGACTGTAAAAAGTTTCGGGCTGGAAGCGGCAATGAAAGATATCGCACCGGTTGTCGGTGAAAACACCATGGTGATGCCGGTACTTAACGGGATGAAACATATGGAGACGCTGAGCCTGCGTTTTGGTGAGCATGCGTTAATCGGTGGTTTGTGCAAAATCAACGCGACGCTGGATACTGACGGACATATTCACCAGATGACGCCAATGCATCAGATTATTTACGGTGAACTCTCCGGCGAAAAAACTGAACGCATCCTGAAAGTCGATCAGGCATTCCAGAGTGCGGATATCGAGGCGGTGCTTTCTGAAACCATTATCAGTGATTTGTGGGAGAAATGGCTGCTGCTTTCAAGCTTCGGCGCCATCACCTGCACCATGCGCGGCAATATCGGCCAAGTGGCTTCTGAGCCGGGCGGGACGGAGTTTGCGAATGCCATCGTCACCGAAGCGCTGACCACCATGAAAGCCTTTGGCTACGCGGAACGCGCCGCTGCCGTGGCAAAAGTCAGGGAAGCGGTAACCGATAAAAGCTCGCCGCAGACCTCCTCCATGTACCGCGATATGATGCAGGGTTACCCCATCGAAGCAGAGCAGATTATTGGCGATCTGGTTGAGCGCGCAACGCGTGTGGGGATTACTATTCCATTGTTGCAGGCGGCGTATACGCATTTGTGTGTTTATCAGAAGAACGGCGTAAAACAGTAAAGTTTTTGCGCCTGTTTATGCAAATTAAAATGCTGAACGGGCGCATTCAACATTCATCCCAATGATAACCCGCCATGAATAATAAACATCTGAAAATCAGTCTATTACAACAGTCGCTAATTGTGCCTGGCTGAACAAAGGAATAATTTGAAGCCTCACTTTTAAAAAGGAATTTTCGGAAATGGCAATCCCGGCATATTTATGGCTTAAAGACGACGGCGGTGCACTGATTAAAGGCGGTGTGGATGTCAAACATCGGGAATACAGTATCGAGGTTCGAGGTTTTCACCACAACTTAATGATTCCCACTGATAACGCTACGGGCAAAGTGACGGGTACACGTATGCACTCACCATTGCTTGTGGTTAAAGAGTTCGATTCGTCCAGCCCATACATCTACAAGGCAGTGGCAACGGGTCAATGCCTTGCTTCAGCTGAAATCAAATGGTATCGGATAAATGATGCTGGTCAGGAAGTGGAGTATTTCAACATGCTGTTGGAAAAGGTGCGTATCGTTTCGATTACACCAGCAATGGCCGCAGCCAGCAATCCGAATGAAAATCATATGGAAACTGTTGAGTTGCGTTACGAGAAAATCACCTGGAAGCATAATGATGGGAACATTATCTTTGCTGACTCGTGGAATGATCGCCAAACCGCATGATTAAAAAAGGGGCTAAAGCCCCTTAATCATAAAGCCATTTACCCGCCTTAGCCGATTCTGCGAACATTCTTACAGTTAAGGGCTTTCTGGTCTTTTCTATGTCCTTACGCTTAACCTTAAACCAGCGAGTGAAAAACGGAAGGTTTTCCCAGGGAAAGTAGAAGGACCAATTTACGACTGACAGGTCCACTTTAAAGGTTTTTTCATAAGCTTCGAGGGCATATACGAAATCATCACCTGGAGCAAAATCTTGTAGCTCGGTATCAAACTCAAGCGGAACCTCTCTTTTCAAATCGAAATCGTAGTAGCCAGGTATTTCCTCGCGGAACATTGATAAGACTTTTTCTTCCATTAAAAGTATGTCCATGCAATACGATCTTCTGGACGGGCTATTAAATTATATTTTGATCTGGTTTCGGCGGCCACCTGCTGGATTAATATGACCGCCATTGCATATCCAACAAAGGGGACATATCTATCTATCAGCGCAGCCCATTTTGTGGTTTTTCGCATAGTCAAGGTATTGAACGACTTACCAACCGGCGTCCACGCTTTAAGGCCAAAGGGCAGTTTCGCTTGCTTTAAAAGGGCCCTCGATAGCTTTGACGCCACGCTTGTTCCCGGTATTGCAGTTACCATCTTGCCCGGAACCGGAATGTAAGGCTGCCCTGTAATAATGAGAACTGTAGCCGTAGTATCTAACCCGAGGTGATTTGATAAGCTTTCAATAAAAATTAGACCAAATAACTCTTGATTACTCAGATTGGCGTGGCCGTGATAAAAGTACGTTCCGTTTAGCTCTTCAATAGTATCCATTTCAATATCCTTTTGATTAGAAGGGCTTTAGGATACTGCCGCATTTATTAGCAGGCAATATGCCCCCTCGCACTGGATATCATCATTGTTCCTTCCGTCACGTTAATCGCTCCGTTGATACCAGAAACTGGCAACGGTTTCTCAGACCCACGCACCCGCGGGTTATTTTCGCGAAGGTAACATCCGGATTAGCGTGTTATCGCGCCGGCGATAGTGATGCCAGAGGGCAGCCAGAGCATGTAATCCGATAAGATAATACCCGGCGTTCGCGAGCCATTCATGCAGCGTTTTAAACTGTTTCTGTAAAGGGAGATCCGGAAAAACACTTTTAGGCATAAGGATGTTAAACATCGTCCAGTCATGGCCGCCATAATAACGTGACAAGATGCCCAGCACCGGCAAGCTTAAAAACATCAGATATATAAGTACATGAGCCGAACCTGACAAATAATGCTGCCAGCGCGGCAACGCGGGTTTAACCGGCGGAGTGACATACATTGCGCGAACAAACAGACGCATACACATCAGGAATAATACGCAAAATCCCAGGCTGTAATGCGTAAGGGCTAATAACTCCCTCGCTGGCGTGCCTTTTGCAAACCACCCTTTTATATCCATCGTGGCATAGGTCAGTACGACTAACACAAACACCAGCCAGTGGAGCATAATTTGAACGAAAGAATATCGGGTACGCATAGAAGTTCCGGTAAACGAAGAGACGTTAACCTTACTTATGCAGACTTAAGCTTACCTTAAGAACAATGACGGAGAGTAATGAAAAGGAAAAAATCCCCAGAAACGCGAGAATTTTTAAAAGGGGGAACAGCAGAATAAAAACTGGCGGTGAAGTACGTTTTTCTGCCCGGCTAAAAAGCGGGGCAGAAAAGCGCAGCACATCAGCCGTGAGGTCAGCGCGCGATCAGGAAGCTTTCAAGTGTCGCGCCGCCATCCAGCGCTGCTTTAATGGCAGAAGGCGTGCGACCCTGACCCGTCCAGGTTTTTTTAGAACCGTCAGTGTCTGTGTACTCATAAATGGCCGGACGTGGCTTACGTTTGGCTTTAGTGGTTTCTTTCGCGCTCTGGTGGCCCAACAGGTCATCAATCGCGATGCCATCGTTTGCCAACATTTCGCGGTATTTCAGTAATTTTTCGTCGCGCTCTTGTTGCTGCGCACTGCGCGCTTTGGCATTTTCGCGAGTTTCTTCAACAATGGCAGTCAGTTTCTCAAGAATTTCTTCCAGAGTACTCAAAGGCATTTCGCGAGCCTGAGCCCGAAGTGTACGGATATTATTCAAAACGTTTAATGCGTTGTCCATGATGTGCTCACTTTAGATATGTGCCATTAAATTAGTGACTCTGATTCTACACAAACCAATATTGATATCAATTGCGTCAGGATAATATTACAACCTATTACACAATTCCTGCGTGAGCCTCTTTGGTTTATTGCGTTTTAATGCGTTAGTTTTATAAGTAATTATTGACTCTGGGTTAATAAATTTTCAGCGCACAAATCACCTGCAGAACTTCAAAATAAGCAGGAAAACATTATTAAGCTAAATTTACCTCTCTTTATAAGAGTATCAGTGCGTGAATAACATATGTTGCTATTATGTACAAATCGGGCCAGTTCTTTTCTTTTGATGCGGATCTCACGCTTACTCTTATTCATTTCGCTAAAAATTTTCCTGCCGGAAATCGACGAAAAGCATCTTCTGCACAAAAAATTTAAAGCGGTTTACGCAGCATCGCTTTAAAATGTGACTCACGTCACACAGGATGTTTATTTACCCTATGTTTAAGACCATTTTTATTGTTTGCGCCGCGTGTGTGGCGCTGAAGCTCGCACTGGACTGGCAGATTATTTTGCAGGTGGCGGAAGGTTAACCGTTAACTGAGAGGCCAGAGCCGCAAATTCTGTCAGATTGCGGGTTAATGCGCCGCGCCGCCATATCAGCCACGTTGTCAAAAAACGATAATTGTCGGCCAGCGGCCAGATGCTCACCGTGCTGCTGCCCGGCATACTTTCCAGCATACTGCGCGGCATCAGCGCCAGCCCGCCGCCGGCTATCACACAAGCCAGCATGCCGTGATAAGACTCCATTTCGTAGATTTTCCCCGGCGCAGCGCCATCATCCGCAAACCAGCTTTCGAAATGGCGACGATAAGAGCAGTTCGACCGGAACGCATACAGAATCTCCCCGTTAACCTCCTGCCCACGAGTCACAGGCGCGTGATGTAAGGGGGCGACAATCACCATTTCTTCTTTATACACTGGCACGCCATCCAGAACCGGATGCAGCACAGGGCCGTCGACAAACGTCGCTTCCAGCGCCCCTTCCAGCAATTTATCCAGCAATTCCCCTGAAGGGCCAGTGCTCAGCGCCAGTTCAACCTTGCTGAATTGCTGGTGATAACGCGCCAGTAAAGTGGGGATCCGCACCGCTGCAGTGCTTTCCAGCGCGCCCAACGCAAATATCCCCTGCGGTTCTGTGCCCGCCACGGACACCCGCGCTTCTTCGACTAAATCGAGAATACGGTTGTTGTAACTGAGAAAGTTTCGCCCTGCTGGCGAAAGGCGCAGACGCTGATTCTCGCGGATGAATAATTCGACGCCCAGTTCCGCCTCAAGCTGTTTAATGCGTGTTGTCAGATTCGACGGGACGCGATGCACCCGCTGGGCGGCGGCGCTGATACTGCCGGTTTCAGCAACGGCGCGAAACATCTCGAGCTGTGACAGATTCATAGTCTTTCTCAAAAAGTGAACGGTTTACTTATTTTTATTCATTTTTATTCATCTTCGCAAGTCTCTATGCTGAACGGACTGGATAAATGAGGAGCACATAATGACAACGCCCGACACACACGCAATTTCGCTCAACCCGTTCAACGGCCAGCGTATCGCAGAGTATCCTTTCGACACCGCACTGACTCTTGAGATGGCAGTCACACAAGGCAGCGCGGCCTATAAGCAGTGGCGCAAAACGGATATCGCTCAGCGCGCATCCCATCTGCATAATCTGGCGACTGAACTTCGCAAAGCCAGTGAAGACATCTCCCGCATGATCAGCCGCGAAATGGGTAAACCTATTAAACAGGCGCGCGCTGAAGTGGAGAAATCCGCAAGCCTGTGCGAATGGTATGCCCTGCAGGGCCCGGCGATGCTCGCACCTGAACCCACCATGGTCGATAACGGCGAAGCGCATATTCATTACCGCCCTTCCGGCATGATCCTGGCGGTTATGCCGTGGAATTTCCCGGTCTGGCAGATCCTGCGCGGCGCGGTACCTGCGTTACTGGCGGGAAATACGTTCCTGCTTAAACCTGCCCCTAACGTGATGGGCACGACCCGTCTGGTGAAACAGGCTGCGCTGAAAGCCGGTTTTCCGGCAGGGGCCTTTGGCGTAATTAATGTCGGGAATGCAGATGTTGCCGGGTTGATTGCTGATCCGCGCATTGTTGCCGTCACGGTAACCGGCAGCGTGCGTGCCGGTGGTGCTATTGCGGAGCTGGCAGGTAAATCACTGAAGAAATGTGTGCTGGAGCTGGGCGGCTCTGATCCATTTATCGTGCTCAATGACGCCAACCTCGATGAAGCGGTGAAGGCGGCTGTCGCGGGCCGCTATCAGAATACCGGACAGGTTTGCGCCGCCGCGAAACGTATGATTGTTGAAGAAGGTGTGCTGGAAGCCTTTACCGAGAAATTTGTGGCCGCCACGCGGGCACTGGTCATCGGCGACCCGCAGGACGACGACACCTACATCGGCCCGATGGCACGCTACGACCTGCGCGATGAGCTGGACAGGCAGGTTCAGGAAACGCTGTCAGAAGGCGCAACGCTGTTGCTCGGTGGTGAGAAAATTGCTGGCGAAGGTAACTTCTATGCCCCCACTATTCTGAGCAACGTGACGCCACAAATGACCGCATTCCGTCAGGAGTTATTTGGCCCGGTCGCAGCGATTACGGTTGCACGCGATGCTGAGCATGCGGTCGAACTGGCGAATGACAGTGATTTTGGTCTGAGCGCGACGATTTATACCGCCGACCTGGCACGGGCAGAACAGATGACTGGCGAGCTGGAAACCGGCGGCGTATTTATTAACGGCTACAGTGCGTCAGACCCGCGCGTAGCGTTCGGTGGCGTGAAAAAAAGCGGCTATGGTCGTGAGCTTTCACACTTCGGTTTACGCGAGTTCTGTAACGTGCAGACCGTGTGGAGCAACCGTAAATAACCGTTAACCGGTGGAGGTTTAAACTAATCACAGGATTTTATAATCCTGTGATTATTATTTTTTGCCAGCCTGTGAGTGAGGCCGGGCATCAATCGCCGTGACGGCCTGCTGATAACGAGACGCCTTTGTGGTTACTTAAACAGCCCCATCAGATGGTCCAGAATCAGCGAAGAGAGGGTGAAATCAGGGTCAGCAAATGTGACACCCTGCGCACCAAGATGTGAGAATAATGGCAACGTCAGTGCAGGTAACACACATAACAGCAGTCCGTTGATACCACTGGCAATAATCGCGCCACGGAACCCGCCGGTGGCGTTACCGAAGATGGCCGCCGCGCCTCCCGTAATAAAGCTCGCCATAATGCCCGGAACAATAATGGGCAATCCGACAAACGGGAAAATGAGAATACAGGCCAGTTCCACAGAGAAGCTCACCAGAAAACCAATCAACGTGGCATTTGGCGCTTTAGTGAAAAGCACCATGACATCCACCGCCGGGACCGCGCCAGGTGCGAAAACTCGTGAGAATCCTTTAAACGCCGGTACGATTTCCGCCGTAAATAAATTGACGCCCGCTTTGGCGAGATACAGACCGCAAGCAAACACAGCCGACTGCTCAAGAATAAAAATAATCGTATTTTTATCTGCCGCACCGGCGCCATACACAAGCGTCATCGCCGTTTTGATCTGCGGTTGCGTAGCGAATACACAGGATATCAGCAGAAGAACCAGCATCGTTAAAAGCGTGGCGATATTGGGTTCACGCAGGAAATCAAACTTGTTACTGATTTTGAGATGTTCTGTATCGGTCTTTTTATTACCGAACCATTTTCCCATATATGAACCGATGATATATGAAGATATGGCTGCGTGAGAAATGGCATATTCGTCAGAACCGATGATTTCACGGCTAAATCTGTTCAGGAAAAACGGAGAAGCGGCCATATAAAGACCGATGAAAATCGACGAGATGATAATAATGGGATAATAGCTATAACCCAGTTGCATCAGCACTGCTGTTAATGCAAAGGACATAAACAGGACAAGATGCAGCGAGAGATAGATAAATTTCAGACGCGTAAAGCGGGCCAGAAGGATATTAATCACCATAGAGAACAATAGAATTATCGCTGCCGTTGAACCAATCTGATCGATGGTTGCTGCCATAATGGCTTCATTACTCGGCACCACACCAACAATGTTAAAGGCGTTAGAAAACAAAGTGCTAAAAGCCGTTAACACTTTCATTAAGATTGAGCCACCGACCTTTATCATGGTAAATCCGATAAAAGAAAGTGCCGTTCCGGTGATGATTCTTGATACCGATGCTTTTTGAAAAACCAATCCCAGAAATGCGATAATCGCAATGATAACAGCCGGTGTTTTAACCAAACTCAGAAATATTTCCATCTTCCCCTCTTTCATTGAATTTATATTGATTGAAAGTTGCGGCCTTTTTATAAGAAACTTTATCGTTACATTTTTTCAACATTCCTCATTCATCCTTGCTCAGACGTCATTCGAAATTTGTTTTTATGAAACAATGTTTCTTTTTATTTGGCACGGTGTTTTATATAGAGTTCGTGAAAGGGATGATGTGAAGTGACTCGCAATTAGTGGAGCAGAAGGCATTTTTTAATGTGTTTTGGAATAGACATAACAAGAGAACACCGGTCTGGCGAAGCGCAATGCTGGCCGCCGCTTCCCGCGCCGTGGGTCTGAATCCTTCGACGCTATCCAGCGCACTCTCCGGACCGTGGACGAAAGGTGAAATGCGCAAACTGCAGACAGGGCGTGAAATGTGCCCCTTCTTGCACTCATTTCAAAAATACATGACCTGTAACCAGGTGAAAATATCCTCTGTTACTTTCGTGTTAATTGTGGCGGGAGGTTGCTTAACAAAGAATTAGCAATTAAAGCTAAAGGTCATTACATGAAAAGGTATTTATTAACCTCACGCCCGTTAAATATCTCAGATGCGTCATCACAACGATCGATTAACGGTGCGGCTTAATATCCGATTTAGAAAAATGACCTGATGAGGAGTAAATCCATGAAAGGCTTAGTGAATGATGTCTTATCCATATTCTCACCCAAAGCGGTTAAGCCTGTTTTGGTCCGCTCAGGGTTATCACATCGCGAGATCGCCTCGCTGCAAGCTGTCGGCGTGAGCACGGTGTCCTGGGCTACCTCCATGGAAGAACTCAACAATGCATTTGTTAAAAAAGCACTGGATGCAGGCGCTGTCGGCTACCACATTACCCATGTGGAATCGCACAAACCGGGTAAAGAGCAGCAACACGTTATGGCTGCCACCGCGACCTTTTACCATATCAATCACAAAGTGGCCTATGGCTGATGTGCAGAGCAGAGTGTCATGAAATAAGAACGCCGCAGGCTTTAGGGTTTGCGGCGTTATTTATTGATGAGAAAGCATATTGAAGACCATTCACTGGCCGCGCGGTACACGGGTGGAGCGCCGCCCCATCAGCCTGGAGCATCATCATTCTCTTTTTCTTAATGATAATTACGGGTAAGATTAGTCCGAATAATAACATGTAAGGAAATAGAAATGGGATCTATGGTTTTTTGTAGAGGATGCGGAAAGGAGATCCACGAGTCGGCTAAATCATGCCCTCATTGTGGCGCCACTCAAAGTATTAATCCTCAGGGGACTAAAAGCAGGGTTGCTGCAGCGTTGTTAGCTTTCTTCCTGGGTGGTTTTGGTGTTCATAAGTTCTATCTGGGTAAAATCGGGCAAGGGTTCTTATACCTCATCTTCTGCTGGACGTTTATTCCTTCAATAATTGCATTCATTGAATTCATTATTTATCTGTGCGATTCAGATGAAAACTTCGCCAAAAAATACGGTTGAGTTTAGCTATCTGATTATAAAAGCCGCTTTCAAAGTGGCTTTTTGAAATCTACTAAACATTAAAAAACCCACACCCACCTTTCGGCAGATGCGGGTTCGCATAATCTCTGTACGCTAAATCAGATTACATCTGGATCAGATGTTTGATTTTCACGTCAGGATTGGTGTCGGCAGCATAATCAACACCGTTCAGGCCAAAGCCGAACAGACGCATAAATTCGCTTTTGTAGCCTGCAAAATCAGTCAGTTCCGCGATGTTATCGTTGGTGACTTCATTCCACAGTTTACCCACTTCAGCCTGCACTTCTGGCGCGATCTCTTTCAGGTCAGCGCGCAGACGGCCTTCGTTGTCGACCAGCGGCTCAGCGCCATACAGGCTGTCTTTGTACAGACCGTAAACCTGCTCGATACAACCTTCGTGAGTGCCCTTCTCTTTCATCACTTTGAACAACAGTGACAGGTACAGCGGCATCACCGGGATAGCAGAACTCGCCTGCGTCACAACGGCTTTCAGTACGGAAACGCGTGCGTCGCCGCCCTGCTCTGCCAGTGTGCTACGGATATCCAGAACACGTTTGTCCAGATCCTTCTTGGCTTCACCGATAGAACCGTTCCAGTAAATGTCCTGCGTCACTTCTTCACCCAGATAGGTGAACGCCGTGGTTTTCGCGCCTTCGGCCAGCACACCGGCAGCCTTCAGATCGTCGATCCACATCTGCCAGTCTTCGCCACCCATCACTGCAACGGTGCCCGCGATTTCTTCAGGGGTTGCCGGTTCCAGCGTGGTTTCGTTGATGGTTTCTTTGTCGGTGTTGATGCCGCGAATAGTGACTTGCTTACCGATTGGTTTCAGGGTGGAGTTGAACACTTCACCG
Organism: Rahnella aceris; assembly: GCF_011684115.1. Taxonomy (NCBI): domain Bacteria; kingdom Pseudomonadati; phylum Pseudomonadota; class Gammaproteobacteria; order Enterobacterales; family Yersiniaceae; genus Rahnella; species Rahnella aceris. Next base: position 34,878 of record NZ_JAADJV010000003.1, on the reverse strand, counting down.
GTTTTAGGATGGGTGCGACGTGGCGCAGCCAGGCTGTAAACCACCAGATCAACCTGACCCAAATCTTGTTTGATCAGCTCAATGGTCTTTTGCTTCACTTCGTCAGAGAACGCATCGCCGTTGATGCTTTTTGCGTACAGACCTTTGGCATCGGCAAATTCTTCGAATGCGGCTGAGTTGTACCAGCCCGCAGTGGCGGTTTTGGATTCATCGCCCGGACGTTCGAAGAAGATACCCAGCGTTGCTGCGTCAGAACCAAAAGCAGCTGAGATGCGGGCAGCGAGGCCGTAACCGGTAGAAGCACCGATCACCAGGACTTTTTTCGGACCGCCTGCGATTTTGCCTTGCGCGGTAACGTAGTCGATTTGTTCTTTAACGTTCGCCTTGCAACCTTCCGGATGGGCAGTAACACAGATAAAGCCACGGATGCGTGGTTTGATAATCATATAGACCTCATTGCAACTGTCTCAGTAAATTGGCCGATAGAATATAGGTTTGCGCCGTTTCAGGCAAAACCTGACGCTTCTTCGCCGTGTAAACAGAGTTCTCTGACCCGAAAACAGGCTCGTTTTCGGCAGAAAGCATAAAATTTGAGCCAAAAATTATCTCTGTAGTGTAACGCAGTCCCGCCGGGATGTTCATTTCAGGCCTCACGCATTCCAAAAGCATGGCGGCGGCATACCGCACATTCATTATCCTGCGCAGACCAGGCGGGAAATATGCAGCCACACACCCGGCATTGTGCTTGTTCAAGCCTGGAAACGGTTAACGTACTTTCACTGTTTTCACGCGCGGATACGGAGATAGCGCCATCAAAGCACACCGCCTCGCAGTTGCCACAACCGGTACATTTCACAGGATCCAGCGTTAATGCCAGATTATCCAGGCGGATGGCTTGTTCGGGACAGACACGGCTACAGGCGCCGCAGAGTACGCAACGGTGTTTATCGAGATCAACGTGATATTCACTGATCTGTGTAAAACGGGCGCGCCTGAACCGACGCCCGACAGGTACGTTACCGGCAGAAGCGCCTTCGTTTTTAAGATGCAACCACCGGCGGCGTGAACCGTTCATCGTTTGCCGGGACGGTGGCACAATATTCCACAGCGGTTCCTGCATTCGTTTCAGGCGAACATTCAGCGTGGCGATGGCCTGAAACCAGCCAGCCGCGCTTTCCGCTTTCATCTCAACAAAACGGATGCCGTATTCGCTGTGCCACATCAGCAATTCTTCAGTACAGGGCGCAACGCGAGTCAGCGGCATCACCAGCCGGTCAGCGCGGTAAAACATCACGTTAGTATTGATGTGCATCCAGGTCGCGACAGACGTATGAGCGTAAATCGCGCTCATGCAGAAGAGATCAATCAGGCCCAAAAGAGAAGCGAGCAGCAGAAGAGAAGTCACGACGCGTTTTGCTACCAGCCCGATCAGCCTGGTCAACCCCAGAATACCGAGATAGAGACTGGCGAAAACGATTTCCCGGCTCAGCCAGGAACTGCTGATATGACTCAGTGCATGAAAGGCATTCAGCGGATAGCCCAGATGCGCGGTTGAAGCGACAAGGCCCAGCGCACCGGCGACAAAAGCCAGCAACATGGCAGGTACTGCAACGCGCCATTTTTCCTGCGTATTCAGGCTGTCAGCGGCATACATCAGGATAAATGTGGTGAAAAGCGTGCTGCCTGCGGAAAGCTGGATATGGTGGCCAGCAGCGTCGAGCCGCGCGCGGTACGTTCGCCACAATTATGCCGCGGTGACTCACTTTTAGGTAAGAATAGAGGTTTCATCATCGTTTGATGGAGCCTGACATTCTTGATGTTTATTTGTTAAGCATTACTAATCACTTTTACGAATATCTCGTCACAAAAAAGTAACATTTCCCCCGTTAAATTCAGCGCCACCAGCCTTCGTTTCCCTTCATTTTTCCCGTTTCCTTTCAATATCCGGATTATGCGTTAGATTTATAATGTGTGACATGAGTCACACAAAAACCATAAGAAAAGTAATGATTAGGGAGCATCTGTGAGTGAGAAAATAAACAGTGGCGGTCGGGATGATGCGGCGAAAGCCTCGCAACCGACCGAACCGCTGGTGAAAGTAATTGCCTTTATTGCCACCCTGGGTGGCTTACTTTTTGGCTACGATACCGGGGTGATTGCCGGTGCTTTGCTGTTCATGAAGCACGATCTGCATCTGACATCGTTAACAACCGGGATGGTCACCAGCTTCCTGATACTGGGTTCGGCTGTGGGTGCAGTCTGTGCTGGTCGCGTGGCTGACCGTTTCGGGCGTAAGAAAGTCATTCTGGTGATGGCACTGATCTTTATGGCCGGTTCGCTCGGTTGTGCCACGGCGCCCAACGTCGTGATAATGATTATCTGCCGGTTTATTCTGGGGCTGGCAGTCGGTGGCGCGGCAGCGATTGTGCCCATCTATATCGCGGAAATCGTCCCCTCTCATCGCCGCTGGCAGTTCGTTACATTACAGGAACTGATGATCGTCTCCGGCCAGCTGATTGCGTATACCAGTAATGCGGCCATCAACGAAGTGTGGGGTGGCGAAACCACCTGGCGCTGGATGCTGGGTGTCGCCTGCGTTCCGGCCGTGGTGCTGTGGGTCGGGATGCTTTTCCTGCCTGATACTCCGCGCTGGTATGCCATGCACGGCCGCTATCGCGAAGCGCGTGACGTGCTGGAGCGTACCCGTAAGGCAGGCAGAGTAGAGAAAGAGCTGAGCGAGATCCGCAGTTCCATGAGTTCCAAAAGCGAGAAGCATTCCCGCCGCCAGAAGACTATCTCCGTGTGGATGAAACGTCTGGTGTTTCTGGGGATTGGTATCGCCATGCTGCAACAACTCTCCGGCGTGAATACCATTATGTTCTACGCACCGACCATGTTGCAGGCCACGGGGTTAAGCACTAATGCGTCTCTGATGGCGACTATCGCCAACGGGGTCATCTCAGTGATCATGACGTTTGTGGGCATCATGCTGCTCAGCCGTTTCGGGCGCCGTCCGCTGCTGCTGACCGGTCAGATCGGCTGTACCCTGACGCTGCTTGCCATCGGATTAGTCACCTGGCTGATGCCGGAAACTGTCAACGGTCATCCCGATGCGGTTCGCAGCTATCTGGTACTTGGCGGTATGCTGATTTTCCTGTGCTTCCAGCAGGGCGCGTTGTCGCCTGTTACCTGGCTGCTGCTGTCGGAAATGTTCCCGATGCGCATCCGCGGCATGGCTAACGGCGTATCGGTATTTGCCATGCAGATGACCAACTTCTCCATCGCCTTTATGTTCCCGATCATGCTGGAGTCTATCGGGCTGACGATGTCATTCTTCTGCTTTGCCGCCATCGGTGTCGCAGGCGGAATATTTGCCATTATCTTTGCGCCTGAAACGCAGGGTAAAACGTTAGAACAGATTGAGAAACACTTTAAAAAGCACTTGCAGGATGACCCTGCTCCGCAGGAAGCAGGAAGTTAAGCTGGTCATGTAATAACCCTGCCTGGTCAGCATGATATCTGGCCAGGCAGTCGCTTCAAAAGAAAGAAAAGGCTGCCCCCGCCATCCTCACATTTGATGCATCATGTTGTATAATCGTTTTCCACGGCCTCTTCCCAACTCCGGGTATGCGCACTCTCATTGCTACGGTGAACTTTTGAATTATCCCATCAACTCAATTAATCACGCCTATCTGGGCAGCAGCGTTTACGCCACCTTGCGCGAGGCACTGATTACCGGCCGCCTGAAACCTAATGATCGTTTACGTATCCGCGAACTGGCCGAACAGGTGGGTACCAGTGTCACGCCGGTGCGGGATGCGATTTTACAGCTGGCCAAAGAACAGGCGCTGGAAATGCGTACCCCGAAAGACATCCGCGTACCGCAGCTCGATGAACAGCAATATCAGGAAATTCGCACCTTACGGCTGGAACTGGAAGGTCTCGGGGCGGAGAAAGCAGCGCAATCGGTAACGGAATATGAGTTGCAACGGATTACGCAGAATATTAAAGATAACCGCAAAGCCATCAGCAGCGAAGATTTGCCCGAAGCACTGCGCCTCAACAGCGAGTTCCATCTGATGCTCTCACAAAGTGCGCGGATGCCCCTTTTAAGCAATTTCATCGACAGTTTATGGATGCGCACCGGCCCGCTGATTGCACAGGCTTATGCTCATTTCTCACAACGTATGGCCATTGAACATCACGAAGAGATTTTGATTGCACTGCGTAAAGGCGACGGCGCAACCGCCAGGCGTGCCATTCAGGAAGACATTCTCGACGGCAGCCAGAAGATGGTCGAGTTTCTGAGCGTAAGTCGCAAAGTCCTGTAGCGTGCGTGCTAACGTATGCGCTGAGAAAAAAGGGTATTCAGGGGGTCTGAGATTATCTCGCGGACTCTTTTTAATGTATTAAGTGAAATCGCATTTATTTGACACATAGAAGAAAACATCAGCCAGCAGTATCTGGCATACTGTAACAACAGAAATTACCTGAGGATATCATTTTCAAAAACAACTTCATTTCTCTGACGCTTTGCCAGATAGAGATTCGTATCGGCTTTAGAAATGATTTCTTGTAATGTTGCATTCTGTTTCTCACACTGAGAGATACCGATACTTACTGATAAAGATAAATCATCAAGTTTTAAACTCTTCACTGAATGACGGATCCTGTTTGCGATTAATAATGCATCTGCAGGTGTGGTATCTTTAAGTATAACGATAAATTCATCGCCTCCCACCCTGCCAACAAAGTCAGTTCCACGTAAGCTCTTAAGTATTGTTTCAGCAATCAGAGAAATAGCCGTATCACCTTTGGCATGGCCATAGGTGTTATTCACGTCTCTTAAATGATCAAGGTCGATCACTAAAACACTAAAAGGCACATTATTTTTCTTGGATTTTTCTAATTCGTAACTTGCTTTCGCGTAAAATGCCTCCCTTCGTAAACATCCTGTTAATCCATCTTTAGATGCATATTCATTGAGGACCCGGAGATATCCTCCTGCTATTAATGACAGTAAATAGCTAATAACCATCGATAAAATGATAATAATTAATGCAGGCCAGACGTTCGAAAAATTCATTATAGATTTCGAGAAAGCGGGTTTTCCCAGAATGGAGTATTTACGTATTTTAACCCCGACTAAACTGTAGCCTTTATCATGCAAGGGTAAAATAGAAATGATGGTATTCTCATCAGCAAACCTTCCGATAGCAAATCCACGATTAGCACACACTTTATTTAATACAACGGGAATATTATGAGGCTGTATTTCTTTGACTGAAGTTAAAAACTCTCGGATTTTGGCGTTACATTCTTGCGGATTTCCTGACTTAGAGAACAGTAAAGTCTTAACTTGCACCTCAGTGTATTGTGAAGGATTCCTGATATAGTTTCCTGCTGAGATATCTCCTTGCAAATTATCTGAATCATAAAAGCTGCCCATATTTTGAATGTTATTAATATTGCCTTTCCACTCCTGAACATCCTGGCTGTACAATAAAGGGAAAATAATAAGTGAAGAGACCACACCACCAAATAAAACAAATGAAACAGGTTTTGTAAGTAACGGGAGTAATACTACCCACTTCCAACTTGAATAAATCATTCTTTACTCCCTGAGTAACCATCACATTCTTAATACATTCAAGTAATTTATAATTCCCTCATGTGATTTTAAAATACCACTCACCAGGTCTTCAACAAAGATCTTTTTGATAAAGAGTTAACTCTGTTTTTGTTATGAATTGACTAAGATTTTTAAATCGCTACATTCAAGACCCGACATTCAGTACCTCATCAGCTAAAGGCGCATACATTACGCGGATAGCCGATGTTCCTGAATTCTATAGCACATTCGGTTTCGCAAATGTGCGTTCCTTATCCCGGCATCTCCGCCAGCACGCTTGCCAGTGTTTGCAGCAACAGCGTCGCGTGTTCCGGCTGGAAGACCAGCGGCGGGCGAATTTTCAGGACATTCGCCGCCGGTCCCGTAGCACTAATCAAAACCTGTTTCTGGCGCATTTCATTGACGATAAATGCCGCCAGTTCCGGCGCAGGCGTATTGCGCTGATCGCTCACCAGTTCCACACCGATAAACAAACCGTCGCCGCGTACATCGCCGATGACCGGATAACGTTGCGCCAGTTTTTGTAGCCCTTCACGCAAGATTGCGCCGGTCATCTGCGCATTCTGCTGCAACTCTTCACGACGCAAAATCTGTAAAACGGCATGCGCGGCGCGGCAGGAAACCGGGTTACCGCCGAAAGTATTGAAATAGCGCTGACGGCGGCCAAATTCCGCGAACAGTTCCGGTCTGCCGACCAGCCCGGCGACCGGATGACCGTTACCCATCGGTTTGCCCAGACTGACCAGGTCAGGCGTCACGCCGTAGCGGGCGAATCCCCAGCGCTGGCTGCCGGTACGGCCAAAACCGGGCTGCACTTCGTCTGCGATAAATAATCCACCCGCCGCACGCACCAGCCCGACGGCGCGCTGCATGTCCAGCGGGTCCGGGCTGAATACACCATCACTGGAGAAAATCGTGTCCACTAACAGCGCCGCCGGTTTCACGCCCGCGTGTTTCATTTCTTCCAGCGCGCGCTCCACGCCCGCAGAGAATACGCCGGGATGGCGGAACGTGTCCGGCGCATCAGTCAGCCAGACATTTTTGCCTTGCTCAAACCCGTCACCAAGCGAGGGGGAAAGTTCTGCCAGCGCGCTGGTCACACCGTGATACGCCCAGCTCGTCACAATAACGCCCTGCCCGCCGGTAATTTGTCGTGCGACACGCAGCGCCAGATCGTTGGCTTCGCTGCCGGTGCAGGTCATGGTCAGGTTGCGCAGCTCAGGAGGAAACTCGGTCAGGAAATCTTCAGCAAATTCGACAATCGCATCATTCAGATAACGCGTGTGTGTATTGAGTTGCGCGGCCTGCGTGGTGATGGCTTCAACCACCGCCGGATGGCAATGACCGACAGACGCAACATTATTGTAAGCATCCAGATAGCGCCGCCCTTCGCTGTCATATAACCAGACGCCTTCGCCGCGCACCACATGCAGCGGTTCCTGATAAAACAGCCGGTAACCGCCGCCAAGAAATTGCTGACGACCTTCTAAAACCTGTTTCGGAGTGAGCATATAACGGCCTCTTATTTCTGTTCAAACGCGCATGACTGACGAAATATCAGGTCAGTCTGCGAAAACGGCAGCGCCATCAGACGCGATAAACTTCCCCATGCATGCACCTGATTACGCAAAATATAATCACGGTTTTGCGGATACAGCACCGCACGATGCTGGGCAATCAGCAGACTCAGCGCCAGTCGTGACGCCACCAGTTCCGGTAAAACATCCAGCTCGGCACCGGTGAGTTGCAAACGCGCGGTATACGCAGCAATCATCGGACGGCAATAGAGGAAAAGATCGTCGCCGTCGCTATCGAGCTGATAAGCCAGGGCGGTAGCCAGTTCGTTAATCAGGGGCGCGTGAAGGGCGTCACCGAAATCAATAATGCCCGCGAGACGCTGCGGATCAGCGCTGTTTACCAGAACGTTATGGGCATTCAGGTCATTGTGGATCACTTGTCTGCGCAACCGCTGGCTGGCCGGAACCACTTTTTGCCGGTGGGTTTCCAGCACGCGGGTAATGGTGCGGCGCTGCTCAGGGTCAGTGAGTTGCGTTAACCAGCCCTCGAGGCGTGACATGTCGCTGATGTCCCACAGCAGATCACGCTGTGCGCCGGGATGGTTAAAATCGCTCAGCGCGATATCCAGCCGTGCCAGCGTGTCGCCAATTTCCCGCATCAGCACCGCTGAACGCGACACCTGATATTGCGCGATACCGGGCAGATAACTGACGGCACGCAGTGTCAGCATTTGTCCGTCAACCGTCACCTGCGGCGTAAGTTCACCGTGGCGACTTTCCTGCAACCGTGGCACCGGCAACTGGCTGTCGCGTATCGCCAGATGGCTGAGAATGGCGGTCTGGAAAGCCACTTCTGCGGGCACTTCCGCCGGATTAACAAACCGCAACATGTAAGCGTGGCCAGGCCCCGTGGTCAGGCAAAAATTGCTGTCGCGTTCGCCGCCCAGCACCTCCGCTTTGCCTTCCAGCCCGTAAACCTGCGCAGCAATATTTTCTGCCTGCGACCTGCTGACACGCGGTACCTCCGTGGTGAGCAATGACGGCGCTTCAGACATGCTGACCGCCGTTCACATGTATTTCAGCGCCGTTCACGTAAGAAGCGCCCGATGTGCACAGAAAATGGATCAGTGAAGCGACTTCTTCAGCCTTACCCAGTCGCTGCAACGGCACGCTGCGCTCGACAATTTCCTGCGTGCCCGGCGAGAGGATCGCGGTATCAATTTCCCCCGGCGCAATGGCATTTACCCGTATGCCGTGCGGGCCGAATTCGTGTGCCATTTCGCGGGTCAGCGTCGAGAGCGCCGCTTTAGAACAGGCATAGGCCACACCGGCAAACGGATGCACTTTGCTGCCCGCAATCGAGGTTACGTTGATAATGCTGCCCTGTGCGGTTTTCAGTTCATCAAATAATCCGGTTGCCAGAATGGCGGTTGAAAACAGGTTGACGTTAAACACCTGCAACCAGGTGGCGTAATCACTGTCGAGCACACCGAGACGACCACCGGTAGGGGTTTTCGGTGAAATACCCGCGTTATCGACCAGCGCATCCAGCCGTCCGCCGAGGCGTTCTTTGATCATCGGCAGGGCTTTCTGCACGCTGTCGATGTCTTCCAGATCCAGGTGAATATGATTGAGAAAACCCTCTGCCCACGGACATTCATCCACCCAGTTCTGCCGCGATGCGGTGAAAATCCGCCACCCCGCAGCATAGAAATGTTTGACCGTCGCGTGACCAATGCCACGGCTTGCGCCGGTCAGCAAAAGCGTTTTTTTCTGAGTTGTGTCAGTCATGAGAAATGGCTCCCGTTACTTTTGATATTTGATGCATCAGGAATAATCAAAAAAAGAGGACCTGTAAAGTCCTCTGATGAATTTAACGTCAGTGTGTTGCCGTCGAATGACGCAGGCGTTCGCCACGGCGGCGCAGCAGTTCCATCACCAGCAGCAAAATCAGCGATGCACCGACCATCAGCGACGCCGCCGCCGCAATGGTCGGGTCGAGGTTTTCACGAATACCGGCAAACATCTGGATAGGCAGCGTGCGCTGACGCGGGCTGGCAAGAAATAACGTCACCACCACTTCGTCGAATGACGCCGCAAACGCAAACAGCGCTCCTGAGAAAACACCCGGCGCAATCAGCGGCAGCGTAACTTTACGGAATACGGTCCACGGCGACGCGCCGAGGCTGGCGGCGGCGCGGGATAAATTGCGGTCGTAATTTTTGAGTATCGCCACTACCGTGATCACCACAAACGGCACGCCAAGTAATGCATGTGCCAGCACCAGCCCGAGATAACTGTTGAGCAGGGATACGCGGGCAAAGAAGAAGAACATGCCAACGGCGATAATCACTACCGGCGCGATCATCGGCGAAATCAGAATGGCCATCACCAGTGATTTACCGCGAAATTCACCGCGCACCAGCCCGACCGCAGCCAGAACGCCGAGAAGAGTGGCGAGCAAAGTCGCCAGTGGCGCAATCAGCAGGCTGTTACCCAGTGAACTCAGCCATTCATTGGAATGGAAAAACGTCTGATACCAGCGCAGCGAAAAACCTGTCAGCGGATAGCTGAGAAACGAACCGGCGTTAAATGACAGCGGCACGATGATCAGCACCGGCACAATCAGAAACAGCAGGACCGCCGCACTGTAGAAATTAAAACACCAGCGCCATAACCGCAGGATTAACGCCCCTTTTTGTCTCATTGCGTGTTTCATCTTCGGGCTCCTTAATGCGCTGCAATTTCAGCTTTGGTGCGCGTAACGCGGATGTAAACGATGTACAGCAGCACCACAATCACCAGCAACTGACTGCCCAGCGCTGCGGCCATGCCCCAGTTCATGGTTGTATTGGTAAAGAACGCCACGAAGTAACTGACCATCTGATCGCCCGGACCGCCCAGCAACGCAGGCGTGATGTAGTAACCAATCGCCATCATAAACACCAGCAATGCACCGGCCGTGACACCCGCGTAGGTTTGCGGCACGTACACCCGCCAGAAGGCGGAGAAAGGATGCGCACCCAGTGAAATCGCGGCGCGAACATAATTAGGCGAAATGCTTTTCATCACCGCATATAAAGGAAGGACGATAAACGGCAGCATGATGTGCGTCATCGAGATATAAACGCCGAGGCGGTTGAACACCATCACCAGCGGGTGATCGATAATGCCGGTGGAAAGTAACGCCCGGTTAATCAGGCCGCCCGATTGCAACAGCACAATCCAGCTGGCCGTGCGGACAATCAACGACGTCCAGAACGGCAGTAACACCAGAATCATCAGCAAATTCGCGCGTCCGGAAGGTTGTTTTGCCAGCCAGTACGCCAGCGGATAACCCAGCACGACGCAGCAAATCGTCACCACCAGCGCCATCCACAATGTGCGCAGCAGCACGTTGACGTACAGCGCCTGATCCGGTGGCAGTGCGACAACTTTGCCAGTATCCACGTCTACCTTCCGGTCGAACGCCGACAATAAATAGAGAGAAGTCACCGGACCCGAAGCACGTTGCAGCGTCTGCCAGGTGCTGAGTTCACCCCACAGCGGCATGCTCTGGATTAACGGTTCACGGATCGCGCCCCCTCCCGCGGGTACGTGACGTAATGTGCCAGTGATCAGGCTGCGGTAACGGTTATCTTCGTAGCTTAAACGCTTGGCAATGCTTGCCATCTGACCGCTGCTGCGGGCATGACGCAAATCGGTGACCAGTGCAGTAAACGTCGCTTCATCCGGCACGGTTTTGCCGTCCCAGTGTGCAAGCTGCGCCACAGTTTCCGGCAGGGTTGCGCCCAGTTCCGGATTAGTCACACTCTTGCCCAGAATGGACGCAATCGGGAACAGAAAACTGACAATAACAAACAGCAACAGCGGCGCGATCAGCAATAAAGAACGACGCGTATACGCCGCTTCCACTTTACGCAGACGCTGACGCAATGTTGGCCCTTCTGCTGATTCCTCCGTCACCGGTGTGGTCAACATTTCGGTTTGACTCATGTTTTTCTCCCGCTGCGAGGTTTTTATGCTTTTATCGGGCTCACAGCCCAAAATCATTCGAGTTGCAGCAAGGCGGCGAACGAGACGGATCCCCGGGAGCATACTTGAGTATGTGACCGGGGTTCACGAGTGAAGCCAGCGCAGGTGCAGCTTGAAGGATGAAGGGCCGACTACTTAGAAGACCAGGCGTTGAACCGTTGCTCGAGATCTTCACCATGCTCAATCCAGAAGTGAGTATCTACCTGCAAAGCGCCTGCCAGGTTTTTCTCAGCGGTTGGCAGATTCTGAGCATATTTCGCGTCTATCATGCCGGTGACCGACTTCTCGGTCGGGCCATAGGGGATGGTTTCGGCAAAGACTTTCTGGTTTTCAGGTTTGTTGGCGAAGGCTATAAACTGTTCGGCCAGATCTTTGTGTTTGGAACCTTTGACAATGGCCCAGCTGTCGAGGTCGTAGAGACTGTTGTCCCAGACCATTTTGAAATCGTGGCCTTCACCTTGCGCGGCGCTGACGCGGCCATTATACGCAGAGGTCATGACCACATCGCCGGACACCAGCCATTGCAACGGCTGTGCACCGGATTCCCACCACTGAATGTTCGGTTTGATCTGATCAAGTTTTTTGAAAGCACGTTCAACGCCCGCAGGGGTTGCCAGAACTTTGTAAATATCTTCACGTTTCACACCGTCTGCCAGTAAGGCGATTTCCAGCGTGAATTTGGCGCTCTTGCGCAGTGCGCGTTTGCCCGGAAAATCTTTCACGTCCCAGAAGTCGGCCCAACTGGTTGGCGCTTTTTTCAGTTTACTGGCGTCATAAGTCAGCACGGTTGACCACAGGAAGATGCCCGCACCACATTCGGTGACCGCGCCCGGCACGTACTGCGTTTTGTCGCCCAGCTTGTTCCAGTCCAGCGGTTCGAACAGCCCTTCATCACAGCCGCGGATAAGCTCCGGGCTTTCCACTTCCACGACGTCCCAGCCAACCTGTTTGGTTTCAACCATGGCACGGATGCGCGCCATTTCGCCATTGTATTCTCCTGGCTCAATCGTGCCTTTTCCTGCTGCCGCAAAAGGTTTGTAAAATGCTTTGTCCTGGGCGTCCTTATTCAGGCCACCAAAAGAAATCACGGTCAGGGATTCCGCCTGAGCCTGAAACACCAACCCTGCAAGAAGCGTGGTAAGGGCTATTTTCTTGAACATGCTGTGACTCCTGGGTTAACGAAAAAGTAAGGAAAAACGCTAAGAGAACGGCATTGTTAAAAATATGATGCATCATATTTTATAATGAAGCATAAACCATGCCATTCCGGTTGAGTCCATCCGCCACGCACAGAACGGCGGGCGGACAGGGATTGAAGAGGCGTTATGTGATTTTTTTATGCCTCATGACACTCAGTTTCTTATTATTGGCACTGCTTTCGTGCATCTGTGCACTCTGTCTGAACGGCTAATCACTCAGCCCGATGCGCAGGTTTCCTCAGTCAGTCAGCACACGGGACAAAATTGCCAGGGCTTCTTTAAACTGCACATCAGGAATGGTCAGCGGATAAAGGAAACGGATCACGTTGCCATGCACACCGCAACTGAGCATCAGCAATCCGGCGTCCAGCGCTTTGCGCAGATACTGTTTGGTCAGTTCAGAAGAAGGTTTTCCGGTCACGGGATCGTTAAATTCGGCCGCCACCATTGAACCACGCGCACGGACATCCACCAGTGCCGCACAATTCGCTTTGGCTTTCCCGAGTACTTCAGTCAGCTCTGCACCGAGACGATTTGCGCGCTCGCACAATTTTTCTTCTTCGATGATATCCAGCACTGCCAGCGCAGAGGCCACGGCCAGCGGATTACCCGCGTAAGTACCGCCAAGGCCGCCCGGCTCCGGTGCGTCCATCAGCCCGGCGCGCCCGGTTACGCCCGAGATCGGCAAACCGCCGCCGAGGCTTTTCGCCATCGTGACGATGTCCGGTTTGGCATCGGGATAGTATTCTGACGCGAACATTTTACCGGTACGCGCAAAGCCGCTCTGTACTTCGTCGGCAATCATCACGATGCCGTGACGGTCACAGATTTCGCGCAGCCCTTTCACGAAATCTTCCGGCGCGATATTGAAACCGCCCTCGCCTTGTACCGGCTCATACAGGATCGCAGCAATTTGCTGCGGCGCGATATCGCTGCGAAAAATACGTTCAATACTGTCGAGTGCCATTTCAGTGGTGACACCGTGAACGGCGTTGGGATATTGGGCGTGGAAGACCGAGGCCGGGAACGGCCCGAAGCCCACTTTGTAAGGCACTACTTTGCCGGTCAACGCCATGGTCAGCAGCGTGCGGCCATGAAATGCACCGGAGAAAGTGATGATGCCCGGGCGACCGGTGGCGGAGCGGGCAATTTTCACCGCGTTTTCGACAGCTTCCGCGCCGGTACTGAAGAAAGTGGTTTTCGCTTTGCCGCTCACCGGAGAAATCGCGTTGATGCGTTCAGCCAGATTCACAAAGCTGGCATAAGGCACAATCTGGTAGGAAGTGTGTGTGAACAGGTCGAGCTGGTTGCGGATGGCTTCAACGATTTTCGGGTGACGATGTCCGGTGTTCAGAACCGCAATCCCGGCAGTGAAATCGATGTATTCCCGCCCGTGTTCATCCCACAGCGTGGCATTTTCTGCTTTTGCCGCATAGAAATCACACATGACACCTACACCACGCGGCGTCGCTTCTTTACGGCGTTTTTCCAGTTCACTGTGACTCATCTTTCGCTCCTGCCTTCAGGTTGATGTTTTATAGATTGCCGGTTGCGAGATGAACAATTTGTCGAATTAGCAATCTGTACTTGTTTTTTATCCCGCCAGCGGCTCTATAATCCAGAACCAGTTTCATTTATTTTGAGGATCCACTTTTGCGCTCATTGCTTTCTGACCTCATTTTGCAACGTCTCACTGAGCTTTCAGATGCCTGGCCCGGCACGCTGAACAAGCGGGTTTATCAGGCATTACAACAGGCTATATTTGATGGCAGTATTGCGCCTGGCAGCCGCTTGCCCGCCTCAAGAGACCTTGCCAAAGAACTGGATATTTCGCGCAATACGGTGCTGGCTGCCTACGAGCAGTTACAGGCCGAAGGCTACATTCAGACCCGCACCGGAAGCGGAACCTTCGTTCCCGCAGATTTACCGAAAGACGGCGTGATCGCCGATAAAACACCTCTGCGCTGCGCACCGGTTCGCAGCCATGTGTCACTTTCCAAGCGCGGTTCTCAACTGCTGACGCGTACCGGCGTTGCCTCGCATCAGTGGGGCGCGTTTATGCCCGGGGTTCCGGACGTCACAAAATTTCCGCATGACATCTGGCGTAAGTTGCAGAACCGTCTGAGCCGTCGTCTGCCGCCCGAATTCCTCACCTACTCCCGCCATGGTGGCTGCCCGCAACTGCAACATGCGCTGGCAGATTATTTGCGTATAGCGCGTTCTGTTGACTGCACGGCAGATCAGATCCTGATTACCGCCGGTACCCACCAGGCGCTGGATTTGCTGGCGAAAATGCTCTGTGACCCGGGCGATGTTGCCTGGATTGAGGAACCGAGCTACTGGGGAATCCGCAATGTGCTGACCATCAACGGCGTGGATATTCAGCCGGTGCCGGTGGATGAAAACGGGCTGAACCCGCCCGACAGCCCGCCACAGGACCGCGCACCTAAGCTGATATGCGTGACACCGTCACATCACTATCCGCTCGGTTCAGTGATGAGCCTGGCCCGACGGCAAAAAATTCTTGCCATCGCCAGCCAGCAAGGTAGCTGGGTAGTGGAAGATGATTACGACAGCGAATTTCGCTATTCGGGCAGTCCGATCCCCGCGTTGCAGGGACTGAGCAGCGATGCGCCGGTGATTTACATCGGTACATTCAGTAAAACATTGTATCCGGCAATGCGGATAAGTTATGTCGTCCTGCCGCGTCCGCTGGCCTCGCGCCTCAAAATTGCGCACTCCGAGTTGTACCGTGCCGGTAACGGACTGACGCAACTTACGCTTGCGGAATTTATTCGCGAAGGGCATTACGCCGCCCACATCCGCCGGATGCGATTGCTTTACGGCAGACGACGTAATGCCCTGATACGGCTTATCGGACAGGAACTCGGTCCGGAATTCCTGTGTGAAAACAGCAATGCCGGTTTGCATCTGATTTTGTCACTGCCTGATTCGATTGATGATGTGGCGCTGAGCGCAGAGCTGGAGCAGAAAAAAATTCTCACACGCCCGCTGTCGGCATATTACCTGCGCCCTGCCCCGCGGCGCGGGCTTTTGCTCGGTTACGGTTGCGTTCCTGAAGAAGAAATTGAAACGGCTTTCGGGCACATCGTGGAGTGTTTGCGACACAGGCTGCAAGCCGGTGGTGCAATCCCGGGGTCTGACCATAGGCTGCTGACCCTGCAAGGTGATTTGCCTGATCCTGCGTAAAACACAGATCTTACTGCTAGCAATAAACTCTTTTAAAATAAAAATAACAATAAGATTCATAAGCCTGCGAGATTTCTCTCAGGCTTATTTTTTGTGTTATTTTGTCAAAAAATGCTTGTTAGCGTCAGAAGCGGATGGTAAAGATTTTTAATAACGCCAGACAAACAATCCTTCTGAGGATGTTTTATGCACAAATTGTGCCGTGTCGCGTCATCCCATTTTCGATAATTTTATTTGCGGAGTGCCTGTGATGAGAACGTATGTCAGCTTCAAAAATATCAAAAAGAGTTACGACGGGGACAAGCTGGTAGTCAAAAACCTCAACCTTGATGTGCACGAAGGAGAATTTCTGACACTGTTGGGCCCTTCCGGTTCCGGCAAAACCACCAGTCTGATGATGCTTGCAGGTTTTGAAACGCCTACCCAGGGTGAAATCTTATTACGCGATAAACCTCTGCATAATTTGCCACCACATCAGCGAGATATCGGCATGGTGTTCCAGAACTATGCGCTTTTCCCTCACATGACCGTGGCGGAAAATCTGGCATTTCCACTGACCATTCGACGGCTTAATAAATCTGATATCAAAGAGAAAGTTGACCGCATTCTGGACATGGTCAAACTCAAATCTCTGGCTGACCGCTACCCTGCCCAAATGTCGGGCGGTCAGCAGCAACGTGTTGCGCTAGCCCGCGCACTAGTGTTTGAACCTAAGCTGGTGCTGATGGACGAACCCCTTGGTGCGCTGGATAAACAATTGCGCGAACATATGCAGATGGAAATTAAGCAACTTCATAAAATGTTGGATCTGACGATTGTTTATGTGACGCATGACCAGAGCGAAGCAATGACGATGTCTGACCGTGTTGCGGTGTTCAATGATGGTGTGATCCAGCAGATGGACAGCCCGAATGTGATTTATGAAAAACCGGATAATGCATTCGTGGCTCAGTTCATCGGCGAGAATAACAGCCTGCTGGCCACCAACAATGCTGCCGAAGGCGACTATTACCGCGCATCACTCGATGACGGCACTCAACTGCGTGCAGTAAAAATTCGCCCAAGCTCGCCGGGCAAAAAGATTTTGCTCTCTATTCGCCCTGAGCGTATTCACGTAAATAATCCGCAACCCGGAATGGAACAGGTGAAGGCAAGAATTCAGCAATTCATTTATCTGGGTGATCACGTACGCATGATGACGGAAGTGGCCGGTCAGGATAATTTTATGGTTAAACTTTCTGCGGCTGCAATGAATCCAGGGTGGAAGCCAGGTTCCGAAGTGCTACTTTCCTGGCAACCTGAACATCTCCGGGCACTTGATGTTGTCACGCATTAATCACCTGATCATGTGATTGTATGATTGTATGATTGTATGATTGTATGATTGTATGATTGTATGATTGTTGAATCCTAAGATTCTTTATCTTGGGATTCAATGATTACCAGATGTCAGGATTCACTATACCTATATTCTTCTATCTCCTCATCTTGCACTCTCAGAATCCTGAAATCCCTGCATCTTCGAATCCGGTGATTTGCTATTCCCACTATCTTTTAATCCCAATATCTCTGAATCATTTGTACAGGTGAATGACCAATCATAATCTCAGGATTGTATAATCTCAGCACAACCAAAATCACAGGATTCTATCGAGACACTAACCACATGGTATCCTGCAATCGAAGATCCCCCACAGAATCCTGTAATCATACAATCCTCAATAGGAATCTCAGGATTATGTAATCCTTTAATATAATCCTGTAATCACAGAATCATAACATTAAATAAAATCACTATAACTGACTTAACTGCATGTAAAACATCAAATAATCATTAAATCCTGTAATCCTACCTGTGGTTTTAATCCTGAAATCCTGTAATCACATAAGCATCCTGGCATTCCAGGATTCTCTCAATTGCATCTTATGATAGCCAGGCAGCAGAGTATTTAATTAATGGAATCCTGAAATCCTATAATCTTAATTAGGATTCTACTATCCTGTAATCATAGAATACCTGGAGGCTGGTACAGGATAATCTGAACCCGTCTTTCATCCTAAGATAGCAGCCTTGCAGGATTTAGAGATTCCAGGATTCAAAGATATTTAGCCGCTGGTTCATGATAATCACAGGATTCCAATACTTCCAGGATTAAGAGATCATGCCCGGTTGAATGAAATCCTGAGACTGGAAAAATCCTGTAATCAAACAATCCTGCCACTCCTGAAATCACGAAATCTGAAGATGGTGAGATGGTGAGATTTTATAGCAGGATGTTCATATGTCTGGCGTAAAACTGTATGTACTTAAGACATGCAAAACTCATAAGGAATCATTGCATCCTGTAATCCTAAGATTTAAAAATCCTAAAATCCGGAGATGTACATTGATGACTCTGCTTTTGCCCGACTTGCTTTGACATCCCAACTGCGTTCCAACCGGAATCACTGAATCATATAATCACAGGCTTTAATCATCCTGGAATCACAAGATTTACTACTTATTGGCTCCACGCATCATAATCTCATAATCTTGAGATTTCATAATCACAAGATATTATAATTCGATAATCCTAAAATATTGAAATCCCCGGATGCAAACTTTATAGTAGCAGCACAATCCTGTGATTCATGGATTTAAAAATCTCAGAATCCTATGATTACAAAGTTTATGAATCCTGAAATCTTATGATTTTAGAATCATGTTATCTTCACTGAACGCTTCATCAGAGGTTGTCATGGCAGCGAAAATTATTTCTTTCCTGAACGGGAAGGGCGGAGTAGGGAAAACCACGACGTCTATAAACATAGCAACCTGTCTTGCCCGGCAAGGGCACAAGGTCGTAATGGTGGATACCGACCCGCAGGGGAGTATCAGCAACTGGTATGACGAAAGCAAATGCCTGTTCGATCTTGCAGAAGCGGCTTCAGAAAAAGAAGTCTATACCGTCCGTAAGCAACTGAAAGAATACGATTACGTGGTGATCGATGGTGCTGCTGCAATATCAGCTATTTCTTCCGCGGCGGTAATGGTGAGTGACCTGGTACTCATCCCCGTGACACCGTCACCTTTAGATTTTGCTGCCTGTGGCGCTATTCTGGCCGTCGTGGAAGCTCGCGAAAACTTGCAGCCGGTGATTGCCCGTTTTCTTATCACCAAAAAAGTCGCGTCAGCTAAAATGCTTGAAGTGTTGAAAGAATCCATTGCCGATACCGGCGTTCCCGCATTGCGTACTGGTACGACACAGCGCCAGGTTTACATCCGCACAATGATGGATGGCGGCACCGTTTTCGATACGACAGACGGAAACGCGAAAGGTGAAATTGAAATTATGACCAAAGAAATTACGGAGTTGCTGAAATGAAAATGAAACTTGGCCAGCACAGACAACTGACGACTGCACTGGAAGCGGTATCTAAACCACCCGCATCAGTGAAGAAATTGCAGACCAATATCGATGAAGAGCTACATCGCCGCTTTAAAACCAGTTGCTTCCTGCAAGATCGCGAAATGAAAGACGTCCTGACAGAGCTGATCGAAGCCTGGCTCATCACCAACGAACGGTCATAATGTGCTGATTACTGGCTGGATCGGGTCTCCCAAGGCCCGTTTGTGATGACATCTTGCCTGAGAACATTGCTCTGTCTGCCTTCAACGCTAACTTATCCCTTCTTGAATTATCTACTCCGGGGTGATCAGATCCCAAGATCAAATAATGTTTTGTTTATTTTTTAAGTTTAGATCTTTCTCTTTAGAGACGGTTTTTACTATTTATTATCAATAGGTTACTACCCGTATTGTGGAGGTATTTCCTGCTTCAGGTGGAGATCCTTCCTGTTGGATGTGGATCCTTTTCATGCCAAATGTAGAGTCTTTTTCTGTGGATAATATCTTTACGGATCAATCTATTATCTATGTGGAATGATTTTCTGTGGATATCTCGGTTACCCGCCAGTCAACAGCCACAGTAAGCTTAACACCTGCCTAACCGACTGTCACAACAGGCGTTTCTCATAAGTGGAAGGATTTCCTGATCCCATAGCTAACATTAATATGTGGAACAATTTCCTGTGACAGCGTCACGTTATGTCACGTACTCCGATAACGGATCCCAAATACCTGCAGACAGGGCAGACCCATTCTCTTTGAGGCGGTCAGGGAAGGGGATATGTGGAAGCTTTTCCTGATCCTGAACCTCCCTATGTGGAAACATTATCTGATCCCTTGAAAGCATCTTCTCATCGCTACTGCATAATAATTGTTATAAATCAGCATATTAAAATAACTGTGACAACGTCACGTCTCGATATGTGGAATGTTTTCCTGATCAAAGATGATGATATTCACGATGCTTACCCGGCGAAAAACCACATTGCATGACTTTAGGTGGAGAAATTTCCTGATCCAATCCCGGTCTGTATGTGGAAACATTTTCTGTGAGCGCCATCGGGCTTCTTATGTGGAGTAATTTCCTGCTGACGCGATCATTGCCTCTTAATGTGGAGACATTTTCTGATCCCCATGCTGGCTATACGTGGAAAGTTTTCCTGTGCATCAGCTCAGGGTGAGAAACCCTGGACCGGAACGAAGTGAGAAGGGGATCACAAAGGTAACTTTGATGGTTTTATGTGCATGAGCGCTTCAAATGTGGAATGATTTTCTGATCGCGGTTAGGGTCTGGTTGCGCATTGCTGATAAAATTCAGCGAAGGTCATCACCCGCATATGTGGAATAATTTCCTGTAAAAAACCCGACGATCCAACGTATTTAAAAAAGGATCCCTGGCCGTGCTGAAAACAATATGTGGAGATTTTTCCTGATCATGTTTTTTGGATCATTGTTTAAGTTGTTGATTGTAAAAGAATAAATAACCCTTGTTTTTACTTTACGTCGGTATTTTTTATGTGGAATAATTTACCTACTTTCCACTTATGGATCCTGCTACATGGAACTGAATAAACTCACCGTAGTTCAGGGGAATGATCTTCTTGAAGGCGCTTACAGCGTCACTCTGGATGAAATGCGCCTGCTAAATCTGGCGCTGGCACAAATTGATAGCAGGAAACCTCAGCCAGATACGCTTTATCGACTTTTCCCTCAGGACTATCAGCGGATCTACGGGGTAAACCCGACCAGCAGCCACCGCCAGTTGCGCGAAGCCGCTGAAAGCCTGATGAAAAAGCCGGTCACCATCTACAAACCGGACGTAAAAACCGGCAAGGTTCGCACTGTACAACTCTCCTGGTTTTCACGTCTTGAGTATGTGAGCAGCGACGATCACAGCGCAGTGGTTCTGCGATTCGGACAGGATGTTGCCCCGTATCTTTATGAACTTAAAGAGTCTTTTACCAAATTGAATTTTGCCAACATCGCAAAACTTGATACGCCGTTCTCCGTAAGGCTGTATGGCTGGCTCATCAAAGCTAAGAACCTCTACGGACGTCGCAGCGGTAAAGCCATAGAAGTGACGCTGGATCTCAACTGGATGCGCGAGAAGGCCGGTTTGGCGGGCAAATACGAGGATTATCGTGACTTCCGTCAGAAACTCCTTGAGCCGACGATCAACCGGATCAACGCCAATACCGATATTTCGGTGGTCTGGGAGCCAGTAAAGCAGGGCAGAACCGTGGTATCCATCAAGTTTGCCTATGTGGATGAATCTGCACCGGAAGCCAGCAAACCGCTGCGCCCGCGCTTACCGCGACGTCCGCGAGCTGTCGCCGGATCGGCGCTGGAAGGCGAGTGGGCGCGCCGTTGCATCACGATCTTCGAAGAATATCTCGACAAACTAAGCGCTTACGATGTGGATGAGAAGGCCACCTTGCCGGACCTGCGTAAGCTTTCTGGATGGTATAAGCTGATCGGCGAGAAGAGTAAGCATAAAGCGATCCTGGCAGAAGTCAGTTCGCGTAGCAAAAAAGTCGCTGCCTGATTCCCCTTAAGCAGAAATAAAAATAAACGGCGTATCTTTCACGAGATACGCCGTTTTTCTTTTGTCCAAAATGCAAGCATTCACCGCACATATCCTTCTGAATAAGGCTTAATGGGTTAGTAAGCGCTTACTGGGTGATATCAGGAAATCTTTCCACATTAGCCGTTTTGGCGACTTTTTCTGCGTACTGTTTAAAAGCTATAAGCCATATTTTTTCGTTGTTAGACAAGGGTAAACGGCATCCTTACTCTTTGTCATGTTTTGTAAACCGTTTGCACACTTATGATGAGGATGTCTTTTGGCTACGTTATTACGCTCTGCATTCGCGCCAGCCGCACAACGCGCGCACCGTACTGCTTCTTTCAAAATCGCATTACTGGCCAGCGCCGTGATGCTGTCTTCTTTTGCATTCGCTGATGATGTATTAAAGGAAGGCATCACACCGGCAACAGATGTCAGCCAGGTTCCTGCGGCTGCAAAACTGCGCACTGATACAGTGATCGCCGGGATCTCCGAACCTCAGGGGATTTTTAACCCGTATTTCTTCGTCAACGGCTGGGATGAAAATGTCACTAACGTGATTTTCGCCCGTCTGATTGACTGGGACAGCCAGGGCAAACTGGTTCCCGGCTTGGCGCAAAGCTGGACCGTCAGCCCGGATGGCAAAACCTATACCATCAAACTACGTCCTGACCTGAAATTCAGTGACGGTTCACCACTGACTGCAGAAGACGTCGCGTTCACGCTGACGGTGTTGTATGACCCGAAATACGATGGTGATACCGATATCACGCTGGCACACATTGCCGGTGGTGATGAATATAAGCAGGGCAAGGCGGACAGCATCAATGGTCTGAAAGTGATTGACCCGTTGACGTTGCAGGTCACCACCACTCAGCCGGGGGCTACCACGTTGCAAAAAATCGGCGGGCCGGTGCTGTCGAAAGCGTATTACGGCAAAGGCTATCAGCGAGGAAATCTTGATTACCTGCGCACGCTGCATGGCAAACCGTTGGGTAATGGCCCGTATGTGTACGATAAGTACATCCCGGGGCAGGAGATCCGTTTCCACGCCAACACCAATTATTATCGCGGCGTACCGCCGACTCCGCGCTTTATCTATCGCGTGACCAATCCGTCGACTAACTTCCAGTTATTCCAGACCGGCGATACTGATTACGATGCCTTCACTTCCCGACCGGATGACATCGAGCAGCTGAAAATGCTCGGCTTTGCCAACATCAACCTGTATGGATCCAGCGATTACAGCAAAATTGAATTTAACGTTCACCGCCCTGCGTTGCAGGATGTGAAAGTGCGTCAGGCGCTGATCTACGGGCTGGATCGCCAGAAACTGATCGACGTGGTTTATCAGGGTTACGGCTCTGTGGCGATTGAGCCGATCGCGCCTATCTCCTGGGCGTACAACACTGATGGCGTGAATCCCTATAAATTCGATCCGGCGCAGGCCAATAAATTGCTGGATGAAGCAGGGTGGAAAGTTGGCGGTGATGGTATTCGTGTGAAAGACGGTAAACGTCTCGAACTGACGCTGCTGGTCAGCAAAAAAGTGCTGAACGACGCGCTGATCCCGATAGCAAAAGAAGACTATCAGAAAATTGGCGTATTGCTGAAACCGCAGGTTGTGGACTTCAACGCCCTGATGTCACAGCGTAAAGCGGGTAATTACGATCTGGCCTCATTCAGCACCAGCACGCTTAACGATCCCCACGATGGCGTGTGGGATTATTACAGCACCGAGGCTACCGAATCCGGCTACAACAACCCTGAAGTCGATAAGCTGATCAACGAAGGGAACGCGACGCTGGATATCGAAAAGCGTAAGCCGATTTACCACGAGCTGTACAAAGTGCTGGCAAACGATCCGCCGGCGATCCTGCTCGGTAACCGCAAAATTCTTTCAGCCAGCAGCGCCCGCGTGACCGGTTTTAAACCGGACATCTACAACGGCCTGACCGGCAGTCTGCCGGATGTCAAAATTGTCAAATAATCAGAAATAACGCCGCTGCCGGGCTCTTCCGGCAGCTTCAATGAGAAAGTCATGAGAAATTTCATTCTGCGTCGTTTACTTCAAACCATTCCGATGTTGTTCCTCGCTTCGCTGCTGATTTTCATGCTGTTTGCCAAAACGCCGGGTGATTTTATCGATGGTAATATTACGCTGACTGCACAACGCGCTGCTGAACTGAAAGCCTTATACGGCCTGGATCAACCGCTGCTCAGCCGCTATCTGCACTGGCTGGGGAATCTGTTGCGGGGGGATCTGGGTTTTTCGTTGCAATATCAGATCCCGGTCAGCCAGTTGCTGAATCAGTACATCTGGAATTCCTTCCTGCTTGCGACCATTGCGATGGTGTTGTACTGGGGGATCGCGCTGGCAGTTGGCATTGTCTCGGCGATGAAGCCTTATTCCCTGTTCGACCATGTGGTGAGCATTGTGATTTTTGCCGCGATGTCCTTCCCGACCTTCTTCCTTTGCCTGCTGCTGATTAAATGGTTTGCCGTGGATCTTCACTGGCTGCCTGTGGGCGGCATGACCAATACCGGCAGTGACGCGACCGGCTGGGCGTGGGTGATGCAGGTGGCCGCGCATCTGGTGTTGCCGGTCGTTGCGCTGGTGATGCTGCAGGCGGGCAGCCTGACGCGTTATTTTCGCGCCAGTATGCTGGACGTCGTGCGGATGGATTTCATCCGTACCGCGCGTGCCAAAGGGCTTCGTGAACGCACGGTTATCCTTAAACACGCGTTGAGAAACGCGCTGCTGCCAATTATTACGCTGCTCGGATTTGAGTTGCCGGGGCTGTTTTCCGGAGCGCTGATCACCGAAAAAGTTTTCAACTGGCCGGGTGCAGGGCACATTCATATTGATTCACTGGCAGCGCGTGATTACCCGGTACTGATGGGGTTCACGCTGTTTCTGGCGGTTTTGACCATTCTTGGCAATCTGATTGCCGACGTGTTGTATGCGTGGGCTGATCCGCGTATCCGTGTGAGGTCGTAATGTTTGGCTCTTTATTTTCAACCAACCGCCGTCTGCGCGAAGCGCAAATTCCGGTGCTGGCTCAGGTGACACCGTCACCCTGGCGACAGGCCTGGCGGGCGTTGCGCCAAAACCGGCTGGCAATGTTTTGCTTAGTTCTGCTGCTGGTTATGGCCGTCTGGTGCATAGCGGGTCCTTACTATTCTCCCTGGCGCGATGATGCCACTGATGCGCTGATGATCAACAAAGCGCCGAATGCAGAACACTGGCTGGGTACCGATTTTCTCGGGCGTGATGTCTATACGCGGCTGCTGCTGGCGGGGCGCATCTCGCTGATTATCGGCATGCTGACCATGTTGCTGTCTGTGACACTCGGGTATCTCATGGGCGCGGTGTCCGGCTATCTCGGTGGTGTGACTGATAAAATCATCATGCGTTTTGCTGATCTGGTGATGACTATTCCGAGCCTGCCGCTGCTGATCGTGATGGGCGCGATGCTTTCTGAACTGGATTTTTCGCCGGATTCCCGTGTGTACATGGTGATCGTGATGCTCAGTTTGCTGGAATGGCCGAAGCTGGCACGTCTGGTGCGCGGGCAAATTCTCTCCCTGCGTGAACGTGATTTCATGCTGGCGACACAGGTGCTCGGCTTGTCTTCACGCCGTCGGCTGTTCGGTCATTTACTGCCAAACACGGTGCCAATTCTGGTGGTGATGGCCACGATGGCCGTGGCGAACGCCATTCTCAGCGAATCTGCACTCAGCTATCTGGGATTAGGCGTGGTGCCGCCGACGCCGTCTTGGGGAAATATGATGGATGCGGCGAACAGTCTGATCGACTTCCAGCGTCGCCCGTGGTTGTGGATGCCGCCTGGCGTGGCGATCTTTATTACGGTGATTGCGATTAACGTGCTGGGTGATGGCCTGCGTGACGCGCTCGATCCAAAACTGAAACGGAGCAAAAAATGACACAACCGTTGATCCGTTTTAATCAGCTTTCGCTGTCGTTCTCCAGCGATCAGGGCCGTGTGCGCGCGGTACAGGATGTCACCTTTGACGTTCAGGCAGGTCAAACTGTCGGTATTGTCGGGGAATCCGGCTGCGGGAAAAGTGTCACGGCGATGTCGCTGATGGGGCTGTTACCGCCACAGGCCGCACGTATTGATGGCGGTGAAATTCTGTTTCAGGGGCGTGACCTGCTTAAACTGCGGCCGTCACAAATGGCGGATTTGCGCGGTAACCAGCTGGCGATGATTTTTCAGGAACCCATGACCGCGCTGAATCCGGTGCTGACCCTCGGTGAGCAACTTGTCGAGCCGCTGATCCGCCACCGCCGTGAATCGCCGAAACTGGCGTGGGCACATGCGACGGAGATGATCACCAACGTCGGGCTGGCGCGTGCGGAAAGCCTGATGACCAGTTATCCGCATCAGCTTTCGGGCGGTATGTTACAGCGCATCATGATTGCGATGGCGCTGAGCTGTAAGCCGCAGTTGCTGATTGCTGACGAGCCCACCACTGCACTGGACGTCACCGTACAGGCGCAGATCCTGCGTTTATTACGTGAACAGGCGCAGCAAAATCATATGGCACTGATGCTGATCACTCATGATTTGGGCGTGATCGCGCAGATGGCCGACCACGTGGTCGTGATGTACGCCGGTAAAATTGTCGAGCAGGGGGCGACCGCCGATGTGCTGCGCAATCCGCTACATCCGTATACCCAGGGACTTATTGCCTCGAGGCCGACACCGGGCGAACGCCGCCGCCGCTTGTATTCCATTCCCGGTCAGGTACCGGATCTGGCCGCGCTGCCGCCTTACTGCGCATTCACCGAACGCTGTTCCCGCGCCACGGAAAGATGTCGCCAGGGCATTCCGCCGCTGGAAGGTCAGTTCCGGCAGGCCGCATGTTTTTATAGCGGACTGAACGCGGTCAGTGAGAAGGAAAACTGGGGGTTACAGCCATGAGTGCTGAATATCTGATTGAAGTGGATGGCCTGAAAAAGTATTTCCCGATCCGTGATGGCGTATTCGGGCAGGAAACCGGGCAGTTGCGCGCCGTGGATGGCGTCAGTTTTAACATCCGCAAGGGCACGATTTTTGGGCTGGTCGGTGAATCCGGCAGCGGTAAAACCACCGTCGGACGCACGTTGCTGGGGCTGTATGACAAAACGGCGGGCAGCGTAAAATTTCGTGGCGAAGACCTGCACGGACTGAAACCTAAGCAACTGAAAGCGTTACGCCCGAAAATCCAGCTGGTCTTTCAGGATCCTTACAGTTCGCTGAACCCGCGCATCCGCATTGGTGATGCTATCGGTGAAGCGATGCTGGAACACAAGCTGTGTACGCGGGCGCAACTGCACGGGAAAGTGGTGGAGGTGATGAAGATCTGCGGGCTGTCGCCGCTGCATTACAACCGTTTCCCGCATGAGTTTTCCGGCGGTCAGCGCCAGCGTATCGGCATCGCCCGCGCGCTGATCCTGCAACCTGATTTCATTATTGCCGACGAACCCATTTCGGCGCTGGACGTGTCGATTCAGGCACAGATCATTAATTTGTTCGCGGATTTACGTGACGATCACGGCGTGACGTTTCTGTTTATCTCGCACGATCTCGGCGTGGTGGAACATCTGTGTGATGACGTGGCGGTGATGTATCTCGGCCAGTTAGTGGAAACGGCCAGCCGCGATGCGTTGTTCTGTCAGCCCCTGCATCCGTATACGCAGGCGCTGCTGGCGGCGGTGCCGACGCTGGATCCGGACAGTGAGCCGGTGGCGATGGTCAGTGGTGAAATTCCGGATCCGTCAAAACCGCCTGCCGGTTGTCGTTTCCATACCCGCTGCCCGTGTGCAACCGACCGTTGTCATAAAGAAATTCCGTTACTGCGTGAGGTAGAAAGCGGTCATTACGTGGCCTGCCATCTGGTGTAAAAACAAGCCCGCCGGATTTCAGTCTTCCATGATCCGGCGGGCTTCCATCTGCATTTTTTGCCCAACGCTTTTGGTCACGTCGATCACTTTCTGTGTGGCCGGTGAAAGAAACGCACCTTCCAGCCAGGTGATCCCGACCCGGCGTTCCATCACTAACTGGTCGTTATCGATACGGATCAGCCGCGAAAGGAATTCTTCTTCGACCAGAATATTCTCCGACAAAAAGCTCAGCAATCCGCTTTTCGCAATCAGCCCCGGCACCGACGCCAGTGAGCTGATTTCCACTTTCACGTCTGGCGGTGAGCAATGATTTTCATAGAACATTTTATCCAGCCACTGGCGCATCGACACGGTTTTCGCCGGTAAAATCCAGCCATAACGGCTGAGTTCACGCAGGCTGGCGGGTTTACCGGCCAGCGGGTGATCGCGTGACGCGGCGACGATCACCCGGTCGGCGGTTACCGGCAACTGCACCACCGGGCTGTCGTAGTTGACCAGCGGACCGATGATCACATCGATCGCATGACGTTCCAGCAACGTAAAAAGCACATCGTTCATGCCGATCTGGATTTCCAGTTTCATATTCGGCACCTGCGATTGCAGCATTTTACAGATTTCAGGCAGTAAGAATTGTGTCGCAGAACCTGAGACACCCACGCGAACGATACCGCCCGCGCCGCTGCTCAGTTCATTCATGATTTCCCCAAGCTCAAGATAGGAACTTTGCAGCGCTAAACCACGCTGATAAAGCACCCGTCCCGCCTCGGTCAGTTCCAGCCCGCGACCTGCCCGTTTGAACAGTTTGATGTTCAGTTCTTTCTCTAAACGGGTGATGGATTTCGAAAGCGCAGGCTGAGTTATATTTAAATTTTGTGACGCAAGTCTCAAATTCATTATCTGCGCAGCCGTCACGAAATACTCTAAGTCTCTGTTATTTAACATTGATTCCTGAAATTCATCAATTTGATAATAAAATATAGTAGAAGGCATGAGAGGCAGGGTCAATAATCACGCCAACGTTGTGACCGGCACGCCGTTTTCGCAACACGAACGCCAGCGAATTTACCTGTTTTAAGTAAAATAAGAATCTAAGTGCATCTATGAAAATTGTTAATTTCACCATCAATAAAGACCACACCAAAAGCTTCGGTATCTACCAAAAAGAGGGGATTGTCGACGTCGGCAGTCACTCAGGATGCCGCGATATTAACGAATTCATGGCACGCCATTCACTTGCAGAACTGCAACGCTATGTTGAGTCCCCTGCGGATCTTCAACTGAATGACATCAGTTTCCTGCCGGTTATCGACAGGCCGGGCAAAATTTTCGGCGTGGGCATGAACTACGCGGAAAAACGCAAAGAATTTAATGAAACCAGCGACGCGCCGACATTGTTTGTCCGCTTCGCGGATTCGCAGGTCGGTCACAACGGCACCATCATTAAACCGGCTTCTTCTGAGCAGTTTGATTATGAAGGCGAACTGGCGATTATTATCGGCCGCACGGGCCGCAATATTTCAGCAGAAAACGCACTCGATTTTGTCGCCGGTTACAGCTGCTACATGGATGGCTCAGTACGCGACTGGCAGCATAAATGGTATACCGCAGGTAAAAACTGGCCATCGACAGGCGCATTTGGCCCGTGGATGGTGACGCCGGATGAAGTCGGCGACCCGCAAAATCTGAGTATCAAAACCTGGCTGAATGACCGGCTGGTGCAGGACGACACCACAGCCAATATGGTGCACACCATTCCGCAGATGATTGCCTACATCAGCACCTTCACCCAGCTTTCTCCGGGCGATGTGATCATGACCGGTTCACCGGGCGGTGTGGGTAAAACCCGCGTACCGCCGTTGTTCCTGCATGAGAATGACAAGATTGAAGTGGAAATCGAAAATATCGGGCGTCTGACCAATCTTATTCAGAATGCACCGCTGTCTGAGCTTACGCATTCAAAGACAGCGGCCTGATAAATCTCAGCGCGTTTGATTCACCAAAGGCACCGATTGTTCGGTGCCTTTGTTTTTGACGACCATCAGGTAGGTCAGCGTAAACGACAGCCCCAGTGACAGCACTACGCCCATCAGAATGTAAATGAAATAGGGACCGATGTAAGCGGGCAGGCTGAAAATGCTCGACAGAATATAGCCGTACAAACGCACTCCGAAGAACGCGATAAATGCCGACGCCACGGAACTGCTGATGGTGGTGGCGATAAAGGCTTTTTTGTAGCGCGTCAGCACGCCGAATAATGCCGGTTCGGTGATCCCCAGCAAGCCGGAAATCGCCGCAGAGAGCACCACGGATTTTTGTTCACGGGTTTTAACGTGGAAATAAATCGCAAAGGTGGATCCGGCAATCGCCATGTTGGCCATAAACATCATCGGCATCAGCATGTCCCAGCCCTGATCAGTAAAGTTCTGCAACGCAATTGGCGTCATGGCGTGATGCATGCCGGTGAGGATCGCCACCGGGCGGATCGCGCCGACAATAAAGCCCGCAAACACCGCCGATACATCGAACAATCCCTGGATGCCAAACGCCAGCAACTTACCGAGATAAATCCCCGCCGGACCAATCAGCGTCAGTGATACCAGCGCCGCGATAAACAGTGTCAGCGTTGGTGTAAAGACGGTTTTCAGCACATCCGGCATGATTTTATCGACCCAGCGATGGATGTAACTCAGCGCCAGCACCGAGAAAATTACCGGAATGACGCTTGCCGAATAGTTGAAAACAGACACCGGAAGCACATCCATAAAATACAACGCTGTCGGTGCCCCGGCCGTGTGGCTGGCGAGTGCTTTCGCCGCGTCCATCAGTGTCGGGTACATCAGGCAGGCGGCTACGGCAGCGGCCAGATATTCATTGGTTTTGAAGATCTTCGCCGCAGAAACCGCGAGGAAAAACGGCAGGAAGTAAAATACGCCGCTGGCGATCAAATCGATGATCATCACGGTTTCGCTTTTAGCCGATATGACTTTCAGGGCAATCAGTCCGGCCAGTAAACCTTTAATCATCCCCGCGCCCGCAATGGCCGGAACGATCGGGCCGAACACGCCGGAGACAGTATCCATGAACATCGATACCAGGCTTTTTCTTCCTTTTGTGGAAACATTTCCTGTTGGTGTTTCGGCGTTGCCGCTCACCGGATCCAGTTGCGACACGATGGCCTCGTACCAGACATTCACCTTTGGTCCGATGATGATTTGCACCTGATCACTCTGGCTTTGCGCGCCGAGCACGCCGGGCAGATTTTTAATCTCATCCCAGGCCACTTTATTTTCGTCGCGTAAATCAAAACGCAGGCGGGTCATGCAGTGCCAGACTTTATTAATATTTCCCGCACCGCCCACCAGTTTAATTACCGAGAGCATTATTTCTGTATTCACCCTGAACCCCGCGACGAAAAAATCAATTATTCTTTATTTGAGTGAAGAGGAGTGTAATGAGGGATATTTTTAAAAACAAACCAATAAAACAGGATCCCCGTCACAGAACTTCACTGATCGGTGCTGGTTTAGTGCATCATGGTTAAATTGGTCTGTTTTTTGGCGATATTCAGCCATGCTTTCAAACCAAAATAAAAGCCTGAATTTTAGGTTTACAAGCAGTATAAAAATACGTTGAAATAACCTCTATACGAATATTCCCGCCGCCTTTTTGTGAAAAGGAATTACGGTCTTTATTAAGGATTTATCATGCAGCCTGTGCTGATTACTCATATCGAATGTCAGATAACGCGCCCTGATCGTCATAATTTAGTGGTGGTCAGAATTGAAACTGATCGTGGTATTTTCGGTCTGGGCTGCGCGACATTCCAGCAGCGCCCGCTGGCGGTCAAACTGATGGTGGATGAATATCTCAAACCGCTTTTGATCGGCCGCGATGCCAATCACATCGAAGATTTGTGGCAGATGATGATGGTGAACGCTTACTGGCGTAACGGACCTGTGATCAATAACGCCATTGCGGGCATTGATATGGCGCTGTGGGATATCAAAGGCAAGCTGGCAGATATGCCGCTGTATCATCTGTTTGGCGGTAAATCGAAAGATGCCGTCACGGCGTACAGCCATGCGGCCGGTGAAACGCTGGAAGAATTGTACGGTGAAGTGGATCGCTTGCTGGCTGAAGGTTACCGCCATATCCGCTGCCAGCTAGGTTTTTACGGCGGTAATGCGCGTGATTTCCACAGCACCCGCCAACCGACGGCGGGTGCGTATTACGATCAGGATCAGTACATCGACAACACGCTGGCGATGTTCAAAGCGCTGCGTGAAAAATACGGCAATCAGTTCCACATTCTGCATGACGTTCACGAACGGCTGTTCCCGCAGCAGGCGGTGCAGTTCGCCAAAGCCGTCGAGCAGTACCGGCCTTACTTTATCGAAGATATTCTGCCGCCGGACCAGAACGAATGGCTGGCGCAAATCCGCAGCCAGACTGCGGTGCCGCTGGCGACCGGTGAATTATTTAATAATCCGGCGGAATGGAAAGAACTGGTTATTAACCGCCGCATAGACTTTATCCGCTGCCATGTTTCGCAAATCGGCGGTATCACACCGGCATTAAAACTGGCGCATTTCTGTCAGAGCTTTGGCGTGCGACTGGCGTGGCATTGTCCGCCTGATATGACGCCGATTGGTGCAGCCGTGAATACGCATCTGAATATTCATCTGCATAATGCGGCAATTCAGGAATTTGTCGCGTATCCGGCTAACACGCAGCAGGTCTTTCCGGGCGCACGGGCACCGGAGAACGGGTATTTCTATCCGGGAGAAGAAGCGGGCATTGGTGTGGGCTTTAACAGCCAGGCTGCGGCTGAATTTCCGGTGGTGTACCGTCCGCATGAATGGACGCAAAGCCGCCTGCCGGACGGCGTGATCCACACGCCCTGACAACAGGGTGTTACTTCTGGCGGAAAGCCAGATTGTCCTGATTAAACGGGATGATGTAGGTACAGGAATAATCGATGTCGATAATGTCGCTGAACGCATAAACTTTGCCGCCCTGCAAAATGCCTCTGTTGGTAATGTGCATGGCGGCAATGCCTTTTTTACATCCCAGGATGTGCGCCTGTTCTTTATTGACTGTCACCGCCTGATAGCGGGTGAGGGAATGTGAAATCGCATAGCCCTTGCTCAGAACATATTGCTGAATGGAATGTTCGATGGTCTTCTGATTCAGATCACCAAATTCACGGGCAGGCATACGGGAGTATTCAATCTGTACGTTGCGCTGGCTGATACGCCGCAAACGGATGAATGCCCAGATAAAATCATCCACATTCAGATCGAAAACCTGCTGCTCTTCTTTATCCGGCCGCCGCTTGTGCAGCTCCAGCATTTTAAAGCTGATTTCGGCGAATTTCTTTTCGGTGATCGAGTTGTACACCAGCGGATTACTGCTCACGCCGGGGTTAATGTAAATTCCCGAGCCCTGCACAATGCGCACCGCCCCGATGCTCACCAGTTTTTCCAGCGCCTTGCGCACGGTAAAGCGCGAAACCCCGTATTCTTCCGCTAACTGGCGCTCCGGCGGTAACTTCTCCGGCAGCGATCCGCTGTTCTGATAAATCTTGCTCAGTAAATCCTGAGCGATAAATTCGCTTTTTTTCATGAGGTTTCATCCGGGCGTGAAACCGGTATTTGAGCATGAGGGGGCAGTAGTGGGCAAATTACAGCTTATAAACTGTATTTATCTTTAACAGCTTGCAGGCTGTATTTTGTTTTTACAGCCTTTAGGGTGTAATGTGCTGAATACAGCCTATAATCTGTATAAGAACCGCGATACCAGAGCCAAAATAATGAATACAGTCTATCCGTTAAAAACACTTAACCAGCTCCGTCCGTTACTGGTGGGGTTCCGTAAGGAAAAAGGTCTGACGCAAAAGGATGTGTCAGAAAAACTGGGCGTGACCCAGCAGACATATGCCCGACTGGAGGCAAACCCTGCTACTGCCAGCCTTGACCGGCTGTTTCGGGTATTTAATGTGTTGGGCATTGAGATGGTGTTTTCCTCACAATCCGATCCTGAAAAACCCTCTATGGAGGAAATCAAGCCGGATTATTTAAGTACGCCCGCCAGAAAGGAACAATGGTGATGATATGCGTCGTGCGCAGCAGCGTTTAGCGATATGGATGAACGGTATTCCTGTGGGGTACTGGGATAAGCAAAAAGGCGAGGATCGTTTACAGTACTCGCCCGAATGGACAGAGGACCCACAAGGGCGACCTTTGTCGCTTTCCCTGCCGTTTACGCCGGGTAATCAGGTGCATCGCGGCAATGTGGTTCGCGATTATTTTGATAATTTATTACCTGATCAGCAAGATCCTGCGCAGGCATTGGATTAAGCAGGGCGAGCAGAGCGGGTTAGGTAAACGGCAAATAGAAACCATGATCGATGAGCTCATCGAGCTCGTACCGGTCGTTATTGAAAATGTCGCAAGGCAGCTCCCTGCTTCGTTTCCTCCTGAACTGGCAGACGCTATTTTTACCGGGATGGAACAGCAGCGGGTGAGGCTGGAGGCGCAGGTTTAAGATATCAGCACCGCGCGACAAAGCCCCGCCGGTGCAGACCCGCGGGGCTTTATTTACACTGAGAATTCAACTTTTTCCTCCCTGAAGGTAACTTCATAATGACTTCGTTATTTCATGGGTAGCAGTTTTTCGTAATTAGGATAAATATACGGAATTTTTTCGGTACTCCCATCAGGATAAATCGCTGAAAAATCTCTATCCTCTTTTTGTTCAGGCGGAATGAGTGTAACAACTTTTGTTAAATGAATATTCGGTGCAACAAGTATCCGATGTGTATTAAAAAGTTTATATCTGCGTCTCCATTGTTTAAATCCAGTATCTCCACCAAAAAATTTCAAGCTAGTAGTATTATCAATGTGATAAGTAACCATTGGGAAAAAATCTGTCTTTAAAATAATATCCCCGCTGGCTTCCATTGCCCTTCCGGTGCCGTAACCATCACTGAATCCATAATCATCAAAATCGAAGATATAATTAGTAGCGAAAACCTCTTTTCCTTTAACGAGAGGATTGCCATCAGCAATCTTAAAACTGACTTTAATGGAATTAAGCCGCCACTGGCATGGCCCGCCGCCATCAATGGCAATCCGTTGCTGTCTAATGTCACTGTTTGCCTGCGGGTTGAATGCCTGCATAAAACCGTTATATCCGCGAATTTCATAGGCTTCATTACTCGAGTTATAGCTTTTAGTCTTGCACCGTTCAGAACGGTAAAGCATTTGCAATGGCAACAGTGTAATGCCCTCAGGAACCCTGACGGCTATGGTTACTCGCCGGGCATTTTCCGGCGGTGACAGCGTCTGATCTGTTTTGCCATAACAGGCGGAAAGCAAAAATACTGTCGGCAGCAACAGGGCTGTTTTATTTAGAAAAT